>CBCPMX010000063.1:0-40141 GCA_965120355.1 uncultured Oscillospiraceae bacterium
TTCAGGTTGGCATAGACCGTGGAGTATCCGTTGGCGTGGTCAATGACCACCACGGAGCCCAGATAGTCGTCCGTATAGACGGCGCTGGCTTCCGTGCCGTCTGCGGAATCGGTGGAGGACGCGGCGGTGCTGCCGCCGGTCTGGCTGCCGGTGCTGGCGGATGCTTCCGGCAGCGTCTCCACGGTGACCGGCACGCCCATTTGGGCCTCGTCGGTATCCTCACCGCCGCTGGACAGGGCGCGGATGAATACATAACCCGAAATTCCAACTGCTGCAATGCAGAGGACCAGGGCTATGTAGTAGCCCTTCTCCGCAAACAGCCGCCGAAGCTTGTTCGGCTTTTTTTCTTCATTGTGTTGCATGCTTTTGCACCTCCGAGGTTAGCATGCCCACGGAAAAGAAAAATTAACCATTTTATTTAGATTTTTCTTCACTTTCCCGCAATTTCTGGAGGCCCGCCGGCTGCGGGCAGATTTTTCGCAAAACAACTTCCGTTGCCAGAGGATTTATGATACAATATTTCAAAGCCCATAAATTATGTACAGGGAGGAATCACCATGTCCATGGATGTTTTGCAGGAAAAAATTCGGGAGAAAAAGAACCCCACTGTGGCAGGGCTGGACCCGAAGCTGGAATACATTCCGCCGCATATTGTGCAGGCGGCTTTCGGCCAGTATGGCAAGACCCTGCGGGGCGTGGCTGAGGCGTACTTTCAATTTTGCAGGGGGCTGATGGATGCGCTGGCGCCCATTGTGCCGGCGGTGAAGCCCCAGTCGGCGTTTTATGAGGTTCTGGGGGCGGAGGGAATTGCCTGCCTGGAGCGGGTGGTGGCCTATGCCAGGGAAAAAGGATTTTACGTCATTCTGGATGCCAAGCGCGGCGATATCGGCTCCACTGCCGAAGCTTATGCGCAGGCGTATTTTGGCGGCGTGGAGCTGGATGGCCGGACCATATCCCCCTTTGACTGCGACTGCCTGACAGTCAACGGCTATCTGGGCAGCGACGGGATTGCGCCGTTTTTGCCATACTGCCAGGAGAAGGGCAAGGCCATTTTCCTGCTGGTAAAGACCTCCAACAAGTCTTCCAGAGAATTGCAGGATCTGATTGCCGGGGACCGGGTGGTCCACACGGTCATGGCCGATCTGGCCATGCGCCTGAGCGGTGAGCAGTATGGCCGCTATGGGTACAGCAACATCGGCGCCGTGGTGGGCGCCACCCATCCCGAGGACCTGAAGACGCTGCGGCAGAAATACAGCCGGCTGTTTTTCCTGGTTCCCGGCTACGGCGCGCAGGGCGGCAAAGCCAAAGACGTGGCCAATGCCTTTGACGAGCTGGGCCATGGCGCGGTGGTCAATTCCTCCCGGGGCATTATGTGCGCCTGGCAGAAAACCGGCTCCGACGGCGCCGATTACGCAGAGCTGGCCGCCAAAGAAGCGGTCAGAATGCGCGACGACATCGGGCGGTTTGTGACGGTGCTCTGAGGCGGTTTTGCTGTGCCCGGCTGACGCCGGGGTCGTGCGCAAGGCGCTGCCTTGATGGCTGGTCCCCTGGGCTCCGCCTTCACGGCCCTTCGGACCATGCGCCATCCGGCGGCCCCATTTCTTTGTCACGCGACAAAGAAACGGGGAAAAGAAAACGCGCTCGGAGTGGGGCTTCGCCCCCCTCCAAGACCTTCCCCCGGAATACGGGGGTTTGGTCTTGTGGTTCCTTTGGTGCGGTACGGTCGAACGTTTGGTTGTACGAAGATAATGGCCTGGCGCACTGGAATTGGCTTACGCTTCCCTGACCGGCGCCCTTTGCTGACCGGACTGTGCAGCTACGCCGCGCTTCGGCGCGCTCGTGCGGTGGGAACTTCAGGCCTTTCGCGTTGTACTTGGAGCGCCTGTGCCTACCAATTGGGATGCACTTTCGTCCCTATCGCCCTAAGACGCTGGAGGGTGCATCGCCTGAGTACTTTCCGACAACGTACAGCGGCCCCCGGCGGCATCGTTGGCAGTGCGTCCAACGCAGCTACCACCAAGTCTTGCCTCTCAACCCCGGGGGAGCCGCCGGAGGCAGGACCAGGTGCTGCCATCCCCCCGGCGTCAGCCGGGCGCAGAGACTGCACATACGCCGCCGAAGGCAGATGAAAACAGCTCGCAAGGCGCTGCCTTGCGCACCTCTCGAAAAAGGAGGTTTCCACCATGTCAAAAAACTATTCTTGCCCCGTGACGCGGGTGACGCGCCTGGGGGACTTTGTGGACATGGAGCTGCGCCAGCCGGAGCTGGCTGCCGCGGCCAAGCCCGGTCAGTTCCTGCATATCCGCTGCGGCCACAGCCGGGTGCTGCGCCGCCCCATCTCCATCTGCGACACGGAAAACGGCTGTGTGCGCATTGTCTTTCAGGTCAAAGGCAGCGGCACGCAGTGGCTGGCAGACCGGACGCCGGGGAAGCTGCTGGACGTCTTGGGGCCCCTGGGCAACGGCTACCCGCTGCCGGAGGGCCGGATTCTGGTGGCCGGCGGCGGCATCGGCGTGCCGCCGCTGCTGAAAACGGCCAAGGCCGCCCAATGCGCCGGCGCGGTGCTGGGGTTCCGTTCCGCCGCCCAGGCCATTTTGCTGGAGGAGTTCCAGTCCGCCTGCGAAACTGTGCAGGTGATGACCGACGATGGGAGCTTGGGGGAAAAGGGCTTTGTGGCCGATGGCGTGAAAGCGCTGCTGGCACGCGGTTCCTATGCCGCCGTCCTGGCCTGCGGCCCCAAAATCATGCTGAAGACCACGGCCCAGGCTGCCGCCGAAGCCGGCGTGCCCTGCTGGGTTTCCCTGGAGGAGCGGATGGGCTGCGGCATTGGCGCGTGCCTGGTCTGCGCCTGCAAGACCGTGCGGGACGGCGAGGAGCGCTACAGCCATGTCTGCAAGGACGGCCCGGTCTTTTGCGCGGAGGAGGTGGTCTGGGATGCCTGATCTGCGGGTCAATCTGGCCGGAGTCGCGCTGAAAAATCCCATTGTGGTGGCATCCGGCACCTATGGCTTCGGCCAGGAGTACGGAGAATTTTATGATCTGTCGGAGCTGGGCGCCATCTGCGTCAAGGGCCTGACCCTGCACCGCCGGGACGGCAATCCCCCGCCCCGCATTGCCGAGACGCCCATGGGTATTCTCAACAGCGTCGGCCTTCAGAATCCCGGCGTGGACGCCTTCTGCGCGGAGGAAATGCCCCGGCTGAAGGCGGCCGGAACACGGATCATCGCCAATATCTCCGGCAATACGCCGGAGGAATTTCGCATCCTGGCGGAAAAGGTCTCCGCCGCCGGCGTGGATCTGATCGAGGCCAATATCTCCTGCCCCAACGTGAAACACGGCGGTCTGGCCTGGGGTACCCAGCCGGAAATGGCCGCAGAGGCCACCCGTGCCGTCAAATCCGGCGCGTCGGTGCCGGTGCTGGTGAAGCTGTCGCCCAACGTGACGGACATTACGCAGATCGCCCGGGCGGTGGCGGATGCGGGAGCCGACGGACTGTCGCTCATCAATACCCTGCTGGGCATGCGCATTGACGTGCAGACCCGGCGGCCCATCCTGCGCAACAATATGGGCGGCCTGTCCGGCCCGGCGGTGCTGCCGGTGGCGGTGCGGATGGTCTGGCAGGTGGCAAATGCCGTAAAGATCCCGATTTTGGGGATGGGCGGCGTCCAGTCCGGAGAAGATGCCGCCGAACTGATGCTGGCCGGGGCGGCGGCAGTGGCTGTCGGAACCGCCAATTTTACCGACCCCATGGCGGCGGTCCGGGTCCGGGACGGGCTGGCGGCCTATCTGGAACGCAGCGGCGTGTCCAGTGCGGCGCAGCTCACCGGCGGCGTCCGGCCCTGGGAGTGAACACCGGGGAGGCACGCCAACATGACAACCATTTATCTCATTCGCCACGGCGAGGCAGAGGGAAACCTGTACTGCCGGACCCATGGCCACTATGACTCCCTCCTCACCCCCGACGGCCACCGGCAGATGCAGGCGCTGGAGAAGCGGTTCCGGGACATTCCCGTGGACGTGTGCTGGTCCAGCGACCTGACCCGTACCCGCACCACGGCCCGCGCCGTCTATGTGCCAAAGGGCCTGACGCTGCATACGGACCCGCGCTTTCGGGAGATCTACATGGGCGTCTGGGAGGACATGCCCTTTGCGCAAATGGCCCGGGAGTACCCGGAGGCCCTGCACCTGTACCACACAGACCCGCCCCGATGGCAGGTGCCCGGCAGCGAGACGTTTGACCAGTTCACCGGCCGGTTTATCCAGGCCCTGACCGAAGTGGCCGCGGCCAACGACGGAAAGACGGCCTGTATTTTTGCCCATGGCGGGATTATCGCCGCGGTGCTGTATGCGCTGTTCTTCCGGCCCCAGGGGCTGCCCTTCTCTGAAGTGGGCCGCAGCGACAATACGGCCGTCAGCCTGTTGGAGTACGAGGAGGGGCGCTTCCGCCTGGTCTTCCGCAATGACAACAGCCATCTGCCGGCGGGCCTGTCCACCGTGGCGCGGCAGAAAGCGCCCAACCGGCAGGATTTCTGGTACCGCCCTGTGGAGCCGCAGGAGGCGGAGCTGTATATTCGCTTCCGCCAGGATGCCTGGGAGCACATCTACGGGACCCTGGAGGGCTTTGACGGCCCCGGCTTCTGGCAGGATGCCCGCCAGACCTCCGGCGGCTATGCCAACGCCATGGTGTTCGCCATGGCGGGGGACGACATTGCCGGTGTGCTGCAGCTCAATCCCCTGCGGGAGGAGCGCAAAGGCATGGGCTATATTCCGTTTTTCTATCTGCGGGAGCCGTACCGGAACCGCGGCATGGGGGTTCAGCTCATCGGGCAGGCGGTCAGCTTTTACCGCCCCCTGGGCCGGACGGCCCTGCAGCTCAGCGTGGCGCCCTCCAACGCCCATGCCATTCGCTTCTATGAAAAGTATGGGTTTGTACGCAGCGGGAAAACCAAAGGCCTGTTCGGCGGACTGTATGTGATGGAAAAGGACATCGATCTGGCCAAATATCGTGACGACATTCTGCCGGGCCAGCCGCCCAGGGCAGAGCGGCGGTGGTTCCGGCGCGGGCGGCTTTGATAGCCGGGAATTTTCCTGGGGACAGGATTTCTTGCGCGCGTCTTTCAGGGAAATCCAGCGCGGATATGCGGTGCCTTTTCCGCACCGGAACCACGCAGAAAGGCAAGCACCAGCGCCGCAAAGCAACGTAAAAAACGCCCCGATGCGCGCAGCGCATCGGGGCGTTAAACTGTAAATACGAAGCTCGTTCAGAAATTAGAACGCGTTGTACCAGTCGGGCTCGTTGCTGTGCTCGAAAACGTAGGGGTTCTCGATCTCGCCGGACTCGACCTTCTTGAACCACTCGGCTGCACGGGCAGGCATGCCGCGCCACAACTCTGCGTTCATGGGCTGCTCCATATCCTTGGTGGCGTAACGGTAGTCGTTGACGCGGCTGATGTACTTCTCATCCTGCTGAGCGGAGTTCTCGTCGCCCAGTTCGCCGGCGGCGATCCGCAGCAGGGAGCCGTACTGCTCGGAGGTGGTGTGCAGCTTCAGATCCTCCATAAACAGCTTCATCAGAGGACGCTTGGCCAGGTTGGACATGATGCAGCGGTTCTCATAGGGCATGGTCTTCCACATACGGGCGATCTCCCAGGCGCGCTCGACAGCCTTGCCCTTGGGCACGACCTCGGAGCACAGGCCCCAATCCAGCATCTGCTGCGCGGTGACCTGACGGGAAGTCATCATGTAGTAGTTGCCCTTCTTGGTGCCCAGATAGTGCTGGAACATCAGGCCCATACCGTCGCCGGGGACCAGACCGCCCTGCGCATGAGGAACCTCGATCTTGGTGTCTTCCGTGACGATGGTCACATCGCACAGCATGGCGGAATCCCAGTGGAAGCCGGGGCCGGGCATGGCGCCGATGGTGGGCACCTGCAGATCAAACACCATGTTCTTAATCAGGTTGGTGTCGTCGAAGTACTGATGCTCAAAGCGCTGACGGGGCAGCTCGGAGTAGGTCTCCCAACCGTTGGCATCGGACTCGATCATCCAGTTGTCGCCGATGTGGGTGTAGATGATGATCTCGTTTTCAGGATCCATGGAGATGTAACGGGTCAGCTGGCTCATGGCACGATGGGACATGCCGCTGTGATGCATGGGGCCATCGTTGGTTTTCCAGGTGATCTGCAGAATGCCGTCCTCACGCTTCAGGTCGGCAAACGCCTTGAACCATTCCTTGTACTCGTCAAACCCGGGCAGCTTGACATAATCAGCCAAAGGTCTAGCCATAAATTGTTCCTCCTAAATTATGATGAATGTGATTTAATAAACCTCAATTGAGGATTTATTCGGTTGGAACGGCGGCGCGCAGGCGCAGCCGGACAGGGCGAAATTCTCCCAGTCCAGCTATTAATTATAGCACACTCCCCGCCAAAATCACTGTACAGGCGAACAAAATTGTGAAAAATTTTTATTCGATTTTACGAAAATCCGGCGTTTTCACGGGGAATTTTCCAAAGACTATCCTACCATGCGAATTGTTGGATGTCAAGCGCGGATTTCGGAAGGCGCCTGCTGCCGCAGTGCGCCGCAAGCGCTGGCGGGGTGCGGGGGAAGGCGGCGCCGGGCCGCTGAAGCCGGATGGACGGCGGGCAAAGGAATGGGCGCAAACTGCCCCTAAACATTGCCGCCTGTTTGTGATATACTATAGCAAACCGGGGACAGTCCCTGTGCCCGGGCAGATGAAATCCAGCGGGTCAAAAAAGCGGCGGGCTTTTCTGACAAGCTGAAGGAGGCGCGATATGCAACAAAATTGGATTCTGGAGACCGGCCGCCTGGGCCTGCGGCAAATGACCGAGGCGGATTTGCCCGCGCTGCGGGCGATTTTGCAGGACGAAATCGCCATGTACGCCTACGAGCATGCCTTTTCGGAAGCGGAGGTGCAGGACTGGCTGGCCAAGCAGCGGACCCGGTACGAACACGACGGCTTCGGCCTGTGGGCTGTGGTTTTGAAGCAGACCGGCCAGATGATCGGCCAGTGCGGCCTGACCTGGCAGGACTGTAAGGGCGAATCCGTGCTGGAGGTGGGATATCTGTTCCAGCGGGCGCACTGGCATCACGGCTATGCCACGGAGGCGGCCCGGGGCTGCATGGCCTATGCATTCGAGAAGCTGGGGGCGGAGGAGGTCTGCTCCATCATCCGCGACAACAACTTTTCCTCCCAGGCAGTGGCGCGGCGCAACGGCCTGCGGATTCGCGCCGCCTTTACAAAACACTATTACGGCGTGGACATGCCCCACTGGGTGTTTGCCATCTCCCGCCGGCAGTATTTTGCCCGGAAGGCCCTGTACGCGGCCCCCTTCCCCATTGTCCATCTGCCGGAGGCGCAGTGGAAAGGCACGGTGCTGCCCATAGGGTATACCACCGGCCGGTACTATGACGTGGCCGTGGCGCAGACGGCGGACGGGTTTTCCATTCAAATCCAATCCCAACCGGCTCAGCCGCCCATCACCCACACGCCGGAGGAATATGACAATCCTGACCGGCTGTATCAGGACCACTGGACAGGCGCCTGGGCCTGGGGCGTGGTGCGGCATGGCCGCCTGGCCGCCGCGGTGGAGACCTGCCCCGAGGTGTGGTCCAACCGGCTGCGGGTGACGGAGCTGTGGGTGGACGAGCCCTACCGCCGCCAGGGGCTGGGGCACGCGCTGCTGGATGTGGTGCGGGAGCAGGCCCGGCTGGAGCGGCGGCGGGCAGTGATTCTGGAGACGCAGTCCTGCAACGTCCGGGCGGTGGACTTCTATTTGAAGGAGGGCTTTACGCTCATTGGGCTGGATACCTGCTGCTATTCCAACCGCGATTTGGAACGAAAAGAGGTGCGGCTGGAGATGGGCTGGTTCCCGGCGCGAAAGGCCCGGCTGCAGCCGGAGCAGGTGACGGTCCGCCCCATGACCGCCGCGGACCGCCGGGCCGTGGAGCGGATGACCCAGCTGGCGTTCTGGAATAAATACCGCCCCGGCTGTGACGAGCACTACATCGTCCACCAGCTGTGGGACCATCCGGATTTCCTGCCGGAGCTGAGCCGGGCGGCGGTGGTGGACGGCCAGATCGTGGGCGCCATCCTCTATACCCGGTCCTGGGTGCAGGACGGCCAGCTCCGCCGCGATACCGTCACGTTTGGCCCTCTGTGCGTCTATCCGGACTGGCAGGGCTGCGGCGTGGGCGAACGGCTGCTGCGGGAGACCCTGCCCCTGGCGGCGCAGGCGGGCTATCCCGGCGTGATTATTTTCGGGGAGCCGGACTATTATCCCCGCCTGGGCTTCCGCCCCTGCGGCCAGTTCGGAATTACCACGCCCCAGGGAGAGACCTTTGACGCCTTCCAGTGCTACGAGCTGTCTCCCGGGGCCATGGCCGGGGTGCATGGGAAGTTTTACGAGTCCCCGGCCTTCGAGGGCCTGCCGCCCCTGGGGGCGGAGGACCTGAACCTGGCGTTCCCGCCGCTGGTGAAGCAGCGGTTTCCGGGACAGTGGCAGGTGTGATGCGCAAAACAGCGTCCCCAGGAACCAAATGGTTCCTGGGGACGCTTGCAGGTTATACGGCGTTTTCAGCGTTCGGTAGATTCGGTAGAAGAAACCGCATCGATGCCCGGGGATTCCGTTGGGTCATCGGCGGACTCGCTGGTGCTGTCGGAATTATCCGATGAAGTTGCGGGGGAAATGGTGATTGTCTGCGCCGCCGTCACATTCGACAGCGTGATGGTGTAGGTGTGGGTGTCGTTTTCGACTGTGTCTGTGTAAGCGCTGGGGGTGATATTCAGTGCAGCGCCGTCAGCGGCTCTCACAGTCAGCGTCAGCGTATCGCCATAGGCAACCGTATAGCCGCTGTCGGTTTTAGTGCCGCCAGTGGCGGTGACCGTTGCGTTGGCGGTGTTGGTCACAGTCACAGGAACCTGCGTTTTCTCAATGGTTGCAGAAACTACAATATTCCCCGTCACAGTTTTGCTGCCCTGAAAGGTGATGACACCATTGCTGACCTGATAGTCTGTGCCCTCCACCAAGGTCGTGGAGCCCATGGTGAGCTTGGGTTCCAGGGTGGCAATATCATAGCCGGTACCGGCAGTCAGGGTCACACTGCCCACGGCGCTGAGTTTCGTCCCGGCGGCAATGGAGCCGGTGGGCAGAGAGGCGCTGGCAATTCCCGTGGAAGCGGTGTAGGTCACCTTGTAGCTGGCGGGTTCGGACACCTTTACCTTCCAATACTCCAGCACGTCGCCGTAGTAATTTTCAGCGTAGATATACGTGGTGCCGGAGCCGACGGCAGTGACAACGCCGTTGTTGACGGTTGCAATGTTCTTATTGCCGGTGGTCCAATAGATGTTTTTGCTGCTGGTATAGGCCGTCAGCGTTTTGGTGCTGCCCACGGTCAGGGAGACGGCGCCATTGTAATAGCCGTCATAATACCAGTCGTACACGTCGCAGGTGCAGCCGGACTGCCAGTAGTAGCAGTCGTGCTTGTAGCACCAGCCGTCATCGTCAATCCAGCTGTACCAGCCGTACACATCGCAGGTGCAGCCGGACTGCCAGTAGTAGCAGTTGTGCTTGTAGCACCAACCGTCGTCGTCGATCCAGCTGTAGCCATAGTAGTCGTCATAGCTGTAGCTGGTGCCCTTGACGCCGCTGGCCTTGGTGGTCTTGCCGATGTCCAGGGCGCGGGAGATGGTGCAGTTGGAGGCGTTGATGTACAGTTTGTTGATGTCGCCGCGGCCGTACAGCTCTACGGCGGCGTTGAGTTCCACCTCATCGGCTTCCGCGCCGTAGGCGATCTCTATCGTGGCGTTCTTGGCGCCGCTTTTCACAGTCAGTTCATCCACATCGGCTTGCACATGGAGATAGCAGCGGCTTTCCAATACCACCTTGCTGGCGGGCACGGAGAGGTAGACGGCGTCGGTTTTGCTGTCTGTGTCCACCGTGACGGTGTCCAGAGAACCCTTGAAGCTGCTGCCGGAAATGGTGCCGGCGTCATGGAAGACCACGTCGCCCACGCTGGCGTTCTTCTTCAGAACCACCTTGGCGTTGCTGCCCTCGATGATAATGGACCCCTTCACGGTCACATCATCCAGGGTAATGGTGCCGGTGCTTTCGATGATCAGGTCGCCGGTGATGGTCACGCCGTCCAGCGTATAGGCGTTGCTGCCCAGCTTGGAGGAGATGGTGACGTCGGCCACGGTGCCGGAGATCTTGTCGGATTTCTTGGTAATGGTTTCATCACTGCCGGTCTTGCCGGTGGTGACGTCTTCGGCGATTCCCAGGCCGGAGCCGGAGACGCCGGGCAGGCCGGAGCTGCCTGTGGCCGTGCTGCCGGTGGACTGCTTGCCGCGGACAGCTTCCAGCAGGGCCACGGTCTCGGCGCGGCTCAGATCAGCGGTGAAGTCGGTGCCGGTGCCGTACAGGCCCAGACCAATGGCGGCGCCCACCTCACCAATAAACCAGCTGGAGCAGTTCTCCTGCGCGCCGGTGGTGTAGTCCGGCGACACATTCAGCGCGCGGACCACCATGGCGATGCCCTCCTGGCGGGTAATGGTGTCCCGGGGGCCGAAGGAGCCGTTGGCGCGGCCGCTGACGTAGCCGGCGGCGGTGGCGCTCATAATGTCCTGATAATACCAGGCGTTGGTCTCCACATCGGTGTAGTTGACCATGTTGGCGGTGACGGTGCCGGTAAAGCCCAGATTGTTCATCAGGTGGACAAATTCCGCTCTGGTGACCGTGTCGTCAGGCCGGAGGGAACCATCGGGATCGCCGGTGAGCAGTCCCTCTTCTACCCACTGCTGCATCAGGGCGGTCTGGCTTGGCGTTGCCGCGTGGGCTGTCACACCTGACGTCACGCAGGCAGACAACACCAGCAGCAGCGCCAGCGCACCGGAAGCGATTCTTGTTCCGTGTTTCATTGTGAATCTCTCCTATCCCCAAACATGACGTTTGGTGTGTATTCTCTTCACCCAAGCAGGTTCCGAGTAATATCATTATAGCATACTCTTCACAAAGTAGCCATACTTTTATGGCAGATTTTAATAAAAATTAATATTTGGAATTTATGCGCTATGCATCAAATTGTCAAACGCCGGGGCCTGTGCGGCAAAGGCAGCCCGGCCGGCCGGCGCCCCAGGCGGCAGGAACATTGTTTTGGCTTGCCAACTGCGGGAATTTACGCTATGATGGTAGTGGAATTTTAAACTGTGGAGGAAATTTTATGCCAGCACTGCAATACACGCCCAACGCCGGGCAGACCTATATGCCGTTTCAGGACAATATCCATGTCCCCACCCTGCCCTACACCCCGCTGGACCGGCCAAACCCGCCCCTGCCGGAGCTGGAGCTGAACGAGGCCGCCAAGGCCAAGGGCTGGGTGCTCCAATCCCAGTGCCAGCACTTTCTGCCGGGCGTTTCGCCGGAAATGCTGGATTGGTTCTGGGCGAATATGGAGAAGGGCTATTATCTCTGGGCGCCCGGGTCCCACAAGCGGTTCAACTGGGTGCGTGAGCCGTGGAAATACGGGTTTGTCCATTCCGCGCATATGATCTCCGAAGCCGTCGGCCAGGGGATGCCCGTCTTTGGCGGCAGCGGCGTGGAGATCCGCCGGCTGCCCCTGACGTATTTCCCCTTCACCACCCATCTCGAGCATGTGATCTGCGAAGGGGTGTTCAATGGCAAGGAGGAGTTTGTGGATTCCACCGTTCACATGTGGCAGGGCGTCCCCGGCGGTTCGGTCCACATCACCGCCTCCGTGGCCAGCACCACCGTCACCGCGCCGCCGGACTTTGTGCTGGAGATGCTGCGGGAAAATCCGGACGCCCAGCCCGTGGCTCCCGGCAGCACCGACCATGCCGAGTATGAAGCGGCCATGTGGCCCCGGTTTTTGCCCACCCTCTATGGCCTGTGGCGGGACCATCCCGATCCGTCTCAGAATGTCCGCTGTGATTTGACCGTGCGGGAGGTTCCCGGGGGACTGGCCTACGTCCACGAAAACGGGCCGGTGGCGCTGGGATGATGGACACGTCCATCATCCTCTCCCAGATGGTCCAGATGTTTCTGATGATGCTTCTGGGCTATGTGCTGCGAAAAACCGGCCTGCTGGATCAGAGCTTTACGGGAAAGCTGACCACGTTTCTGCTGTGTGTGTCCATGCCGTGCCTGATTCTCCACTCCGTCATCGGGCAGGAGGGGGAACGGAACCTGGCCGAGGCCGGTCAGGTGTTCGCCATTGCCACGGTGCTGTATGTGGCGCTGCCGGTGGTGTCGCTGGGGATTGTCAAGCTGCTGCGGCTGCCCAGGCAGCAGCAGGGGCTGTACGCCTTTATGATGACGTTTTCCAACGTGGGCTTTATGGGCTTCCCTCTGGTGGGAGCCATCTATGGCAGCGGCGCGGTGTTCTATACGGCCATTATCAACATCTTGTTCACCGTCTCCAGCTATACCATCGGCATCGTTCTGATGCACTACGGCCAGGGCAGCCATGTGAAGCCGGATCCGAAGCTGCTGCTGACGCCGGGCGTGCTGCTGTCTGTCTTGGCGGTGGTGCTGTATCTGCTGGACTGGACCTTCCCGGAAGAGGTGGTCAGCGTCACGGAATCCATCGGCAATATGACTACGCCGGCGGCCATGCTGTGCATCGGAAGCACCCTGGCCTCCATGCCCCCCAAAGAGGTGGTGGACGACTGGCGGGTGTATCTGTTCAGCACCGTCAAGCAGATTGCGCTGCCGCTGGCGCTGCTGCCGCTGCTGCGGCTGACCGTTTCCAGCAGCTACCTGCAGGGGATTTTGTATCTGCTGCTGCTGACGCCGGTGGCCAACACCTCCGTCCTGTTTGCCACGGAATACGGCTTTGACGAAAAGCTGGCGGCCAAGGGGGTGTTCGTCTCCACCGTGCTGTCCGTGGCCACCATTCCGCTGCTGGCGCCGCTGCTGTAAGGGGCGGAGGTTCCGCCTGAATCCGATTTTGAACGACAACTTCCAGAGGAAAGGAGCTTATTATGGAATATGCACTCCAAGATCTGGTACTTCTGTTTTTTGTTTATGCATTTTTGGGCTGGTGCGCGGAAGTCTGCTTTGCGGCGCTCCGCTCCGGCGGCTTCGTGAACCGGGGCTTCCTCAACGGGCCCGTCTGCCCCATTTACGGCGTGGGCATGGTGATTGTGATTCTCTGCCTGACGCCGGTGCAGGACAGCCTGGTGGCGCTGTTCTGCGGCGCCTTTTTGCTGACCACGGTGCTGGAATTTCTCACGGGCCTGGCTCTGGAGAAGCTGTTTCATCTGAAGTGGTGGGACTACTCCCAGCGGCCCTTCAATCTGAAGGGGTATGTGTGCCTGGAGTTTTCCATCCTCTGGGGCATTGCCGGCACCGTCATTATGAAGCTGATTCATCCGCCCATCTACCGCCTGGTGGCGCTGTTGCCCGACGGGGTGGCCTGGGCCATCGGCATTGTGCTGCTGGCGGTGCTGGCGGTGGATCTGGCCGCCACGGTGGCGGAGGTGCGTCATCTGCAGAAGCGGCTGGAGCGCATTGAGACGCTGGCCGCCAACATTCACGACCTGTCCGCCATGGCCGAGGGCCTGTACAACGGCGTTCAGGTTGCCCTGGAGAAATCCAAGCAGGCCCAGCAGGAGATGGAGGAGAAGCAGGCTGCCCAGCAGGCTGCCCATGAGGCCCGGCGGGTCAAATTCGAGGCCATGCTGGCCGAGCGGAAGATCCAGTGGGCCGAAAGCGCCGAGGAGCGCCGCCTGCAGGCCCAGCAGATCAAGGAAGAGCTGGAGTCCCAGCTGAAAACCATCCTGGAGAACCAGCGGTTCCAGGAACGCCGGCTGCTGCGGGCATTCCCCCGCATGCGCACGCCGAAGACGCCCCAGGCGCTGGAGCAGCTTCGCGAGACGCTGCAGAATCGAAAACAGTCCAAGCGAACCAAGGAATAAGGTTTGCAGATTGGAGTCCTGGGCCGGGGAGGGCCGCCTTCCGGCAGCCCTCCCCGGCTGTGGTATTTCAAAAATATTAAAGAAATATTAAGAATGCTTCAAAAATAGTTTACATATTTGTTGATAAATCTGCTTGACAGCCTGTGTGGAGTATTGTAAGATATCGAATGTACGAAACGTATCGTCCCTGTCCGCTGCACCGGACGGGCGTCCAACTTGCTTGAATCTCCTTTTTTCATACCCTACCTGCAGCCGCCCCGCGCCTACCCCCGGCGCGGGGCGGCGTTTTTGCGCGTTGGAGAAACCTACAATTTGTGCTCCAGGCGTGAAATTCGCTCCTTTTACCGGAAAACGCCTGTCCATGATTGACAAAACTCTTTTGGATTTGCTAAAATATTTTTGTGGAGAATGTGCAAAGATGTGTGCGTTTTGTGCGCGGCTTTGCCCAATGAAAGGAGAGTTACGAGTATGAAGAGAGCATTGTCGCTGTTTTTGGTTCTGATAATGCTGCTGACGCTGCTTGCCGGATGCGGTGCTGCCGGGACCGAAGCTGAGGCAGAGACCACTGAACCGCAGGAGACTGCCGCGTCCGAGCCGCCGGAGACCGTGGAGGATTCTCCCTCTGCCGAGCCGCCGGAAGCGCCGTCCGAATCCCCCGCCGCCGAGTCGCCGGAGGAGAGCGGCGCGGTTTCCGAATCGCCGGAGGAACCTGCCGAACCGGTCTATGACAGCGTCAAGGAGATGTATACCGACATGTCCCGCAGGACCAACGAAGAGATGAAGGCGCTGTGCGACGAGGTGGGCGAGGTCATCAGCTACCCCCTGGACACCGACGAGACGCTGGTGCTGTGGAAGACCTTCAGCGCCTTTATCTGGGGCGGCCTGATCAACAGCTATGAAGAGACGCCCACGCTGCCGGACATTGAAGCGGCCACAGGCGTAAAGGTGGATTTCATCGAGCCCAGCGACATGGCTGCTACGGAGCAGTTCAACCTGATGATTGTCTCCGGCAGCTATCCGGATCTGTTCTCCCTGGACAGCTACAGCGGCGGTGTGGAGAGTGCCTATGAAAACGACATCTGCATAGATTTGACGGATTTGGTGGCAGAGCATGCGCCCAACTACATGGCTGTGGTAGACAATTTCCTCAATGAATACACCCTCAAGAGCATTTACACCGAAGAGGGGCAGATTCTGCGGATCTGGGGCCTGGTGTCCAACGTGATCTCCGAGCAGGGGCTGAGTTTGCGCACCGACTGGCTGGAGGAGTTCGGCATGGAGACGCCCACCACGATCGACGAGCTGTATGACTATCTGGTGGCGGCCAAGTCCACCTATGACTGCACCTATCCCCTGTTCATCGACAACTCCGGTGTGCTGGAGGGCTTCACCGGCGCGTTCGGCACCCCGGGCATGATGCTGGGTTCCGCGGACCTGGGGATGATGCTGGACGGCGACACGGTGGTGGCCAGTATCCAGGAGGACAGCTTCCGCAGCTACTGCGAGGGCTTCAGCCGGTTCTATACGGCGGGCCTGATTAAGGATGATTTCTACTCCGAGGGCTATGGCCCGGATTACATCAACGCCTATATCATTGACGACGACTGCGCCGTCAGCACCATCCGCAGCGACAAGTTCACCTCCCTGGCCAACAGCGCCACGTCTCCCACCTTCCGGTTTGAGGCCATGGCTCCGCTGGTGCTGGAGGAGGGCGACACCTACAAGTTCCGGGTGAAGACCGGCCTGACCGGCATGGGCAATCTGTCCATTTCCTCCACCTGCGCAGATCCGGAGCTGGCGCTGGAGTTCTTGAACTGGTTTTACACCTGGGACGGCTATCTGCTGTGCAACTATGGGCAGGAAGGCGTGGCCTATGAGATGGATGCCGGCGGACAGCCCCAGTACACGGAATTTATTCTGAACAACCCCGACGGATACAACCCCATGAACATCCGCAACCTGTACACCAATCCGGCGTTTATCACCTACGGCAACGCCACGGCCCTGTTCTACACCTATGCCGACGAGGAACTGGAGGCCTTTGAGGTCTGGAACAACAATGGCACCGACGAGTGCTCCATGCCCACGATGAACCTGACCAGTGAAGAGGCTGCCGAGTATGCCCAGATCGCTGCCGATGTGACCACGTATGCCAATGAGGCTGCCATGAAGTGGATGACCGGCGAGGAGACGATCACCGACGAGGGCTGGGATGCCTATGTGGCCCAGCTGAAGAATCTGGGCATTGACCGTGCGGTGGAAATCTATCAGACCGTCTACGACCGGATGTACAAATAAGCTTCCAACCTTTCTTTTACCTCCTTCCCCCCAAAAGGACAGCCCCGGCGCAGACTCGCTGCGCCGGGGCTGTCGGCTTATGTGCGGGCGGCTGTCCGGCGCGGGACCGGGCATCGGAAACGGCGGAACCGCCAAAAAGCCCTCGGAAGCATCGCTTCCGAGGGCAAAGAATCTATGCAGCAGGATTAACCGCGGTTTTGCGCCTCCACCAGGCGGTCCGCGCCGTAGCGCTCCCGCAGCTTGGGCTTTTCAATTTTGCCGGTGGGATTGCGGGGGACGTCTGCAAAGATGATCTTCCGGGGCCGCTTATAGCGGGGCAGCTCCATGCAGAATTCGTTGATTTCCGCTTCGGTGCAGGTCTGGCCTTCTTTCACCTGGATGATGGCCGCGGCAATCTCGCCCAGCCGCTTGTCCGGCAGGCCGATAACGGCCGCGTCATGGATCTTGGGATGGGTGGACAGGAAGTCTTCGATCTGGACGGGATAGATGTTCTCACCACCGGAAATGACCACGTCTTTTTTGCGGTCCACCAGGAAATAGAATCCATCCTCGTCCTGCATGGCCATGTCACCGGTCAGCAGCCAGCCGTCTTTCAGGCACTCGGCGGTGGCCTTTTCGTCGTTGTAATAGCAGACCATGACGCCGGGACCTTTGACGCACAACTCGCCCACGTCGCCCTGGCGAACGGGATTGCCCTGTTCATCCACAATTTTCACTTCCCAGCCGTAGCCGGGGACGCCAATGGCGCCCACCTTGTGGATATTCTCCAGGCCCAGATGGACACAGCCGGGCCCCATGGATTCGCTCAGGCCATAATTGGTATCGTAGTCATGATTGGGGAAAATGCGCTTCCACTGCTTGATGAGGCTGGGAGGCACCGGCTGCGCGCCGATGTGCATCAGCCGCCACTGATCCAGTTTGTAGTTTTCCAGCTTCAAGTCGCCCCGCTCGATGGCGGCGAGGATATCCTGCGCCCAGGGCACCAGCAGCCAGACAATGGTGCAGCCTTCGCTGGAGACGGCTTCAAAAATGGCCTCCGGGGAGTTGCCCTTGAGCAGGACGCCCTTGCCGCCGGTGTACAGGGACCCGAACCAGTGCATTTTCGCGCCGGTGTGATAGAGCGGCGGGATGCACAGGAACACGTCCTCCTTGGTGGTCTTGTGGTGAATGGCCTCCATTTTGGCGGCGTGGAGCAGGGCGGAGTGCTTCTGCAAAATGGCTTTGGGGAACCCGGTGGTGCCGGAAGAGAAATAGATGGCCCCGTCATCGTCGTCTTCAATCAATACCCGGGGCGTACAGGACGAGCAGTTGGCCGTGGCGGTGTGGTAGTCCTCGGCAAAAGAGGGGCAGTTTTCTCCCACATAGAACAGCAGGCGGCCGCGGCCCAGGGACTCGACAATGGATTCGATCCGGCCGATGAACTCCGGCCCGAACAGCAGCACGTCGGCCTCCGCTTTCCGGACGCAGTAGTCAATCTCTTCGGCGGAATAGCGGAAATTCAGCGGGACTGCCAGTGCGCCGGACTTGAGAATGCCGAAGTAGATCGGCAGCCACTCCAGGCAGTTCATCAGCAGAATGGCCACCTTGTCGCCTTTTTTCACGCCCCGCTCCAGGAGCATATTGGCCACGCGGTTGGCCTTTTCATTAAAAATGTTCCATGTGATCTCCCGGCGGTAATAGGTGGTGGGGGCCGATTCAATCAGGCTGTATTCCTTCCAGGTCTTGCGGTGGCGCTCCCGAATTTCGGGATTGATCTCCACCAGGCACACCTCGTCGCCGTAGAGCCGGCAGTTGCGTTCGAGTAAATCCGTAACAGGCATCGTTGTCTTCCTTCTTTTCTCCGCGCCGCAGGCGCTTTTTCTTTCGGGCGCATCCCGGAGCGCCCGGCGGGGCGCTTTTACACATTAAAGCTGAAAACAGATATACTATACACGATTCCAGGCGGATTGTCAAGGCGCATGCAGCGCCGCCGGCGAAACAGAGAACAACAGCCCCCTGCCCGGCCGGGCAGGGGGCTGTTCCCGCTGCACAACATTGGGGCGGAGCCAAGCGGCTCCGCCCCAGGAGGTATTTGCAATGGGAGAATGGAATCAATACATGCCGCCGGCTGCCTGGGCAGCTGCCGCCTGCGCGGCAGCGTCGGCCGCGGGATCGGGCTTATCGGCCACCAGGCTCTCGGTGGTCAGGACACAGGAGGCCACGGAAGCGGCGTTCTCCAGGGCGCAGCGGGTCACCTTGGTGGGATCGACGATGCCTGCGGAGATCATGTCGCAGTAGACTTCTTTATAGGCGTCGTAGCCATAGCCAACCTTGCGGCTGTTCTTGATCTTCTCAAAGACTACGGAGCCGTCCACACCGGCGTTCTCGGCGATCTGACGGATGGGCTCCTGCAGGGCCTTGGCAATGATCTGCACGCCGGTGCGCTCGTCGCCGGACACCTTGGTCAGCAGCTTCTCCACGGCGGGGATGGCGTTGACATAGGCGGTGCCGCCGCCGGCCACAATGCCTTCTTCCACAGCGGCGCGGGTGGCGTTGAGGGCGTCCTCGATGCGCAGCTTTTTCTCCTTCATGGCCGTTTCGGTCTGGGCGCCGACACGGATGACGGCGACGCCGCCGGACAGCTTGGCCAGCCGCTCTTCCAGCTTCTCGCGGTCATACTCGGAGGTGGTGTTTTCGATCTGGTTCTTAATATTGTTCACCCGGTCGGCGATGGCGGCGGAGTCGCCCAGGCCGTCGACGATAATGGTGTTGTCCTTGGTGATCTTCACCTGGCGGGCGGAACCCAGCTGCAGGATGGTGGCGTCCTTCAGCTCCATGTTCAGGTCGGAGGCAATGACCTCGCCGCCGGTGAGGATGGCGATATCCTGGAGCATCTCCTTGCGGCGGTCGCCGAAGCCGGGGGCCTTGACGCACACGCAGTTGAGGATGCCGCGCAGCTTATTGACCAGCAGGGTGGCCAGGGCGTCGCCCTCCACATCCTCGGCAATGATGACCAGCTTCTTGCCGGACTGCATCACCTGCTCCAGCAGGGGCAGCAGATCCTGAATAGAGGAGATCTTCCGGTCGGTCAGCAGGATATAGGGATCGTCATAGACGCACTCCATCTTCTCGGTGTCAGTGACCATATAGGGGCTGATATAGCCGCGGTCGAACTGCATGCCTTCCACCACATCCAGACCGGTCTCGGCGGTCTTGGACTCTTCGATGGTGATGACGCCGGAGGAGGAAACCTTCTCCATGGCCTCGGCGATCAGCTGGCCGACGGTCTCATCGCTGGAAGAAACCGCGCCGACACGGGCGATGTCCGCGGAACCGGTGACCATCTGGGAGTTGGACTTGATGGCCTCCACGGCGGCCTCCACAGCCTTGTCAATGCCCTTGCGCATGACAATGGGGTTGGCGCCGGCGGAGACGTTCTTCAGACCCTCGCGGACAATGGCCTGGGCCAGCAGGGTGGCGGTGGTGGTGCCGTCGCCGGCCACGTCGTTGGTCTTGGTGGAAACTTCCTTCACCAGCTGGGCGCCCATGTTCTCAAAGGGATCCTCCAGCTCCACGTCCTTGGCGATGGTGACGCCGTCGTTGGTGATCAGGGGCGTGCCATACTTCTTATCCAGCACCACATTGCGGCCCTTGGGGCCCAGGGTGACTTTGACGGTGTTGGCCAGCTGGTCGATGCCGGACTGGAGCGCCTTACGGGCATCCTCACCGTAAACAATCTGTTTTGCCATAACTACATTACCTCCAAAAATGATTCCACAATCGTAAGTTTACTCAACAATGGCCAACACGTCGGACATGCGGACAATGGTGTATTCCTCGTTGTCCATCTTGACTTCAGTGCCGGTGTACTTGGCGGTGATCACACGGTCGCCGGGCTTGACGGTCATCTTGACTTCGTTGCCGTCCACCATGCCGCCGGGGCCAACGGCCACGACTTCAGAATAGCTGGGCTTTTCCTGGGCGGCGGGGCTGAGGATCAGACCGGACTTGGTCTTCTCTTCGATCTCAACGGCCTTCACGATGATTCTGTCAGCAAGCGGAGTGAGTTTCATAAAGTATTGCCTCCTAAATGAAATGATATGGCCAGAGCCATTGGTCTACTTGGTTGAATTAGCACTCTTTTTGTTTGAGTGCTAATGCATGTATTATAATAAGCCACAAGGCCGAATTACGCAACCGGAAAAATGCACAAAAATCCGGAGATATCTTTGAAATTTTAGTTCTGTTCCAATAATACTCGTGATTTTCTCTTTCATGCTTCAGATTTTACGCGGATTCTCTCTGTTTCAACGATTTTGTGGGTTTCCGGAAGAAAATTCACAATTGGGACATAATTTCGCCCGTTCCGTTGCTGGCATAACCACGGGTTATGGTGTATGAGATATTTGTATTTGTGAAAAAGGGCCGCTTTCCTTTAAAATGAAGGCTACAGAACCGAATTTGTGGGGAGCTTCAGAAATTCCCCAAGAAAGGATGAAATGAACGATGAAATTCAAGCGACTATTCGCGCTCTTGCTGGCCGTGGCCATGCTGACCGCGCTGTTCGCCGGCTGCGGCAGCAGTTCTTCGGAGAGCGAGACCACCGCCGAGACTGCCGAAACCACCGAAGCGGCCGAGACGGTTTCCGAATCTGCCGAGGCGTCGGAATCCGCGTCCAGCGAGCCCGCTGAGACCACGCAGACCGACGAAACGCCCGCCGAGCCTGCGGAAACGGAAGAATCCCTGGCGGAGGCCACCAATGCGGAGGCGGAGCTCCAGCACGGCGTCTACCGCACCTATTCTGAGGCCCAGTCCCTGCCCCTGACCGAGGAGGACGTGACCCTGACCGCGTGGGACTATGTGGTGCCGCCCATGATGACCGTAATCAATGACTATGGTGTGGACGGGCTGGTTTACGCCACCATTCAGGAGCTGACCGGCATCAATCTGACCTTCACCACCGCCAACCTGCTGACCGCCTCCGACCAGATGGCCCTGATGGTCAACGCCAACGAACTGCCGGACATCATCTTCGACTTCGGCATGTTCTACAGCGGCAACCTGGAGGACCTGGTGGACGGCGAGATCATCATCGACTTCTGCGACTATGAAGACCTGATGCCCAACTACTTTGACATTTTGAACAACAACGCCAACATCTACCGCGACGCCACCTACGGCGACGGCTATGTGCCGCTGGCGGTGAACATTCAGGATACCCTGATTCCCTCCGCCGGTCCCGTCATCCGCCAGGATTGGCTGGACGAACTGGGCCTGGAGACGCCGGAAACGGTGGATCAGCTCCACGAAGTCCTGCTGGCGTTCCAGAGCGAGAAGGGCGTAGCCCATCCGCTGTGGGTCAACTCTCTGGGTCACAACGGCGCCATTGCCTCCGCGTATGACATCAGCGCCGAAGGCTCCAACAACTCCCTGGCCGGCTGGATGTATAAGGACGGGGAAGTCCAGTTCTGCGTCACCATGGACGGCTACCGCGACTATATCCAGCTGATGGCCGACTGGTACGCCGAGGGCCTGATCGACCCCGACTTCATGTCCTATAACTACTCCAACACCGCCGAGGACAGCCAGGTTACCGGCAATGCCGCCGGCGTGTGGAATACCTCCGTCAACGGCATCACCAACCTCAGCGGCTATGAGCCGGAGGCCGATGTACAGCCGGTCAAGCGGTTTGTCCTCAACGAGGGCGACCTGAGCCACTTTGACGATGCCGGCACCAGCCAGATCGGCAAGGGCGGCGCGGCCATCGCCTGCTCCAATCCGGAGATCGAGCTGTCGGTTCAGCTCATCGACTACTTCTACTCCGAGGACGGCATCATCCTCCAGAACTACGGCGTGGAGGGCGAGTCCTATGAACTGGTGGACGGCGAGCCTCAGCTGACCGAGCTGGTCACCAACAATCCCGACGGTCTGGCCTTTGCCCAGGCGCTGATCAAGTACACCTCCGCCACGTCCAGTTCCATCACCATCAACGAGCGCAACTATCTGGGCTACACCGATGCCCAGGTGGAGGCCATCTCCGCATGGCGCGCCGACGGCGAGCTGTACATGAACCCCGGTGAGGACTGGACCGTGGATGCCCAGACCGAGTACAACAGCCTCATCACCGACATGAACACCTATTGTGATACGGAGATCGTCTCCTTTATCATCGGCGCCAGATCCATGGACGAGTGGGATTCCTTCATCGAGACCCTGACTTCCTCCTTCGACATCGACCGGATGCAGGAACTGGCCCAGGAGGCTGTGGACAACTATCTGGCCAAGGCAGGCTGAGTTTGGAGGCGGCTGCCCGCTTCCGGATGACATTGCTTTGAAGTACCTCTCTTCCTTATAAAGTGCGCAAAGGCCGCGCCGGAGAACGGAAACGGACTCCGGCGCGGCCGCTTTTTCCAAAAGCGGAACCGGGCGCCGCAGGCGTGCGCGCCCCCGCCTGCCCGCGTGACGGCGCGGGCAAAAAGAAAAGTCCCCGAATGGGGACGAAAAAATCACAAAACCCTGTTGCAAAATGGAGAATTTTGTAGTATAATCAGAACAAGGGAAATAAAAACCGGCGGTACATGGGCTGCTGCAACAACCCATGTACCTATGCAGGTGAGAAAGCCACCTACACAACGACTTATGTCGCGCCTTGTGTTAGATTATACACCATTTTCGCCCTTTTTACAACCATATTTCACAATCTCCTTATTTTTACTACAATTTGGGTTTTGGGCGGCGGTGTATAACAAGCGGGCAGGAATGAAGTCTCTTCATTCTCCGTGTGGGATGACAATTGTCCTGCGCGGAGGTTTTTATTTTCCCGGAAACCACCTGTATGGGGGGCCTGGCCCCCCATGCGGGAAGCCGGGAAAGGGGCACCCCTTTGGGCGCGGCCGCGGGCCGGCTGCGCCCAAAGGACTTCATTCATAAAGACATAAGGTGTGACGAACTTGAATCAGACGCTTGACTTTGAAAAGGCGCTGGACGATTTCCTGGACCGCCGGGAATATGACCAGGCCGCCAACGCGCTGTATTCCATGGTGCGCATAGCCTTCCTCGCCGGTTGGAAGGCGGCTGGCGGCAATCCGCCCAAGCCTCAGAAGGTTGTGGAGATGCTGCCGCCGGTAGATCTGACCAAACTGACCGGCGACGCCATCGAAACGGATTTGACGCCGTGATTTGGCGCCGGTTGGAACCGATGCGCCGGGCACGGCGCGCCAGCAGCGCCGTCCAATTCGCGAATCCTTGCCGCGCAAGGGTTTGGGAATGCTGCCGGGAGAATTTCTTTCGCCCGAACAGAGGAAAATACAGCGGTTGAAAACGTGCTTCGGCACTTGTTCAACAGACGGAGCGCCCCCGCCCCGCTGCACTGCGCAGCGGGGCGGGGGCGCATGTTGTCAGGCGCATGTTGTCAGGCGGGCCGCCCTTTTCGGCCGGGCGCACACGCTGTCCAAAAACTGCCAATGGGGTGCGGGTTTCGGATGTGGAGCCGGGCAGGGCGCGCCGGCGCGGCACGTTCCCGCCGGGAAGCGCCGCCTGGCCTTGGGGGGAACCTGGAGGGGCAGGCAGCGGCAGGCGCGTTCCGCCTGCCCGCACCCTGGACGCGCCGGCGGGGTGCAGCCATGGCCTAGGGGAGGGATTCCTCCTGCGCCGCCTCCCGGAATTTGGAGGGCGTGGTGCCCTCGTAGCGCTTAAACGCCCGGTTCATGGTCAGGCCGCTGGAAAAGCCGCACTGCTCGGCGATGGCTTTGACGCTGCTGCCGCTGTGCATCAGGGACTTGGCCTTCTCCAGCCGCAGGCGCTGGACGTAGTCGAACAGGCCCACGCCGTAGTGCTGCTTGAATACACGGCTGCAGTGGGAGGCGCCCACGCCGAACCGGTCCGCCAGGGATGCCACAGTGACATTGATATCGGAGAAATTTTCGTCCACATACGCCTTCAGCTTCGTCAGCCAGGAAGGCAGGGCGTCCTTTTTGAGCTGCTCGGCGTGGGCGCTCAATTCGTCCAGGATCTGGTCCATCTCCAGCATCACCTGGTTCAGGCTCTCCGCCTCGCACAGCCGCGGGCCGGGGTTGGGCTGGGCGAAAAATTCATCGCCGACATTATGATGAATCTCGTCCATCATGAACAGAAGGCTGTTGACCATGCCGTAGACCCGGAAGCGGAAGGTGTCGATGGTGGGCCGCGCCTGCCGGAACTCGCTGGTGACCATCTCGTGGATGACCCGCCGCAGCCCCTCGTAGTCGGAGACCTGAATGCAGGAGAGCATTTTCCCCTCCAGCTGCAGATAGCGGGTGGCGGACGGCGGCAGCTGGTGGTGGGTCAGCTCGTCATAGGAGGTCACCTGGCGGTTCTCGCCGATGACCTGCAGATAATCGAAGATCCGGACCGTATCGGCGTAGCCGTCGGCCGCCTGGAGCAGATTGTCATAGACGCGGCTGACCGCCGCCGACACGGTCAGCCCAAATTCCTCTTCCAACGCCGCCGCCTGCTGCTTGGCGTCCCAGACTACGCTGCGCACGCCGGAGGACGGCAGCGACGGCAGATTCACAACGCCCACCATTTGTCCGCGGTAATGCGCCGCTTCCACCACCGCGCCCTGGCCGAAGCCGTTTTCCATGACGTTGCGGAGAATGAAGTGCATATCCCGCAGATCCATGGCGCCGGAAACCTCGGGGCTGTCCAAATCAAACAGCGCGCCCCACTGGACCGGCTGGTAGGCCACAACCACAAACCAGGGGTGCGGGAACCGGACGCCGGCCTCTTCCGCCTCCTCCAGCAGGGTCTGCCGGTTTAGGAACGCACCGCCGCCCAAAAGATGGGAGAAAAACAGATCCCGCATGCGGATCAGATTGGTTTTCTCCTGTGAGGTCCATTGCTCTTGCATTGCAGTTCACCGCCTGATCAGAGATTGACAGCCCGGCCGCCCGCCGGAGCTGGTGTAATCCTATCATAACACATTTTTGCCCGGCAAAAAAGTGGCGCGGCCATTTTTTGTCCGCAGGCAGGCCGCCGATTTTTTTACAACAGACGATTGTCTTTCCCACGGGATACTGGTATAATAAAACGTTGGAATCTGCGCATTCAAACCACCAGATCTGGAGGGCAAATTGTATGACATACAAAGAGGAATTTATTGAATTTATGGTGCGGGCCGGGGTGCTGACCTTTGGCGACTTCACCACCAAATCCGGCCGCAAGACCCCCTATTTTATCAACACCGGCAACTACAAAACCGGCGCCCAGGCCGACGGCCTCGGGAAGTATTATGCAGCCTGCATCCAGGAGAATCTGCCGCGGGCCGGCGGGGCCGACGCGCTGTTTGGCCCGGCGTACAAGGGGATCCCCCTGGCAGTGGCCGCCGCCGGCGCGTTATACCGGGAGTATGGCGTGGACATGCCCTACTGCTTCAACCGCAAGGAGGCGAAGGACCATGGCGAAGGCGGCTCCATGGTGGGCTATAAGCCCCAGGACGGCGACCGCATCGCCATTGTGGAGGACGTGGTCACCGCCGGCACCGCCGTCCGGGAAACGCTGGCGCTGTTCAAAACCGTGGCGGACGTGCGGGTAACCGCGCTGTTCGTCTCCGTGGACCGCATGGAGCGGGGGACCGGCGAGAAGTCCGCCCTGCAGGAGCTGCGGGACGAGTACGGCATCCAGGTGTTTCCCATCGTCACGGTCCGGGAGATTATCGAGCATCTCCACAACCGGCCGGTGGACGGCAGGGTCTTGATCGACGACGCCATGCGGGACGCCATGGAGGCGTATCTGGCCCAGTACGGCGCAAAGGGATAAGTCCATGGCATCCATGCATGACGGCCACCGGGAGCGGCTCAAGCAGCGCTTTCGGGAGACCGGCCTGGACGGGTTTCACGAGATCAATGTGCTGGAGTTGGTGCTGTTTTACGCCATTCCCCGGAAAGACACCAACCCCATCGCCCACCGGCTGCTGGACCGGTTTGGCTCCCTGGCCGGGGTCTTGGACGCGCCGGCGGAGGAGCTGACCCGCATTGAGGGCGTGGGAGAGAATGCGGCGCTGCTGCTGAAGCTGATTCCCCAGCTGGCGCGGCAGTATCAGATCTCCCGCAGCGCCGGCGACTGCATTCTGGACACCACCACCAAGGCCGGCAACTATTTAGTGCCCTATTTCTTCGGGCAGCGGGACGAGCTGGTGTATCTGCTGTGCCTGGACGCCAAATGCAAGGTGCTGGACTGCCGGGAGCTGTTTCACGGCAGCGTCAACTCCGCCGCCGTCTCCACCAGAAAGATTGTGGAAACAGCCCTGGCCTGCAACGCCACCTCCGTGGTCCTGGCCCACAACCACACCAGCGGCATTGCGCTGCCCTCCAAGGAGGACGAGGCCACGACCCGCACCGTGCAGCGGGCCCTGGACGCCGTGGACATTCTTCTGGCGGATCACATTGTGGTGGCCGACGAGGACTTTGTGTCCATGGCGGACAATGGGTTTTTTCAGCGGTAGCCGAGGGGCTTTTTTTGCCGGTATATTGACAATTGCCGTCCGGCGGGCTATACTATTCTCGAATGAATGTTTTAAAATAGGGTGAGGAATGCCGGCGTCCGGCTTTGTGCGGCCGCTTCGGATGCTGGCCGCAGCGGTTTGGACGGCGTCGCGCGCAGGCCGGACCTGCGGACACCGGCGCGTTCCGCGCCCGAAACATCTCCCAGTTCATAAAAGGGGGCGGTTTGCCTATGGAGTTCAAATTGGTTTCCGAGTTTCAGCCCTCCGGCGACCAGCCGGAGGCCATCGAGGCCCTGGCCCGCGGCGTGGAGTTGGGGCTGGAAGAACAGACGCTTCTGGGCGTCACCGGCTCCGGCAAGACCTTCACCATGGCTTCGGTCATCGAGCGGCTTCAGCGCCCCACGCTGGTTTTGGCGCACAACAAAACGCTGGCGGCCCAGCTGTGTTCGGAATTCCGGGAGTTTTTCCCCGAAAATGCCGTGGAATATTTCGTCTCCTATTATGACTACTACCAGCCGGAGGCGTATATTGCCCATACCGACACCTATATCGAAAAAGATTCCGCCGTCAACGACGAGATTGAGCGGCTGCGCCACTCCGCCACGTCCTCCCTGTTTGAGCGGCGGGATGTCATTGTCGTCTCGTCGGTCAGCTGCATTTACGGCCTGGGCGACCCCATCGATTACAAGAATATGGTCCTGTCCCTGCGGCAGGGCCAGGAGCGGGACCGGGATCAGCTGCTGAAAAAGCTGACGGAGATCCGCTATGAGCGCAACGACCTGAATTTCATCCGCAACACCTTCCGGGTCCGGGGCGACACGGTGGAGATCTATCCCGCCTACTGGGCCGGCAAGGCCATCCGGGTGGAGTTCTTCGGCGACGAAATTGACCGCATCTCCCAGATCAACGCCGTCACCGGCGTGCCGGAGCGGGTGCTGAACCATGTGGCCATCTACCCCGCCAGCCACTATGTGGCGTCCAAAGAGAAGATGGACCGGGCCGTCCGGGAGATCGAGGCGGAGATGGAAGAGCGGGTCAAATGGTTTGAGGAGCGGGACAAGCTGCTGGAGGCCCAGCGCATCCGCCAGCGGACCCTGTATGACATTGAGATGATTCAGGAGCTGGGTTTCTGTTCCGGCATCGAGAACTATTCCCGGATCATATCCGGCCGCGCCCCCGGCTCGCCGCCCACCACCCTGCTGGATTACTTCCCCGACGACTTTTTGATGTTTATTGACGAGAGCCATGTGACACTGCCCCAGGTGCGGGCCATGTACAACGGCGACCGGGCGAGAAAGACCAGCCTGGTGGACTACGGCTTCCGCCTGCCGTCGGCCTTTGACAACCGGCCGCTGAAATTTGACGAGTTTACGGAGAAAATCCACCAGGTCATCTATATCTCCGCCACCCCCGGCGACTATGAGCGGGAGCGCAGCGGCCAGATTGCCGAGCAGGTCATCCGGCCCACGGGCCTTCTGGACCCGGAGGTGGAAGTGCGGCCTGTGGAGGGCCAGATCGACGACCTGATCGGAGAGATCAACGCCGTGGCTGCCCGGGAACAGCGGGTGCTGGTGACCACGCTGACCAAAAAGATGGCCGAGGATCTGACCACCTACCTGCAAAAGAGCGGCATCCGCGTCCGATACATGCACTCGGACGTCACCACCATGGAGCGCATGGAGATCATCCGGGATCTGCGCATGGCCAAATTCGACGTGCTGGTGGGCATCAACCTGCTGCGGGAGGGCCTGGACCTGCCGGAAGTCAGCCTGGTGGCCATCCTGGATGCGGATAAGGAGGGCTTTCTGCGCTCGGAAACGTCCCTGATTCAGACCATTGGCCGGGCCGCCCGCAACGCCGAAGGCCGGGTGATCCTGTATGCCGACACCATCACCCCCTCCATGCAGCGGGCCATGGACGAAACCGCCCGCCGCCGTGCCAAGCAGGACGCTTACAACCAGGCCCACGGCATTACGCCCAAGACCATCGTCAAGTCCGTCCGGGATCTGATCGAGATCTCCCAGTCCGCCACGGCGGACGTGAAGAAGAACGGCGTCAAGATGACCAAAAAAGAGCGGGAGAAGGAGATCGAACGGCTGGAAAAGGAAATGCGCAAGGCCGCCAAGATGATGGAATTCGAATACGCTGCCGTCCTCCGCGACCAGATCATCGAGCTGCGGGGAAAGACGTGAAAGGAACGACTATGCGCCACACCGAACCTGTCTGCAAACCGGCCTGCTGTGCCTGCTGGCTGGCATGGCCGTATTGTTTGCGGTTTTGACCGCCGTGTTTTACAGCCATCCCGGCGTGTTGTTTGAGGATACCCTGCTGCGGTATTATGACGAGGACGGCTCCTGGCACCCGTTTATTACCGTTCGCCTCACGGCTTCCAACAGCCTGGACAGCTGGGACGGGTTTGAGCTGGATGCTGGAACCATTGTGCGGTTTGCCGAAGGCCCGGGCCTGTCCCATCGGGGCAGCTGGGGATTCTATGCTCTGGCGCTGCTGTGCAGCGTGGTCTGCGCGTTGGACGTGGCGTTCCCGTTGGCGCTGTTCCATCTGCGGTATGCGCTGGCGGTGGAAAAGCCGGAGCCCACAGACTTTTACCTGGGCGCACAGCGGATCGGCTGGATCGTCTGTACAGCTGCGATTTTGATCCTCTATCTGTATGGCCTGCTGTCGGTCTATTCGCCATAGTGAAAAGGAGCCTTTTATGACTGAAGCTGCAAAAACCGTATTGGAGCGTTTCCCCGTCCGCAAATCCAAAGCGCAGAAGGCGGAATTTCGAAGCTGGCTGCAGGAGCAGCTGGAGGGCTGCGGCTGGACCGTCCGGGAGGAATCCGGCGGTACGCTGGTGCGCAGCGTCAACGTCGCCGCCGGCGATCTGGACAACGCCCGGGTCATCTTCACCGCCCACTACGACACCTGCGCCGCGCTGCCGTTCCCCAATTTCATTGCGCCCCAAAGCCTGATCGCCAATTTGGGATATCTGCTTGCGCTGATGCTGCTGTTCTGCCTTCTGGCCATCGCGGTGGAGGTGGCGGTGCTGCTGGCCACCGGCAGCGTTTTCCTCGGCATGGCGGCGGTCTACGCCGTGCTGATTCTGTGCGTCTGGGCCATGCTCTGCGGCAAGGCCAACAAACACAACACCAACGACAACACCTCCGGCGTCATGCTGCTGCTGGAGCTGGCTGCCCATCTGCCGCCGGAACAGCGCGGCGCAGTCTGCCTTGTGTTTTTCGACAATGAGGAAAAGGGCATGCTTGGCTCCGGCCAGTTCCGCAAGGCCCACCGGGCGCAGACGGACAAGCCGCTGCTGGTCAATTTCGACTGCGTTTCCGACGGCGACACGCTCTGCTTCTTTCCCGGCAAGGCGCTGCGGAAGGAAGGCGCGGTGCTGGATGCGCTGGAACGGGCGTTCCAGCCCACGGCGCAGAAGGCCGTGTCCGTCCAACGGGGCTTTGCCCTCTATCCCTCTGACCAGACCCGGTTTCCCCGCGCCGTGGGCGTGGCGGCCATGCATACCGCCCGGTTCATCGGCTTTTATCTCAGCCGCATCCACACCAAGCGGGATACCGTTTTGCAGGAAGAAAACCTTCAGCTGCTTCTGGACGGTTCCCTGCGCCTGACGGCGGCGCTGGCCGGGCCCGCAGTTGAAAAGGAGGGCGCACGATGAATCACGACTGGCTCGACGCATATCTGCTGGCAAAGCCCGGCGCGGAAAAGGATTATAAGATCGAATGGGCCTGGGACCGCTATATGGTCCGCGGCAGGCTGTTCGCCGCCCTGTGCGCCCCGGCGGAGAAGTACAGGGTATACGGCGGCCACCAACTGGTCAACCTGAAATGCGACCCCCGGCTGTCGGAGCTGTTTCAGGCGCAGTACCCGGAGATTCTGCCGGGGTTTTACTGCGACAAGCGCAACTGGATTTCCGTATTTCTGGACGGCGCGCTGCCGGAGGACGTCCTCCGGGATCTGTGTGATCTGTCCTACCGGCTGGTGGTGGAGAAGCTGCCGAAGAAGGTGCAGCGGGAGCTGGCCGGAAACACTTGACTTCTGTGCGGTTCGTAGCTGCCGGACGCATCTTCATGAAAGGGATGTGGGGACCGCGATCGAGACAGCTGCGAAAAACGCGGCGGAGCCAATATGACGACAGGCAAAATGGCGTATATTTTACGACAATCCGTACACAAAACAGAGCCCCTCTGTTTTGGCTCCGCGGATCCGTAGGGGCGGATATGATCCGCCCGCAAGCAGTATCCTGCAAAGATGTACCCCTCAGCGAATATGGTAAAATTGTTGATATTGCCATTCAAAACATTCCGCAGATTTATGACGGAGTTTGAATTGAAAATTGTGTGATCCTGCCAAATCATATCCACATCCTGCTGTCAATTACAAACGGGCGGATGGTATCCGCCCCTGCGCTTTCTGCCAGCATCGGCGGGATGAAGCGTTGGACCGGCCGGCAGTGCGGCTTTTCCCTATGGCAAAAGTCCGATTACGATCACATCATGCGCGATAGCAGCGGCCTCCTCGCCAAATGGGCCTACATCGGCAACAATCCCGCAAAGTGGGCGGAAGATCAATATTTCGAGGTATAAGCTATGCAAGACCATATTTATGTCAAAGGCGCGCGGGAAAACAATTTAAAAAATGTGGACGTGGCCATTCCCCGGGATAAGCTGGTGGTCCTCACCGGCCTGTCCGGATCCGGCAAGTCCTCCCTGGCCTTTGACACCATTTACGCCGAGGGCCAGCGGCGGTACGTGGAGTCGCTGTCCTCCTATGCCCGGATGTTCCTGGGCCAGATGGACAAGCCCGACGTGGATTCCATCGACGGCCTGTCCCCCGCCATCTCCATCGACCAGAAGACCACCTCCAAAAATCCCCGCTCTACGGTGGGGACTGTTACGGAGATCTACGACTATCTGCGGCTGCTGTGGGCGCGGGTGGGCGTGCCCCACTGCCCCAAATGCGGCAAAGAGATCCGGCGGCAGACGGTGGATCAGATTGTGGACAAAATCTGCGAGCTGGAGACGGGGACCCGTTTTCAGATTCTCTCGCCGGTGGTTCATGGGAAAAAGGGCGAGCATGCCAAGGTCTTTGAGGACGCCAAAAAGAGCGGCTATGTCCGCGTCCGTGTGGACGGCAGCATCTATGACCTCAGCGAGGAGATCAAGCTGAACAAAAACCAGAAGCACAATATCGAGGTGGTGGTGGACCGCCTGGTTATGCGGGAGGACATTGTCCGCCGTCTGACCGACTCGGTGGAGACCGCCGCCGCCCTGTCCGGCGGCCTGGTGGTGCTGCATCTGCCCGGCAGCGATACGGAGGAGCTGTTCTCTCAGAATTATGCCTGTGACGAGTGCGGCGTCTCCCTGCCGGAGCTGAGTCCGCGCCTGTTTTCCTTCAACAATCCCTACGGGGCCTGTCCCACCTGTTCGGGCATTGGCAGCCAGCTGGTGCCGGATGTGGATCTGGTGATCCCGGACCGGAACGTGTCCATTCTGGAGGGCGGTATCGCTACCAGCGGTTGGAGCAACGTGAAAAACGACTCTATCAGCCGCATGTACTTCGAGGCGCTGGGCAAAAAATACGGGTTTCAGCTCAACACGCCCATCAAGGATCTCAGCCCGCAGGCGCTGGACGCCGTCCTCTACGGCACCAGAGGGGAGAAGCTGAAGCTCTACTATGACCGGGGCAATGGCCGCGGCACCCTGGAGCAGCCCTTTGAGGGGATTATGAACAACATTGCGCGGCGCTACAGTGAGACCCAGTCCGACTCCGTGCGCAAGGAGCTGGAGGAGTGCATGGCCTCCCGCCCCTGTCCCGCCTGCGGGGGCCAGCGGCTGATGCCGGTGGTGCTGGCCGTCACTGTCGGGGGCCTCAACATTGCCGACTTCTGTAAAAAATCCGTGGACGACGCCCTGACATTTATGCAGGGGCTGGAGCTGACCGGCTCGGACGCCATTATCGCCGACCAGATTTTAAAGGAGATCCTGTCCCGGCTGCATTTTTTGCAGAGCGTGGGCCTGGGCTATCTGACCCTCAGCCGCAGCGCCGGCACGCTGTCCGGCGGCGAAAGCCAGCGCATCCGGCTGGCCACCCAAATTGGCTCCAGCCTGATGGGCGTGCTGTATATTCTGGATGAGCCGTCCATCGGCCTGCACCAGCGGGACAACGACAAGCTGCTGGCCACGCTGAAGGAGCTGCGGGATCTGGGCAACACCCTGATTGTGGTGGAGCACGACGAGGACACCATGCGCGCCGCCGACTATATTGTAGATGTAGGCCCCGGCGCGGGCATTCACGGCGGGGAAATTGTGGCCGCCGGCCCCCTGGAGGACATCCTGGCCGCGCCCAATTCCGTCACGGGGGCCTATCTGTCGGGCCGCCGGAAAATCCCGGTGCCGGCCCAGCGCCGCCCCGGCAGCGGCCATGTGCTGAAGATCTGCGGGGCCCAGGAAAACAATTTGCAGAACATCGACGTGTCCATTCCGCTGGGGACCTTCACCTGTGTCACCGGCGTGTCCGGCTCCGGCAAGTCTTCCCTGATCAACGAGATCCTCTATAAAAAGCTGGCCCACGACCTGAACCGGGCCAAGACCCGTGCCGGCCGCCATGATCACATCGAGGGGATGGAATACCTGGACAAGATCATTGACATTGACCAAAGCCCCATTGGACGGACGCCCCGGTCCAATCCGGCCACCTATACGGGCCTGTTTACCGATATCCGGGATCTGTTCGCCGCCACTGCCGACGCCAAGGCCCGGGGCTATGGCCCGGGGCGGTTCAGCTTCAATGTCAAGGGCGGCCGCTGCGAAGCCTGTGCCGGCGACGGATTGGTGAAAATCGAGATGCACTTTTTGCCGGATATCTATGTCCCCTGCGAGGTCTGCAAGGGCCAGCGGTACAACCGGGAGACGCTGGAGGTCCAGTATAAGGGCAAAAACATTGCCCAGGTTCTGGAGATGACCGCCGACGAGGCCCTGGAGTTTTTTGAAAACCTGCCCCGCATTCGCCAGAAGGTGGCGGCGCTGGTGGAAGTGGGCCTGGGGTATATCAAGCTGGGCCAGTCCTCCACCACCCTGTCCGGCGGCGAAGCCCAGCGGGTGAAGCTGGCCACGGAGCTGTCCAAACGCTCTACCGGCAGCACCATCTATGTGCTGGACGAGCCCACCACGGGCCTGCATACGGCCGATGTCCACAAGCTCATCGAGGTGCTCCAGGCGCTGGTGGACCAGGGCAACACCGTGGTGGTCATCGAACACAATCTGGACGTGATCAAAACCGCCGACTACATTGTCGATCTGGGGCCGGAGGGCGGCAGCGGCGGCGGCCAGGTGGTCTGCACCGGGACGCCGGAGGAGGTGGCCGCCTGCCCGGCCAGCTTCACGGGACAATATCTCCGGAAAATGCTGGGGCTTGATTGACGGTGCGGAAGCGGGACTTGGGATTGTCTTCCTCGACGGCTTCCTCTTGATTTTCCCATGGCGGCCTGCTATACTCAGGATATCTCAGGAACCTCTGAAACAATCGTCTGCGGCCGGATGGCGGGGCTTTTCCCCCGTCCGTGCAGGTTGAAAAACAGGAAATACACCAAGTATTCCGCTGTTTTCCAAACTTTCGGCTGATGAAAAATCCCTTGCCAACGGCGCTTGCCGATTGAATCAGAGCTTCCCTTACACAAAGGAAGTGGTTTTGATGAAATACGTCTGCGTTTGCGGCTATGTCTATGACCCTGAAGTGGGCGACCCCGACAGCGGCATTGCCCCCGGCACAGCCTTTGAAGACATTCCCGACGATTGGGTCTGCCCCTGGTGTGGCCTGGGCAAGGACGCCTTTCACGAGGAAGAGGCATAACACAGAAGCAGAAAAACAGCCGCGGAACCTGGTTCCGCGGCTGTTTGTTCATTTCTCAAAGCGAAAAACCGGCTGCCTGTCCGCTTCGCAGGACGGCTGGGAAAAGCCTGGTTTCTCAATATGGGGGTTGTGCTGCAATGGGGGCGTGCGGTTCAGCAGAGTTTTGCGCCGGCGGGAATGGCGTCGTCCAGCATCAGCAGGTGCAGCTTTTCCTCGCCCTTTTCCGTGTGGACGGCGGAAATCAGCATGCCGTTGGACTCCAGGCCCATCATTTTGCGGGGCGGCAGGTTGACGATGGCCACCAGGGTTTTGCCAACCAGGTCCTCCGGCTTGTAGTACATGGCGATGCCGGAGAGGATCTGCCGGTCGGCGCCGGAGCCGTCGTCCAGGGTGAATTTCAGCAGCTTATTGGACTTTTTCACCGGCTGGCAGTCCTTGACCTTGACTGCACGGAAGTCGGATTTGCAGAAGGTGTCGAAGTCCACCTTGTCTTCCAGGAAGGGCTCCACCTCCATGTCGGGCAGCGCGTCCTTTTTGGCGGCTTCTGCGGCGGCCTCCAATTCTTCCAGGGCTTTGTCCATGTCAATGCGGGGGAACAGGCTCTCGCCGCGGTGTACGGTGACGGTCTTGGGCAGGGCGGCCCACTGGGCGGCGCTGTCCCAGGTCTGCACCGCTTTGTCCGCGCCGGTTTGGACGAACAGCTTCTCCATGCTCTCCGGCATGAACGGCGTCAGCAGGATGCCGCAGATGCGGGTGGCTTCCAGCAGGTTGTAGAGGACACGGGCCAGCCGTTGGCCGTTGGCCGCCAGATCCTTGGCCAACGCCCAGGGGGCGTTCTCGTCGATATACTTGTTGGCCCGCTGGATGACCTTGAAGACCTCGGCCAGGGCAGTGTGGGGCGCGAAACTCTCTATGGCGGCTTCGTACTTCTCCCGCAGGCCGGAGGCCATGGAAAGCAGCTCCGCGTCCATGCTCTCGTCGGCCTGCTGCGCTTCGGGCAGCGTGCCGCCGAAATACTTGTCCACCATGGCGGTGGTGCGGCTGACCAGATTGCCCAAGTCGTTGGCCAGGTCGGTGTTGATGGTCTGGATCAGCAGCTCGTTGGAGAAGTTGCCGTCGGAGCCGAAGGGGAAGGTGCGCAGCAGGAAGAAGCGCAGCGCGTCGGTGCCGAACATTTCCGCCAGAATATAGGGATCCACCACATTGCCCTTGGATTTGGACATCTTGCCGCCGTCCAGCAGCAGCCAACCGTGGCCGAAGCACTTCTTTGGCAGGGGCATGCCCATGCTCATGAGCATGGCGGGCCAGATAATGGAGTGGAAGCGGACAATCTCCTTGCCCACCACATGGACATCGGCGGGCCAGAACTTGTCGTAGTCATCGTATTGGCCGTTCATAAAACCCAGGGCCGTGGTGTAGTTGAACAGGGCGTCCACCCACACATAGACCACGTGGCCGGGGTCGAAGTCCACCGGCACACCCCAGGTGAAGCTGGTGCGGGAGACGCACAGATCCTCCAGGCCGGGCTTGATAAAATTGTTGACCATCTCGTGGACGCGGGACCGGGGCTGGAGATAGTCGGTGTTTTCCAGCAGGTCCTGCACCCGATCAGCGTATTTGCTGAGCCGGAAGAAATAGGCTTCCTCCTCCGCGTCCTGGACCTCGCGGCCGCAGTCGGGGCATTTGCCGTCCACCAGCTGGCTCTCGGTCCAGAAGCTCTCGCAGGGCTTGCAGTATTTGCCCACGTATTTGCCCTTGTAGATGTCGCCGTTTTCGTACATCTTTTTAAAGATCTTCTGCACGGCGGCCATGTGATACTCGTCGGTGGTGCGGATGAAGCGGTCGTTGGAAATGTTCATCAGCTTCCACAGGTCCAGCACACCCTTGGGTCCGGTGACGATGCGGTCCACAAACGCCTGGGGAGAGACGCCGGCCTCTTTGGCCTTGTCCTCAATTTTCTGACCGTGCTCGTCGGTGCCGGTGAGGAACATGACATCATACCCCTGCATTCGCTTGTACCGGGCCAACGCGTCCGTGGCCACGGTGCAGTAGGTATGGCCGATGTGCAGCTTGTCCGAGGGATAGTAAATAGGGGTTGTGATGTAGTACGTTCCTTTGCTCATGTTGGTTCCTCCAATGTGCCCGCCGCAAAAGCGGCGAAAAATGTAATGTTTATTATAACAGCATTTTTTGCCTGTGACAAGGGGCAAACCGGGCGAAAGTGCAGGCATTCCGGATTTCCCGGGCCCCATTGTATAGGATGCCGCCAAGTTGGGCACCCTATCCATCAAGTGAGGTGATACCACATGGACAAGGAGCTGGAGGCGTCCCAGCCGCATCCGCGGCCGGATCCCATGTACGCTGGCCCGCTGACGGATCAGGCGCTGCGCGCCATCTTCGGCGAGACTGCTGACCTGGAGGTGCGCACGCTGCTGGTGGGCGACGGCGTCACGGCGTATCTCTATTTTGTTGACGGCCTGGTGCTGGGCAGTCAGATTTCGGAATATGTGATACGGCCTTTGGTACAAAATCTGCGGGGCAGCGACCAGGAAGCGCTGGTGCAGCAGATCCTGGAAGGGCGGGCCTACAACGCTGTGGTCACTGAGACGGCGGATTTGGAGGATGCGGCGCGGAAGCTGGTCAACGGATTTTGCGTGGTGCTGTTTCCTGACATGCAAAAAGCGGTGGCCTTTGAGACCAAGACCGCGGAGAAGCGCTCCATTTCCACGCCGGAGGTGGAGACCACTGTCAAAGGAGCCAAGGACGCCTTTACGGAGTCCAACCGCACCAACACCAGCCTGATCCGGCGGCATCTGCGTTCACCGGATGTGCGGTTTTATGAGACGGTGGTGGGCCGGCGCAGTCTGACCAACGTGTCTGTAGCCTATGTGGAAGGCATCACCAATCCCGATTTGGTGAACTTTATAAAGCAGCGGCTGGATGACATTGATATTGACGGCCTGCTGTCTCCCGCGGCGGCGGAGGAGTGCCTGCTGGGCTGCCGGGCCACGCCGTTTCCGGTGCTGCTGTACACGGAGCGGGCGGACAAGTTCAGCGAGGCCCTGCTGGAAGGGCGGGTGGGCCTGCTGGTGGACGGCCTGCCTCTGGGATATCTGCTGCCCACCACCCTTTCCCGGCTCATGGCTTCGCCGGAAGACCGGGGATGGACACGGTGACCGCCAGCTGTTTGCGGGTCTTGCGGTATGGGGCGCTGCTGGTCAGCCTGCTGCTGCCGGGGCTGTATGTGGCCGCTGCCGGGTTTCAACAGGAGATGATTCCCAATCAGCTGCTGCGGGCCATCATTGAGAGCAAGGAAAACGTGCCGTTCCCCACGGTGTTTGAGGTGCTGGGCCTGCTCATCGCCTTTGAACTGCTGCAGGAAGCGGGCCTGCATCTGCCGCAGTCCATCGGGCAGAGCGTCTCCATCATCGGCGGCCTGGTGGTGGGGACGGCGGCCGTGGAGGCCAATCTCATTTCACCGGCGGCGCTGATTGTGGTATCTGCGGCGGGTATCTGCGGCTTTACCCTCCCGTCTCGGGATCTGGGAGATGCGGTGCGGGTCTGGCGGTTTGGCCTGACGGTCTGCGCGGCGGCGGCAGGGCTGTTCGGCGTTACGGCGGGGAGCATTGCGCTGCTGATTCAACTGGCATCGATTCGGGTATGCGAGGTGTCGTATCTGGCGCCCTTTGATACGGCGCGGCTCAACGGGCGGCTGGTGCGGCGGCCCTTGGAGCGGGAAACACTGCGGACTGCCGCGCTGCGCCCGCAGAACCGCCGCCGGCAGAGGTGATGCGGATGCGGGGTGCGAAACAGATTGCCCTGGTTGTGGTACTGGTGGCGCTGGCTGCCCTGACCGGCTTCTGGCCGTTTGAAAATGTGGATGCGGCAGAGGTGGTGCCGGTGGAGACGCTGGTGATCGCCCGGGACGGGGAGACAATACAATTATATGCGGACGACGGCCTCACTGCGCAGGGGACGACCCTGGCACAGGCGCTGGAGCAGATGGCAGCGGCTGCGCCGGGAACCGTGTTCTTTGGCACAGTGCAGCGGGTCATCCTGACGCAGAATGCCATGGATTTGACCAAGGAGCTGTTTCTGCGGACAGAGTTCCGGCCCTCGGTGTGGGTGTATGCTGCAGCGGGGCAGGCGGAGGAGGCGGACGCTGCGGTGTTAGCGGCCTATGAGGCGCGGCAAAAAGACGGCGCAACCCTGTGCCGCGTCATTGGCGCCGCCCTCGGCGGCCCAACGGTGCAGGTGGCCAAAGTGGAAATTCGAGATGGGAGTTGGCAGCGAAGCAATGTCGGATAAATATACGGACCGGCAGCTGGCGGCCAGCGCTGCCGCAGGCATGACGGCCCTGGGCGCGTGGCGGCTGGCCGGACTGCCCTGGCTGGCGGTGTGGCTGGGCCTGGCCATTGCGGCGGGGATCTTGCTGATCATCTGGAGCGCAACACGAGGGGCGGACAGTGCGGCGGCGCAGATTAAGGCGGCCTTTGGGCTGTGGCCGGCGCGGATACTGCTGGTGCTGGAAAGCCTCTGGCTGGCAGTGGTGCTGGGATGGCTGGCGGCGCGGAGCGCCGAAGCGTTTCCAGGGCAGAACATGTTCCCAACGGTGGGGATCATTCTCTTGCTGTTGGTGTACAGCGCGGTCCGGCATGCAGGCGGCGTCATGGCCAGATGCGGCGCGGTGTGCTTTTTGGTGCTGGCGCTGCTGTATACAGGCGTATTGGCGTTTGCCGTGCCGGACCTGCACTGGACATGGCTGGCGCCGGTGAAAGCCGATGGGGGCAGCGTCGCAAAAACGGCGGCATTTTGCCTTCTGCCCGCCGCCGGGCTGCTGGTGGGGCCGGAGGGGGATTCCCGCGTCCGGGGAGCGGTGCTCTGGGGGCTGGCGTTTTTGGCCGCCATCCCGGTGCTGGTGACGGCCAGCCTGGGCGGGACTTTGACGGCGGTGCTGGAACAGCCATTCTATATCATGGTACAGAATATCTCTATTTTGGGCGTCATGGAGCGGTTTGAGGGCGTCATCTGTGCGGCGGAACAGGTGGGCGCCTTTTGCCTCATGGGGCTGCTGACGGCAGCCGGCAGCAAGGGGATGGCCAGCGTCTGGGAGAGCCGTTGGGAAAAGTGGTACGGCGCCGGGCTGCTGGTGCTGGCTGTGCCGGCCATGTGGCTCCCGGAAGCAGTGGGAGAACAAATCCTTTTGACAGGCAGCGCCATATTTTGCGGTCTGCTGCCGCTGTTCACACTATCTGTAGTAAAACTGAAAAAGATGCGAAAAAACGAAAAAAAGTGTTGACAAAGGAGGCAGGCAGTGCTAATATATACGAGCGCTTTGCGAGAGCCCCTGAAAACGGTCGGTTCGGCGTCAAAAACACGAAAAAACATTGAAAAATGTGAAAAAAGTGCTTGACAAACGCAAAGCTGCCTGATATAATAATCGGGCTGTCTCGCAAGAGACAAAGCCGCAGAAGCGGTTTGCACCTTGTAAATTAAACAACGTGAAACATGAACAATTAGCACCTTGGACAAAATGACAAGTTGTTTTTTGAGCGAAA
>CBCPMX010000064.1:0-6154 GCA_965120355.1 uncultured Oscillospiraceae bacterium
GCAGTCAACTTATTCGAAATAGCAGTTTCGCAACTACGGGTTGCAACTGACGCATCTCAAGGTTGCGACCCGGTAATCCCTGCTTGATGCGCCAGGGCCAATGTTGTATTGTATGTCAACATTGCCTGGTAAGGAGCGTCGTAGATACAGCGGGCAGAATATTTTCCTTTTAACGTGTCGGTATCCGTCTGAACCGCCGGGAAATCGTAACCGTCACACCTATCGGCGGATTGCCGGAATGAGACAGACGTGAGAAAATATCGCCATAATAGCAGATAGTATCGTGGAGTCTCGGAGACTGGAAGCTGTTTTATCTTGTCGCACAAAATTCGCCCCAGTTTGCTGAGGTATGTGTTGCGCCGACGGCCAAAATTTCGGCTACAGTGCTGTCAACGCCAATTTGAAATTGTAAGAAAGCGCCGAAGAAATTTTGTCGTTTTTCGGCGGGGGGGGTAACAGGAATCAGGTGCTACCTTGCTCAAAAAGAGCATTAACGATTTGCTGTTTTTGGCGCATAAATTCCTTGCGTTCTTTCAGACGATAAGATTCGCCCTTGATGTTGATGACGGTACAGTGATGCAGGACGCGATCCAGGATGGCGGAGGCGATGGTGACGTCGGCGAAGACCTCGTTCCACTGGGAAAAGGTCTTGTTGGAGGTAAAGACAGTAGAAACCTTCTCATAACGTCTGGCAATGAGCTGGAAGAACAGGTTCGCACCCTGGATGTCCATGGGAAGATAACCGATTTCATCAATGATGAGCATCTTGTACTTGGCCAGCCCCTTGAGTTTGTCCGGCAGGCGGTTCTCAAAATGAGCTTTCTTCAGCTGCTCAATGAGCTGATGGCAGTTGACGTAGTACGTGGAGAAGCGATGCTTAGCCGCCACAAGGCCCAGGGCGGAAGCCAGGTGGGTTTTCCCTACCCCGGGCGGGCCGAGGAACACCACATTCTCCCCGTTTTCCAGAAAACGCATGGTGGCCAGTTCGTCAATCTGACGCTTATCGATGGAGGGCTGGAAGGAGAAATCAAAATCGTCCAGAGTCTTCTTGATGGGGAAACCAGACATCTGGATCTGCTTCTCATAGGCCCGTTTCCGCTTGGATTTTGCTTCTTCTGCAAAGATGTGATCCAAAACGTCCACAATGTTGAGGTTTTCCGCCACAGCCCATTCCAGGTAGTTATCCAGGATCTCCAGCGTGTTTTTCATCTTGAGGCTCTCCAGGTTTTCACGCAGCCTGTCCATAGTAAATTCACTCATACAGCACCTCGTCATATCTGGACAAATCGGAGGGTTTCAACGGGAAATCGATGACCTTGCCTTGCTCCAGCAGAACATTTTCCGCGTCTATGCTTTGTTTCAGCGTGAGCCTTCGGTAATGCTGGGGATTAACGACCATGTCCTTCCTCTGGTAGGATATCTTATGCAGAGCAATCTGCTTCCCTTCGTAATATGCTGCCAACATGTTATCCAGGGCCACGACTGCTACGTCTTTGCCGATGTATTCCGCTGGCACGGAGTACTGATTTCCAGCGTATGAGATGAGGCAGTCTTTTTGTACCCGGCGCAGGTTGATTTTATCGATGATATACTCCCGCGTCATGGGATTCAGATGCTCCTTTTTCAGCCGCTCAAAGGGAACCTCGTTAGTGGTGGCGTGCACTTTGCCATTGACCTTATTGCACCAGGCCAGGGCTTGTCCATTCAAATCTGCCAGACTGCTATACTTGATCCCAACCATGAAATTGTCCCGCACAAACTGCACTGTCCGCTCCACCTTTCCCTTCGTCTGTCCACGGTAAGGTCGGCACAGGATGGGCTTGAAGCCATAGAATCCCGCGAAATCCTCAAACTGACGGTTCAGCGTGGAGTCCTCCTGCTTTAGCAACCGCTTGACCACCACCTGCTTCATGTTATCGTACAGCATTTCCTCTGGATATCCTCCGAAGTATCGAAACGCGTTTTGGTGGCAGCGGATCAGCGTGTTCGTGCTCATATCCGTGACAAATTCGATGTACCGCATCCTCGAATACCCCAAAATCATCAGAAAGCAGTACAGTTTTTTCCACTTCCCATCTTCGTACACCAGATGATTTTCAAAGAAACCCCAGTCCATCTGTCCCTGTTTCCCCGGCATTGTCTCAAATCGTACCGTTGCTTTCTCATCCAGGTCCATTTTCTTCCCTCGCACATACTCCTTTACGATGCTGTATTTCCCATCAAACCCTTCCTCCTGCAGCTTCTCCAGAATCCGCACCGCCGAGTACGGCGCCTCTTCCAGCCACTGATCGATCTTCTGTTTGTACGGATCCAGCTTCGTTGGTTTTGGCCCCGTTAGTGTGTACTCCGGCCTTTGCAGCGACTCTGCATACCGCTTTGCCGTCCGCGGATCCATGTGGTACTTCCTGCCAAGCTCCGTGTAGCTCAGCCCTTTTTGACGATCACTTCGTATGTCCATCCATACTTCTCCTCTCATTATTCAGACTTCCTTTCCGGACGGTTTTCCGCCCTATTGGAAGTCTATCTTTTTTCTCCTCTCCGCCACAAACCTACATTTTTTTCTCGCCGTTTTCTTACATTTTATCATTGGCGCTGACATCCCGGTCAGTTTTGTCGTGCTGATTGCCAGATTGACTGTCCTGTTTTCTACTTCTTCCTGCATGAATCCTCACCTCCTTCATCCAACGGGAATGGCCTCATCGCGCGGTATCCCTGTGCCGCCTCATGGGTCAGAACATCGAAGATAATCATGTGCCGGACTTCTCTGCATGGCAGCACCTCACATTTTGAACGCCGGGAGGTCTTCGCCGTCCGCGCAAAGCATGACCGTATGACCGGTAAAATGGACAATGGCCGCCATGACTTCCTCCGCATCCAGAGAAACGCTGTCGCCGTTTTCATCGCTGGCATATACAATGACCGGGCCAATGATATAACGCTCACTGCCAAGCGGCAGTACTGTACGGGGGTCATAGACCGCTTTCAGCCCATACGCGCAAATATCCGGGTCGTCGATTGTGAGGGCTACGCAGAAATTGCCGTGGCTCTCAATGGTATCGAAGCTTTCGCTCTCCGTCATGATTTTCGGAGGCTTGCCGGGACACATGACCATCACGATGGAATCAATATCCTCATCCTCCGCGCCGTTATCGAACTCGTCGTACTCGTCTGCGGTATCGAGCAGGAAATCCTCGATGCTCTGCACCAAAGCATGATAGCCACTGCTCGCAGTCACATCTTCCATGGCGGAATCGCTTGGATGCATACCCACAGGCTGAATCAGCTTACAGGCAGAAGCAGGGGTGATGTGGATGTGAATGTCACCATTGATGTGCGTGGTAATGGTATTCATAAAAATCAGTTCTCCTTTCATTTCTGGCAGAAAAAATTCGTCGGATTGTCATCTGGTCTGGTCGCGTTCTCTGCGGCGCTGGTACTGCTCCAGCAGCCGCAGGATGGTATCGCTCATCTGTTTTGGGGTATAGGATTTTGGGAAAAACCGCTTGATGTCGCTGGTCTTAAACGAAATCTGCCCAAGGTCATCTTTTTTGACTTCATCCATGACATCGCACATGGCGTCGAGGGAGCAGCCGCCCTCCTGACTGAGCTTCTTCATCCTCTGCGCCTGAGACAGGGACGGGGCTGCCTGTGCATAATCCATTGCCTCGATAAAATCTCTCTGTTCCTGTGGCTTCAGGTAGGAAAGTTCCACAGCTGGATTGAACGCAATCTTCTTCTCATCCACCATGCTCAGCACTTCGGGAATCAGACTGGTCAGACGCACATAGCGCCGGACCGTATCGCCGCTTACGCCCACCCCTTTCCCGACTTCATCATCCGCCCGGAACTTCGCCGCAACTTGCGGCGAAGTTAAATCCGTGCGCTGTCCCTGACGCCGGATAGCGTCCATCTTCATTTTGTAGGCATAGGCCCGTTCACTCGGCAGGATGTTTTCCCGCTGCAAATTGCTGTCCACCATCATGATGATGGCAGCGTCGTCATCCATCTCCCGGACGATACAGGGGACATCCCTCATGCCGGAAATCTCCGCTGCATGATGACGGCGGTGGCCGGAAATGATTTCGTAACCGCCGTCAGGGTCCGGGCGTACCAATAGTGGCGTGGTAATGCCATACGCCCGGATGCTCTCCACCGTTTTTTCCATATCTTCATCATCCCGGACCTGAAAGGGATGCCCTTCAAATTCATGCAGCTCCCCAATGGGGATTCGATGCACCTGTTCAACCACTTCGTGCGCCATTTATGGGAATAACACCTCCTTCACGAAGTCCTGCTTCGATTTTCCGATTGCTGTCCTGCGGTCACACCCGGAGATATGCACCGGCGTACACATCTCCAGAATACGGCTGAAAATCCGGGCATGGGCCACATCCGTTGCATTGCGTATGGCTTCAATCGTCAGGTTGGTCGTGATGAGCAGCGGCAGGCCGGATTTATAACGCTCATCCACGACCGCATAGACCTGTTCCTGCGCATACTCCGTGCTGCGCTCAATGCCAAGGTCATCAATCACAAGGAGTGGGAACTGCGAAAAAGAGGCAATATACCGATACCGTTCCTCCGAATACATCCCGCCCATCTGGTTCAGGATTTTAGAGAAATTCGTCATCAGCACCGGCGTTCCCCGCTCAATCAGCGCATTGGCAATGCAGGCGGCGAGGAACGATTTCCCCGTCCCCACATCTCCCCATAGGAGCAATCCAAGGTTGTTTTCTTTGACCTTCTTCCAATTCTCCACATAGTTCTTTGCCATGCGGACAAAACGGGTGTCTTCCGCGTCTGCGAATGTCCAGTCCAGCAAATGCTTCTCCTGAATCCCATTCGCCTTGAGCCGCTGGACACGGTTGCGATGCTCCAACGCATCCGCCCGGCGCTTTTCCTGTTCCAGTTCTTCTTTTTTGCACTTGCAGATACAGGGGAAGATACCCTCGCGCTCCAGAACCATGACTCTGCACTGGCGGGGTGTATGGCATTTGGAGCAGTAGAGCAGACCGTTCTCGCCCAGATACTCGTCCTCCTGCGGCTCTGACCGCGCCGTCATCTTATCCAGAAATCCATCCAGAATATGGTTCATAAGCTGTCTCCCTCCTTAAACCGATAATTTTCATGCCGGTAGCACTGCACCTTTGGTTCCGAAGCGTCCTTACGCGCCCAGCTGCGGATGGTCGCCAGATGGTTCCGGTACGTTTTTCCCGTAGAGGCCATATACTCAGATAACCGTTCCATGCGCTTTTCCCAATCAGCAGGGAACTCCGCTTTCAGCTTTTCCATATCGTCATCCGAGAGCAGGACATTCCGATACTGGCCATAGCGGTGGCGGGGAGGCTTTTTCCCATCCCCCTCAGTAATTGATTCTTTCCTCATTGATTCATTAGTTATTATTTGTGCCTCAAAATCCGGCTGCGGATTTTCCGTAACCGGATTATCCGTAGCCGGGTTTTCCGTGTGCGGGTTTTCGGTACACGGTTGAGGCTTCTCATAAATCCAATACTCTACACCGCCCATCGTTCCATCCGGCAGCCGGGTCTGTTTCCGAATCAGGTAGCCGCGCTTCTCCAGCTCCTGCAAAGCAGCGTTGATGCTGCCCCGTCCTTCCAGACAGATTTCAGCAAGCCCTTTTACGCTGTACCGCCACTCGTCCGGCAGGCTCAGCAGCATCGACTGGAGGCCCTTTCCCTTCAGGCTCAATGTCCTGTCTCTCAGGTGGTGATTGCTCATGGTCGTGTAATTCGCGTTCTTTACTACCCGAAAGACCGGCATGGGGACCACCTCCATTCTGACCTCCGCCGTATCACTCTGTCTCCCACAGAATCTCCGGCACTCTGCTCATGAAATGCGCTTTGCCTTTGGCCGTGAACAGCGTGTACTGTCCATACTCCGAGCTGTTGCGCTTGTGGAAATCCCGGATGATGAAAAAGCCTTTGTTGTAGTAACAGGCATAGGGCATCAGCTTGCCGGAGGGGGCGCGGTACAGATAACGGTGACGCATCAGGTATTTGGTAAACCGCTTCTCAGGAACGCCCAGCTCCTTGGCTGTGGCACGGATGTTGGTGCATTCCATGGGATTCACAAAGGTGTCGTAATACTTTGCCTTGGGCAGAGCCGTCCGAAGCTCAAACTTGAGACGCTCATT
>CBCPMX010000065.1:0-16026 GCA_965120355.1 uncultured Oscillospiraceae bacterium
TAATCGTCCAGATCGATTTCAAGTTCTTCACCATCGGAAATTAGGTAATCATCAAAAAAGATATCATCATCATAGTAGCTGGCTGCCGCCGCCCCAACCGGCAGTATGCCCACCAGCATCACAAGGCAGAGCACCAACGACAAGATGCGCGCACGTTTCATTTTCATAAATTCTAACCTCCTTTTAAGGTAAACCAGCGGTGCCGGCGGGGCTGCCGGAAACCGCCCTGTGGCTGTGCGTACAGTTTAGCACAGTTCACATAAGATTTCCACCATTTTGACGAAAATTTAATATAACTTGTTCCCGTTTTGTGCAGGAAAACAGAAGAATTTGACGGGTTTCGCCCAGCTCCGACAAAAGCGCCAGCGCTTCTGCCAGCCGTGCGTCGTCAAAGGCTGTCAGGGCGTCGTCCAAAACCAGAGGCGTATCCGGAATCGTGAGATCTGCGATGGCCAGCCGCACACTGAGATACAGCTGATCTGCGGTGCCTCCGCTCAGGGCCAAAGGAGAGCGGAGGGCCATATCTGCGCTGCTGCCTGCCTGCAGCCGCATATCCCGATCCAGCAGGACCCGGTCATACTGTCCGTCGGTGAGACGGCAGAACAGCGCGGCTGCCCGCTGGCTCACTCGGGGAGCAAAGCGGGTTTCCAGCTGGTTAGCCGCCTTCTCCAGTGCTTCCATCGCCAGAATGACGGCCTGTTGTTTTTGCCGGAGGGCGTCCAACTGTGTGGTCAGCGTGTCGCGGCGGGACTGGAGGGCATCGCGGCTGCCTGTGGCGTCCAGCGCGCCCCGCAGGCGGGCCTGGGCGGTTTCGTTATCCCGCAGGGCTGCCTGAACCGGGCCAGCCTGATCCGGGGGAATGTCGTCGCCGGCCTGTACGGCAGCCTGCAAAGCATCGGCGGCAGTTCGAGCGGCGGCCTCCAGCCCCTCCAACCGTTCCACCTCAGCGGGCAGAGCCAGGGCGCGGCGGAGAATATCCCGGGCTTCAGCGACGGTGTCACAGGGGGCGATGTCGTTGGCCTGCGCCATGAGCGTGTCGCGGCGGGCGTCCAGCTCTGCCCGCCAGCCAGCGGCAGGGTCCTCCGATGGCCTCCAGCGGAGATACCACAGCAGCCAGAGCACGGGAACTGCCGCCGCGGCCAGTCCAATCGGCCAAAAGATGACGGACACTGCCGCGGCTGCGGCGGTCAGAATACCGAACAGCGCCCAGGAGGCCGTATTGCGGCGGATAAGAGGTTCCGGCGGCCCCTGGGCTTCCTCTTTGGCCAACTGTTCCAGCGCCTGCTCCAACAGGCGGATATCCTGCGCATCCGGCAGCAGATCGGCTTTGGTTCTGCCCTGCCGCAGAGCCATGGAAGCGGCTTCGGCCTGCTGCTGCGCCGCCTCCAGGCGCGCCAGTAGGGTGCGGCGGGCCTGACCGGCTTCCACGGCCGTGCGGCGCTTGGCTTCGGCCAGCTGTTCCAGCAGGGCGGTATGTTCCAGTTCCAGGCGGCGGAGATCTTCCTCCCCCTGGGCCAACTGGGAAAGCGTGCGTTCTATTTCGCCCAGCTCCTGTTCCAGCGTTGGGATGCGGCCGGTTTGGTTGTGCTGGAGCCGGTTTTTGTATGTTCGCAGGGCCTGTTCCGCTGCGCTGCGGGAGACGGACTCCTCGCCGGAAGAAACCAGTGCGCTGAGCCGCTGCTCCAGTGCCGGGTCGCCAGTAATGGCCATGGCGTTCTGACCGATGAAGCCGCTGCGGGCGTAGACGGAGCGCTCTGCGCCCAGAAGCGTCTGACCACAGGTTTCCGCAGTCAGGTTTGGGATGTCGCGTCCCGTCCGGCTGTCATAGGCGCGAAAGACATTGAACAGCCCCTTGCCCTGACTGGTGCGCTCAATGGTCACCGGCTGGCCGTTCCACTCCAGATCCATCCGGCCGGCCATGGGTGCGCCGGACCAGGGAACATAGCGGTCCTTGTCGCTAAGCGCCGTGCGGCTGGTGCGGCGGGTGGTCTCCAGCCCATAGAGCATGGCCAGGAGGAAGGCGCACCAAGTGCTTTTGCCCCCGCCGTTGGGCAGTGTCAGCAGATTCAGGCCCGGCTTCAATTCCAGAACTGCGTTGTCCAGACAGCCAAAGGTGGCCCGCATTCGTAAAATCCTCACAGGCTCTGCACCTCCCGTCCGTCCATGGCTGCCAGGCCCAAGCGGGCGGCTTCTTCGATGACTTTCCGTTGTGCGTCGCCAGCCAGCCGCCATTGCTGCTGCAGTTCCAGGAGAAACAGGCCCCGCATGGTGTGTGGGTCGGCATCCTGCCAAAGGTCCAGCGGCGCTGCAGTTTCGGCAGAGAGCTCCAGAGAACCGTACTGGCCCGCCAACTGCCGGGCGAGCTGCCCCAGCTCGCCGGCGTCCGGACCGCCGCAGAGGGTGACGCGGGCGTGGAGCGTGGGAGAAGGGGGCAGGGCCTGGCGGATCAGGGCTGCCGGGTCGCCGCCGGAGACGTCCAGACGGCGGGTTTCATACCGCGTGCCGGGCAGCGACAAAAACGCCGCCTCCACCGTGTCGCCCAAGGTGAGCTCCAAGACGCCCTTGGGGCCGCATTCATCAAATCCGCGGCCTTCCGGGCAGCCTGGCCAGGCGTAATAGGTTTCACCGGCCCGCCGCAGGCCGCTGCGGCTGTGGATGTGGCCCAGGGCCAGATATTGCAGACCCGACGCGGCAATCTGCGGCGGCGTTACGGGACTGTAAGGAGAGGTTTTCTGCGCCGCATCTGCGTGGAGCACCATGACTGCGTGGGCGGCATCGGTGTGAAAGTCCCGCAGCAGCCCCGGCATTTCCGGCGCTGTAAAGGCTGCGCCGTAAATGGTGCAGTCCAGGTCCGGCAGCGGCACTGCCTGGGGGACGGAGGAACGGAAAATATGGACATTGTCCGGCCAATGCAGGCTCCAGGGACCGTTGGCGGTCCAGTAGTCGTGGTTGCCGGGGGCAATAAAGATCCTGGCATGACAGGCAGAGAAGGCACTCCGCAGGACTTCCAGGGTTTCCGGATAAGGCTGGATGCTGTCAAAAATGTCGCCGGCCAGCAGAAGAAGCTGACAGCCCCGTTGATCCGCCAGCCGGCACAGAAAGGCAGCCAGCCGCCGTTGGCTGGCCCTGCGGCTTGCGGCCTGCTCCGGCGGCAGACCGGCAAAGGGACTGTCCAGGTGGAGGTCGGCGGCATGCAGCAGTTTAATCATGAATCATCACCCGCTGCGTTTCCAGACAGCTGCCTGTGGCGCTGTCCAGTGTAAACACCACGGCCTCCAGCTTACAGGGGCCGGGGGCAGCTTCGTAGCGGCTGGTCAGATCGCCGCGGAATTTGGCGATGGACTGTTCGGGCCGGATGCCCAGCACCGAGTCCTTGGGGCCGGTCATGCCCAGATCTGTGACGTAGCCGGTACCGCCGGGAAACACCTGATCGTCCGCTGTGGGAACGTGGGTGTGGGTCCCCCAGACGGCGCTGACCCGCCCGTCCAGCATACGGCCCATGGCCAGTTTTTCTGACGTCGCTTCGGCGTGAAAATCCAGGCATATCAGCGGTGTATCCGCGTTTTTGAGCAGTGTGTCTACCAAAAGAAAGGGATTGTCCGGCCCAAAATCCATTTCACACCGGCCAATCAGATTCAGAACCGCCATAGGGCCGGCTTTGGTTTCAAAGATGCCCATGCCGCGGCCCGGAAGCTGCGGGGCATAATTGGCCGGCCGGAGAATATAGGGGCATTCGTCCAGATAGGGAACGATTTCCCGGCGGTTCCAGGTGTGATTGCCCAGGGTAATCACGTCGGCGCCAGCATTAAAGATGGATTCTGCCTGCTTGGGCGTCAGGCCCACATTGGAAGCGTTTTCGCCGTTGACCACAGTGAAGTCTACGGCGTATTGTTTTTTCAGACTACGCAGATGCGCGTCGAGGAAAGCAAGACCCGCTTTGCCGACGACATCGCCGACGGCCAGTACGTTGAGCTGCACAGTAATCACCACACTTTTACAGATGAAAGGTTGGTACCATTATACCGGAAACCTGTTGAAAATACAAGAGCAGCCCGGCCTCTGTGCGGCCGGGCTGCAGAAACGGTTCAAAGACTTTGTTGACAAATCAGGGCTTGTGATTTGAATCTGCAAAGCCCGGGCTGGGTGAGCTGGCACGGTGTGGGAGATACGCCCGTGTGAAAAATTGAAAGGAGAACAGTTTCCGGCCCGAAAATTGCATTCTTCCTACCCATATGCTATAATTTGCAATTAAAGAAAGGAAGGGTGTGCATGTGGAAACGAAGGGTTTGTACCATGGCTGCTTTTGTGCTGCTGCTTGCCGCGCTGTCAGCCAATGCGCTGGCAGCTGATAACGGAATGGACACGACCATTTCCTATACGGGTGTGGTTGTATATGGCCACAATGTGGTGGTGGACAATTTCAACGGCGTCTATGCTTATTATGACCAGGACCGCGACCGCTGCTGGGACACCTGGTCCTGCGACGAGTATCCCACTCGATATTATCAGCAGCTCTATGGCGTGGATCTGACAGAGTTTTTCTCCTGGCCTTACGACGGTTATGAAAATGAACAGGTTTCCATTACCGTGACGTACGATCCCCAGCCAGGCGACATTGCATTGGTCTATCCCACACAGCGCACTGGCACCTCTTATTATCATGCTGCCATCATTAAGTCGGTGGAAGAGGACACGCTGACTTTAGTGGAGCAGAATTACGGCTATTGGCAGCATGGGATGGCCGTTGCCTATACAAACCGGGTCATTCCCTGGGCTTCGTCACCGGATGGCGTCTATGGGGCATATTATGATACTTATTATGTGTTTCGCGTCACCATAAAGGAGCCGTATACTTATTTTGAAGATGTGCCAGATACGCATTGGGCTGCTGCGCAGATCAACGCGCTGTATGAAGCAGGCATCCTCTCTGGGAGAAGCAGCAATGCGTTTTGCCCCGATGACACTGTGACCCGCGCGGAATTTGCGACGCTGGTGTATACGCTGTGCGCCCGGCAGGGGATGCTGCTGCAGTTGATGCAGGCAGAGGAGCCGCCTGTATTTTTGGACGTGACCCAAGAAGACTGGTTTTTTACCGCTGTCCAGTGGGCGGCGCAGAGCGGCCTCGTCAGCGGAGACAACACCGGCGCGTTTCGTCCCAATGACACGATTTCACGCCAGGACATGGCGGTAATTCTGGACCGCCTGCTGCAGCGGCTCCTGCCGGAACAGACTGCTTCTTCAGGTAATCTGGAAGGGTATGCCGATTGGGAGGCCATCTCCGACTATGCGCGGCAATCTGTTGCGCATTTGACACAGCTCGGAATCTTAACGGATGCATACGGCAAGTTCTATCCCAATTTTTGCCCCAGCCGGGCTGAGACGGCAGTGCTGCTGTATCGGGCATGGCAGATGCTGTAAAGAACAGCCTGAACGCCATCCCGAATCGAAGCCAGCTGTGCTGGAAGGGGCCGGATATGAAATCGGGGAAACTGACTGGGGTACGGGAATGTCTTGCTTTGATTTGCCAAGCCCGGACAGGCTGCCGGTTTTTTGCCGCGCGGAAAGCGGACAAGGGAAATTCACTGTACCCGAGCAGGTTCAAATCCAATGTTTGAAAAAGCGGCGTAGCTACTGTTTCAATAAGCTGACGGCCCTCTGTGAAAAAACAGAGGGCCGTTTACCAGTTTCGGGGATGCGAAATCAGTGTGGAAAGCACGATGCGCAGCGTGCTTTGCAGAAACTTGGGAGCTGAAAGCGACGCTTCGCGTAATAGGGCGCAGCAATGGGCCGATCCGTCATGATGCGCCAAATGTGTGGGCGGTAAACGCCTGGATCGTCTGCCGCTGGCGGCGATAGGAGCCGCGCAGCAGTTCTAAAAAGTGTTTTTCCGCAGTGGAGAGCCGTTTGGCCTCCGGCCACGCCACATAGACCTCCCGTCGAAAGACCTGCGGGACAATTCGGGAGGGAAGCACCGGATTCCGGCCATCGGCGGCATATTTCGCCACGCCGCTGATGGGAATGAACAGCATGCTGTTCATGAGCGTTTTAAAACGCCCTACCACCTGGTGGTCGTTGCTGGACAGCAGCAATTTCAGTGTAATGTGGTGCTGCTGGCAAATCTGTTCAATGGTTTCCCAGTCGTAGGCCACCTCATTACAGACCAGGGTGCAGCCATCGAGTTCTTCCAACGAGACAGTTTGCCTGCCATACAGGGGCGAATTTTCCGCCACAGACAGCAGCATTTCCTCACTGAGCAGATGCTCGCACAGGACGCCGCTGCGGTTTGGCAGCCGGGGCAGGACAGCGAAATCCGTTTTCCGGCCAACAATTCCCGATAGGCTTGTTCCGGCGGGAGAATGCTGATGCTGGTGCGGACATCTGGGAAATCGTTGTGCATCTGTTCGAGCACTCCGTTGTCGAACTCCTCAAAACTATAGACGACGGACAGCAGTGGATGCTGCTGCTGTGCCGCCAGGCGGGCATTGTTCAGACCGCGCTCAAAATGGAGAAACATCTGATCCAGTTCTTCCAGAAAAGCTTCACCTGCCGGTGTCAGACGCACGCCATTGCTGGTGCGGGTGAACAGCGGTGTGCCCACTTCTTCTTCCAGCCTGCGGATACAGCGGCTTAAGGCGGGCTGTGTGATATACAGCGCTTCGGCAGCCTGGGAGATGCTGTTGCGCTTGGCTGCGGCGCGAAAATACTGCAATTGCTTGAGTTCCATGCGCTTCCTCCTGGGACAGTGCAGCCGCATGCGGGGTTATCGAGACCCTCCGCAAAGGGATTCTGCTTTCGTAAGTTCCGGATACACTCGAATGATAGGTTTTTATAAAACATCCAATGGGGTTATCATAAGATTGTTCCTGCCGCTTCTGTTCTTTCCTGTTATTATAATCGCTGTGGCAGGAATCGTCAAATTATTCTTTCTGCGGGATCCAATGAATCAGAAGGCGCCCCAAACCCCCGCAGTGCATTGGCTGCGGCTTGCTCCCTGTGGCCGAAGGTTTCGCTTTCCGGCAGACCGGCCAGCTGTTGCAGCCACTGCAAGCTTTCGTCTTCGGGACCGCCCCAGCGGCGGGCCAGCGCTGCCAGTTCCGAGGTATGAAAAAAACAGGAATCTGCGCTGACAATGGCGCGATATTGCGCGGCGATGGCATTCCAGGTCTGCAGATCAGCAACGCCGGTGGCCGGCAGGCCGTTTATTTGCTGAAACCGCAGCACAGCAGACATGGTATTCTGGCCATAGATGCCATCGGGAATGACCGAAATGCGCAGCCCCTCCTGTTGGGCCAGCGTCCGAAGCATGGTCTGTAAACTGCGGACAGGGCGGCCCATGAGGGTTTTTTCTCTGGTCATGTGGATCCCTCCTCCTGATCCCGGCTGCCCAGGTGGAGGGGGTGACCGGGAAATTGCGTATGGCGCACCGTGCTGGAAACCTGGGCCTGCTGTGCCAACTGCGCCAAAGCTGTGCGGACCTGTTGATCGGTTCTGCCGGTGGGACGCAGGCCCATCGCCCGCTGAAAGCTGGAAATGGCCTGCGATGTCTGCCGGTCAGCGGTGCCGGTGACTCTGGGAGCAGCCATCGCCGGAATGACTTGCGCAGCCTGCCGCAGCTGCCGCTGAATGGTGGCAACGGTGGGAACTGCCGTGGAAACGGGGATGGAGACCACGTTGGGGAACAGCACCTGGTCGTCCAGAACGATATGCTCAATGCTGGCGAATACCTGGTAGATGGCGTCCCAGGTGGCAGGGCCAACAATGCCGTCGGCAGTGATGCCTGCGTGCTGCTGAAAAACCCGGACGGCGGCAGTGGTCTGCGCACCGTAGTCTCCGTCCACAGAGATATGTGGAATGGTGGGGATGAAGCTGCTGAGAACGGTGAGCATATATTGAAGCAGCCGGACGGATTCCCCGGTGCTTCCAGGAGAGAGCATGGCCGGATATTCCCATGAAACGCCTACGAATTGCTGCCCTTCGCTGACCAGTTCCGCCAGCCGTGTCACAGCCACATACAGTCGTACAAGCTGATACCAGGTGGCCATGCCGACGACGCCGTCTGGAGTCAGCCCGAAGATCTCCTGAAAGGCAATGACTGCATTTTCTGTGGCCTGATCAAATATGCCGGTCAGTGGGTTGATCTTGGGAATGGCAGGATAGCTTTGGGCAATGCGGTTCAGGGATGCCTGGATAATGACCACATTGGCGCCGGTGTCGCCCTGCCGCAGAGGCGTGCCGGGATAGGAACGTTCCGCGCCGCGGACAGGCGCGTTGGTGACCAGCTCGATATTGTCTCCATAGTAGAAGCGGAGGATGTCCATATATCCGTAGCCCTGCTGAGCCAGTTCCTGGGAACCCCACTGGCTCAGTCCATCGCAGGTGACAGTGGTGCCGTTACAGAATTTTGCGGCCAATGGCTCTACAAAACCGGTACGGCGGATGTAGTGGTTGAACATATCGTCTACCAGCAGATCAATGTTCTCAAAAGTATTGCGCCCGTTGATAAATTTCTGATCGATGGCAGTGCTGGCGGTGATGTCAAAATCATAGCCTCGGCTGGGGTAATATTCTGTATAAATGCGGTTTAATGCAAACGAGATGATGGCGATGATATTGGCCTTCAGCGCTTCCGTTTCCCAGGTGGGGTAGACCTCGCTGGAGGCCACGTTTTTGACATAATCCGGAAAGCTGACGGTGACATTTTCAGCCTGCGAGCTGGGAGAACCGAGGTGTACGGTAATGGTGTCAGGTACATAGGGATATAGAGAGATATCCATGTCTGCCTCCTTCTGCGTCAGTACAGGGGTTGAGGCGTGATATTGAACCGCTCCGTTTCGTCAGGCGGGGGATAAGTGGAGTCGGATGGAACAAATTGAAGCTCCTGCAAAGTGACCGTGTTTGGAAAAACCTGAACGTTTTGGACAACAATGCGGCCGAAATTCCGGTGGCTGGCGACGATATCTACAGAGGTCCAGGAATTCTCATCCACCGGGGACTGACTCTCCGCCAGGTCCGGTGTGGTTACGGACACAGGCGCGGTTTTTCCGCTGGCGTCGGAGACGCGGACTGCCAGCAGCGTTTGGCCGCCGGCAGCGTTGTTTTCAAAAAAGAGGATCCCGACGTCTGGGATGGGGATTTGGGCGTCGGAGGTATAGGAACGGGTGATGATGGTACCGGTACCGGACATGGGTATGCGCCCCCTTCTAAAGTCTTTATCGTATTCTATGCGCCGCGCATGAAAAATGTGCCTGTCCGGTGCGGTTTGCCGGTCTGAGCGGACAACGGGCAGAGAATGAGTGGGAAATTTTGTGTGAAAAATGTGAAGATCTAGTGCATTTCCCGTGATATCAAGAAATTTGTGCGGGATGCCGAAAAAAAGCACTTTTAGAATGCGGTTTTTTATGATATAATGTCTCAACAAAGCGGCGCGGAGCGTGCAGATATGCACTGCGGAGACATTGTAAGTCTGTTTCGCATCCGAAAAAAGGGGGACAGGCCGAAACGCGGCCTGCTGATCGGCGTTTTGTTCCTGTGCGTGGGCGCAGGTTCGACCCCAGCATAGTTTAGGAGGGAACTCAGGATGATTGAAGTATCCGGATTGACCAAAACCTACGGCAAAAAGCGAGGTATCAACGATATCACTTTCTCCATTGATGAGGGGGAAATTGTTGGTTTCCTCGGGCCCAACGGCGCTGGGAAATCCACCACGATGAACGTGATTACCGGATATCTGTCCGCTACCGCCGGCACTGCCAAAGTTGCGGATATTGATATTCTGGAGAATCCGCTGGAGGCCAAGCGGCATATCGGCTATCTGCCGGAGCAGCCTCCCCTGTACCTGGACATGACGGCACAGGAATATCTGAATTTTATCTATAATATCAAAGGTGTGGACAGCAAAAATCTGCCGCGGAAAGAGCATATTGATCAGATCTGTGAAATGGTCGGCATCACCCATGTTCGTGACCGTGTGATGAGCAACCTGTCCAAGGGCTACAAACAGCGCTGCGGTCTGGCGCAGGCGCTGATTGGCGACCCGGACGTGCTGATTCTCGATGAGCCGACAGTGGGCCTGGATCCGAAGCAGATCATTGAGATCCGCAACGTCATTAAGGACCTGGGCAGAAACCGCACGATTATTTTGTCTACCCATATTCTTCAGGAGGTTTCTGCCGTCTGCGAGCGTGTGCTGGTCATTAACGAAGGCCGCATGGTGGCCGACGACAAGCCGGAGCACCTGGCGGCGCTGGTCAGCGGCAAGCACAAGCTGCAGTTCCGCATTGCCGGCCCCAAGGATCAGATTGTCTCCACGCTGCGCGCGGTGGACGGCGTGAAGTCTGTGACGGCCACCATTGAGGCGGAGCGCGGCGCCTATGATTATCTGGTGGAATCCGCTGAGAATCTGGATGTCCGCAAACCCATTTTTTCCGCACTGGCAGCGGCGGGATATCCCATTCTGCTGCTGAAGAATCAGGATCTGAGCTTGGAGGATGTATTCATCAAGCTGACTGAAAATAAAAAGCGCGGCTCCGCTGCGAACAAGTAACCAAAGGAGGGAACTAGTATGCGTGCGATTTTAAAGCGCGACCTGCGGTCCTATTTTTCTTCACCGCTTGGTTATGTGTTCATCGCGGCATTCCTGCTCGTCATCAATATCTATTTCTATCTGTATAACGTCTACAGCGCTTCGTCCGACCTGACCTATGCCTTCAGCTTTATGCTGCTGATGATGGTGTTTCTGGTGCCGATCCTGACCATGCGCACCTTCAGCGAGGACTACAAGCAGAAGACAGATCAGCTGCTGCTGACCGCCCCGGTAAAGCTGACCGGCATTGTGCTGGGCAAGTTTTTCGCCGCCCTGGTGGTGTTCCTCATCACGCTGGTGTTCACGCTGCTGTATGTGGTGGTCATCGCCATGTTCGGCCACGTCAGTTCTGCCATCGTTGTGGGCAACTATGTGGCAATCATCGCTGTGGCCTGCACGTTTATTTCCATCGGTGTGTTTATCTCGTCGCTGACGCAGAATCAGCTGATCTCCTGCATCGCGACGCTGGGCGCGTTTTTGGCGCTGTATCTGTTCGACTACAGCTACAATATTGTCAACTCCACCTTCGCAAAGAACATGATCTATTGGCTGAGTCTGTTCCGCCGGTATGATTCGTTTACCAACGGCATTTTCTCATTTGCGGATCTGATCTACTATCTGAGCGTTGCCGGAATTTTTGTTTTCCTCACCGTCCGTGTGCTGGAAAAGAAGCGCTGGAGCTAAGGGAGGAACTGCAACATGGCAAAACTAACGCACAATACCGAACAGACCAGCTATGGCAAAAAGCGCCGCTATAAAATCGGCGCCCTGGCCGCCTTATCCACGGTTTTGGTGATCGTGGCTGTGCTGGTGGTGAACTATCTGGTGGGCTATTTGTCCGATCGCTTTGTGCTGGAAATCGATATGACCGAGACCAACCTGTATGAGATCTCCGATGAAACGGCCCAGACCCTGCGCAATCTGAAAGAACCCGTAACCATTCATGTCATGTGTCCGGAAACCACCTATGAGTCGGACTCCCAACTCAACCAGATCCGGGAGGTCCTTCGCCGCTATGAAATCCTCAGCGAGGGCAACGTGACGGTAAACTATATCGACCCGTACTCCAATCCGCAGCTCTACGAACAGTACAATGCGCTGGGTGACATTTCTACTGGCGACCTGATCGTGGAAAGCGCCAGACGGTACCGGCATCTGACACCATCCAATCTGTACACGCTGCAGACCGGCGACGACGGCAATACCTATATTGTAGGCCTGCGGGCCGAGCAGCGTCTGACCTCCGCCATCCTGTATGTGGTCTCTGAAAATGTGCCCAAGGCTGCATATATCACCGGCCACGGCGAAACCACGTCCCTGGACTCCTTTGAGACGGTACTGACCAACTCCAACTATGAAATTGAGACCATCTCCATCATGGCGGAAGGCGAGGAGATTCCGGAGGATGTGACCCTGCTGATCATCTCCCAGCCCACGGCGGACTACACCGATGCGGAAATTGACAAAATTGACGCTTTCCTCAATGCTGGCGGCAACGCCATTATCTCCTACGCTTCCAATACGCCAACGTTGGAGAATTTGGAACGGTATTTTGAAGAGTGGGGCGTGTCTTTCTCCAATGAACTGATTTTTGACAACAACCGGAACTTGGCGGGCTATCCCTACTATTTGCTGCCGGAGATCGTGTCGGTGGAGGGACTGACAGACTCCCTGCCCACCAACACCAGTGTATGTATGCCCTCTTGCCGGCCCATCAACACGCTGTTTGAGACCAATGGCTGGCGCGGCACTCAGGTGCTGATGCAGACCTCCAACAGCTCCTATGGCAAGAGCCTGGATGAACAGATTGACGCCTTGGAGCAGGCCGAGGATGATACCAGCGGCCCCTTCAACGTCATGGTCATGGCCTATCAGACCAATGTGGACTCCAACCTGAACCAGACCAATTCCTATGTGCTGTTCACCAATGCCAGTTTCCTGGCAGACAGCACCCTGGATTCCGACGCTTTCCTGAACTCCACCTATCTGCTTTCCCTGATGAACTTTATTTCTGAAGATGAGGACGCGGTTATCATTGCAGATAAAGAATACAGCGACACCACCCTGGTGATCTCTGGCTGGCAGACTTCTGTTCTGTTCTGGCTGTTGATTGTGATCATCCCCGTCGGCACGCTGGCCATTGGCCTGTTTGTCTGGGCGCGAAGGAGACATATGTAATGAAAAGCATCAAACCCATTGTGATCTCAGTGGCCGTCATTCTCCTGGTGGTGCTAGCGTACATTCTGCTGGTATTTGTATTCCCGGAGACGACGGTGACCGAGGAGGAAGAGGTTGAGGAGACTACCACCGAAACCACGCAGACAGTCTACATTGTCGATGAGAACTATGAAGATCTGGTGAGTTTCGACATTCTGCCTGCGGAGGGGACGGAGATTCATGTGGATATCTCCATTACCGATGACGGCTATGTTTTTGAGGTGGAGCCGGAATCCACGTTCTTTGACTACGACTCCTCTCTGCTGCGCAGCATGACCTATACAGTCACATCCATGAGTGCCAAGAGCGTAGTGGAGGACGATGATCCGGATCTGTCGGCCTATGGATTGGACGAGCCGTGGCATACGGTCCGCACCACCTATTCTGACGGACATGTGGTGGAGGTCTATCTGGGCAACCAGACGCCGGTGGATGGAAACTACTACTGCATGACAAATCAGTCGGACGAGATTTATACCATCGGCAGCTATATGGTATCGCTGCTGACCAGAACCGATTTGGACTACAGAGCCATTACCCTGTTCCCCACCTATACAGAAGATGATATCTATACCAACATCAACTGGATTCGAATCACTGAGCGGGACGGCACGGTCATTGAACTGCTGCTGGATGAGGAATTGAACCATGAGTACAATGTTTCCTCCAGTCAGTATGTCATGCTGCAGCCGCAGCAGGGCTCCGGTAATGACACCATTATCAAGTCCGACGTCATGGATGTTGTGGCCACGGTGGAGGCGTCTGAGATTCTCTGCGACATCACCGAAGACGACTACGCTACGTACGGCTTTGATGATCCGGTGCGGCTGGAAATGACCGATGTGTCCGGAAACAGCCTGAATCTGCTCATTGGAGATCTGTGCGAAAATGATTCCTACACCTATGTGATGGTGGATGGCTCCAATACGGTGCTGACCTGCCCCACTTCGGCACTGACCTGGCAGGACATCAACTATTATGAACTGATGATCCGGACGGTCTGGTCCTATTCCATTGCCGATGTCGCGTCCATCACGTATGATCTGGAAGGCGAGCACCATGAGCTGATCATGGAGCACTACGTGACCCAGAACGCCAATGGAAACGACACGGACGGCATCAATGCCACGCTGGACGGTGAAGAGATTCTGGAAACCAATGCACGCCGTCTGTATGTGCGGACGCTGAACTTCCGCGCCATTGGAGACGCAAGTGCAGACGATGTGGAAGGTATGGAACCGATGGCAACCGTGACCATCACCATGCTGGACGGCACCAGCCATACGATGGAGTTGTATGCACTCAATGACCGGCAATATGCCGTATCTGTGGACGGTGTCATTCAATCCTATTGCTACAAACGTAACTACAACACACTGGTGGAGGCAATTGACTTGGTCTTGTCCGGTGAGGAATTGGAGTTCTCGTTTGATTCGTAAGAAACTGCAAAATGCGCGCTGCTTCGGCAGCGCGCATTTTGTCATGTCCGTACAGCCCCTGCGGGGGAGCGCCTATAAAATAATACAGATCAGTCCACCGCTGCCCTCGTTGATGATACGGGTGAGCGTATCTTTCAATTTGTAGCGGGCATCTTCCGGCATACGCTTAAGTTTTGTATTCAGGCCCTCGTTGACCAGCTCGAAGAGACTTTTGCCAAATATATTGCTTTCCCAGAGCTTTTCCGTGTTTCCTTCGTACTCGCTGAGCAGGTAGTTCAGCAGGTCTTCAGACTGCTTTTCATCGCCCACAATGGGGCTGATTTCCGTGACAATGTCCGCCCGCATCATATGGATGGATGGTGCGCTGGCTTTCAGCCGAACGCCATAGGAACCGCCCTTGTGGATGATTTCCGGCACTTCCAGCCGCATCTCATCGGTGGAGGGCATCACAATACCGTAGCCAGTGGCCCGAACTTCCTGTAGGGCATTTTCAATACGGTCATAGTCCTGCTTTACCTGCGCCAGATTGGACAGCAGGGTCAGCAGTTCCCCATCATTTTCAATGGGCAGGCCGGACTGCTCACTGAGAACCTGATAAAACAGTGTTTCCGGGAAGGTCAATGTGCAAACCACAGTCCCGGTGCCCAGATCGATCTGATCAATTGCGCAGTTCTGGATGGTTTCCAACTGACACAGGGACGCAAGAGCCGGTTCTGCCTGGCTGATGCGGTGGATTGTCTGGGCGCTGGTGCGTATGGCGTCGTACAGGCCGGCCTTGACCTGATGCGTCCAGTCCAGGGCGTCCACCCAGCGGGGCAGGTAAAACTGCATCTCCCGCATGGGAAATTCAGACAAAAGCGCTGAGAGAATTTCTAAAATCTTGTCTTCGTCCAGGATCAGGCAGTTAACAGCCATGCAGGTGACGCCGTATTGATTCTCCAGCATCCGGCACAGCTGCCGCGCCTCGGCACTGCTTGGGTCAGCCGAGTTGACCAGCACCAAAAAGGGCTTCCCGGTAGCTGCCATGTCTTCAATGGCGCGGGCTTCGGCACTGACATAGTCTTCCCGCGGAATATCGGTGATGGTGCCGTCGGTGGTCATGACAATGCCGATGGTGCAGTGGGTCTGCATGACCTTTTTGGTTCCCAATTCCGCAGCCTCGGTCATGGGGATTTCATGGTCAAACCAGGGCGTAGTGACCATGCGGGGCTGGCCGTCCTCTGTGGCGCCGATGGCGCCGTCCACCATGTAACCCACGCTGTCGATGAGGCGGACGGAGAGCCGGGTTGTGCCGTTGGGACGGATCTCCACAGCCTCCTCCGGAACGAATTTTGGCTCCGCCGTCATAATGGTGCGGCCGGAGCCGCTCTGGGGCAGTTCGTCCATGGCGCGTTCCCGCTTGTATACATTTTCGATGTTTGGGATCACCAGGGCTTCCATAAACCGCTTGACGAACGTGGATTTGCCGCTGCGGACCGGTCCGGAAACTGCCAGATATATATTCCCATCGGTCCGCCGGCCGATTTGCTCATAGATGCTTTGTTCTGCCACGCATATTCCCCCTTGTGGATGGTTTGTTCAAATCTATGAGTGCAGGGGCGGGAATATGCAGACAAGTTGTAGGGCGGGGAACGGTTTCATTCTCAGTTGCCGCAGCCCGCAGCAGCAAGAACAAGGGAGCTGCGGCAATGCCGGCTGTTCAAAATTTTGGCTCAATCATTTTTCTTGTGGGATTGAAGTGAAGTAAGGTATGCGCGGTAGCCGCTGTGCTGGTATGCTTTTTGCAGC
>CBCPMX010000066.1:0-4336 GCA_965120355.1 uncultured Oscillospiraceae bacterium
GGCCCCGCCTTTCGGCGGATTCCAAATCAAAGTTTACGCTTCGTGCACTCCGACGGCGGCCTGCACAGGCGCCTCAGGCGGAACAGGAACCGCGGCGGAGGGCAAGGGCTGAGGCGCAGCGGAGCCCTGTGGAGCAGACCGCCGCATAAGGCCGGTCAACTTCCCCTTCCAGCGTCTCAACCGCGCAATCGTAAAAGGCCAGCTCATGAACGGCTGTGTAAACCAGATCACCGGTTTGGTGGACAGCAGTACCAGCAGCAAGACAGAAACAATCATGGTGAAGAACCACCACTGCCACGGGCCGGAGAACGTCCAATAGGGCTTGAGTACAAAGCCGGAATACAGCGCCACAAAGCCATGCCAATAGTAGATGGGCGTCACATTCTGTCCAATGTGGGTAAAGAACGTCCGTTTGGACGGCATAAAGCTGAGGATACAGCCACCAATGACAAAGGCAATGACATACATGACAATCCGATGCAGCGGCGTGTAGGCCGCGCCGCCGTTGATATACGGATCCGCACCATACCACCACTCCACGTGCAGATCCAGATTTCCAAAATACAGTACCAACAGGATCATCGCCGTCCCGGCGGCAAAGAACGCCTTCCAGGACTTCGGAATCCGGTATTCACAGTTTTTCCCGAAATATCCGGCGCAGAAAAACGGATAGTAGTAGAACATCCGCCCCAGATTCCAGTCAAATGCAATCTTCCGGCTGTAGGCCACCAACAGTGCCAGCACCACCGTCCCGGCCACGAATACCCAGCGCCAATAGCCCCGGATGCGTTTGAGCAAAGGCACCGTCAGGCACCACTGCATCATGGCCATCAGATACCACAGCAGAAAATAAGGCTGATGAAACTGGATGGGCTGATATTCGCCCATCGGCCGAATCGCCAGCAAATACAACAGCTGAAACAGCAGATAGGGATACAAGTAGTTCTTCAGCATCTTTTTCCACTTAAAGCTGGCAAACCGCCCGGACACCCACACAAACACCGGCATATCATACATGTGCATCATAATCATAAAATACCGCAGCTTTGCCGGTGCATAGATCCCCAGGATGTGGGTCGCCACAATGCCCAGCATAATCAGCGCCTTGATATTGTCATACCGGCAGTCTCTCTCCTGAATCTTCTCCATTGTCAACACACTCCATAAAAATGCGCACGATGCGATCCTGCGTTGTGTGCTTCATTATATCACTGTGTGAAGATTTTGTAAAGATTTCGTGTGTAATTTGTGATGATTTTGTGTTGAAAATATGAAACCCCGGCAGAGAGCTGCGCTCGCTGCCGGGGTAATTTTGTCGTGTGCTGTTCAGTTGTCCTCCAGCAGTTTTTTTCGGGCCAGATTGATGGTACCTTCCTGCATGGAGCCGATCTTTTTCAGCGCCTTGCCGCAGCCCACCGCTACGGCGGACTGGGCGTCATCTGCCACCTGGCAGTGAATGCCGGTCCGGTTTTCGATCAGGGCGTCAAATCCCCAGAGCAAGCTGCCGCCGGTTAAGACAATCCCGTTTTCGGAGATATCCGCCACCAACTCCGGCGGTGTTTTTTCCAAGATGGTGATAATCTCACCCACGATCTGGTTTGCCGGCGACCGCAGCGCCTCGGTCATCTCTGAGGAGTGAAGCGTTACCTCCCGCGGCAGACTGGTCCGGGTATCTCGACCACGAACCTGCATCATCAGCTCATCGGAACGTTCCACTACACAGCCGATGGACATTTTGATCTCTTCCGCGGTGTTGCTGCCGATCTGAATGCCGTGCTGGCGGCGCAGATATCGGGCAATGGCCTTGTCAAACCGTTCGCCGGCTACCTTGATGGAATCCGAAACCACCACACCGTTCAGGCTCAGCACCGCCACGTCCGTGGTGCCTCCTCCAATATCCACCACCATGTGGCCGTCCGCGCCGGAAAAATTGATGCCCGCTCCCATGGCCGCCGCCATGGGTTCCTCAATCAGATAGACGCGCCGGGCGCCGGCTTCCATGGTGGCCTGGATCACAGCGCGCTCCTCCACCTCCGTGATGCTGCTGGGGACGCTGACAATGACGCGGGGTTTGATCAGCGCAAACCGGCTGATGCGGTGCAGAAACTGGTTCAGCATTTTTTGAGTCATCTCATAATCGGAGATCACGCCGTCCCGTATGGGCTGCACCGCCACCACGTTGCCCGGCGTCCGGCCCAGCATATTGCGCGCCGCGGCGCCCACCGCCAGCAGCTTGCCGCTGGCCTTGTCCATGGCCACTACAGACGGTTCCCGCAGAATGACGCCGCGTCCCTCCGCATAAATCAGCACGTTGGATGTTCCCAGATCAATGCCCAGGTCTCTCGACAGATTAAACATATGGCTTCACCTCAAGTGTTGTCAGCTATGTGAATCGGACCCTTGTCCGTCCTCCCCTGCCTGCATCTCCGGCAGGGACGAATCGCCGGCGTCGCGGCTCCGTGTCATGGCCAGGGCAGCGCACAAAACCTGCGCCGCGCCGGCTTCCAGCAGAATGCCAGCGCACTCCGACAGCGTGGAACCGGTTGTCACAACATCGTCGATCAGCAAAATCCGTTTTCCGGCCCATGTCTCCGTCTCCACCGGCGCGTAGACGCCCTGCACATTGGTCCGGCGGTCAGCGGCGTTTTCCAGTCCAGACTGGGGCGGATTGTTGCGGACTTTTTCCAGCGTCCGCGTCACTGGGCGCTCCAGATACGCCCCAACTCCCTGTGCCAGCAGCTTTGCCTGGTCATAGCCCCGGGCGCGCAGCCGTTTCCGGCTCACCGGCGCCCAACTCAGGACATCAAACTGCGCGATCAGCCGCCGGTCGGCCAGCATCTGTCCCACCAACGTTCCAAATGTGGCGCTGTAGTGAGACGCATCCTGAAATTTATAGCGCAAAATGGCCTCCCGCACATTGTCCTCATAGTACAGCGGCGCATGGCAGGCCACCACAGACGGAAAGGTTCGCACCCGGTCGCACAGCGGCAGGACCTGGAGGCACTGCGTACAGAGCAGTACCTGGTCATCGTCCACCACCCGCTGGCAAAAGACGCACTTTGGCGGAAACAGCAGCTTCAGCAGCGCCCGTTCCAGCCGCCTCACAGCTCCAGCAGTTCCCGCCGGACCCAGCCCAGAACGCCGTCCTTTTTGCACAGGCTCCATTCGCCGTATTCCTCCCACAGCTTCAGGCAATCGCCCGCTTCCACCGGCAGCCGGTAGTCCGTAAAGACCCCCAACTGCGCAACAGGGTTGTCCTTCAAATAATACAGCTTCTTTGGCGGGACTGTCAAGATGCGGCCGCTGTCCAGATGCCGGCAGCGGACGCGATCCGGCTGCGCGTCCAGAATCTCCACCCCGGCATGGAACCAGCTGGTGGTCACCGGGTCGTCGCTGGCATCCTGATGCCCCACCGCCCGGCAGGGCGTCAGCTTGTCGGCAGAGACGCTGCGGACCCGGTCCCCCTCCACAATCAGGGCATTGAGCTGCCCACAACTGTTGACGACATTGCCGCCGTCAATGGAGACAATATGCTTTTCTCCATCGATCCGGGGCTTGCAGTCTCCGATGCCGGTGCAGTAGTTGATCACCGGCGTATGGCCGCAGATCACCCATTTCTCAAACGCCGGCGCCGTGTCCGCCCACTGGTCATATTTCACCAGATTGTGCGCCTTATCCGTATAGGGCGGCGTCTCCTGCCCGATGGACGCATGCACCAGCAGCGCCCGGTCCGTCTCAATGATCCGGGGCAACCTGTCCAGGAAGCGCAGCTCCGGCTGATAGGCTGCCCACAGGCGGGCCTTCATCTCGTCCATATCCGTCTTTTCGTCCAGCGGGATCCCCTGCTCCCGGCACATATCCGCCACCAGGGTTTTGGCCCGGCCCATGAGGTAGCCGTGGAGCCACGGCGTGGGCCGCGCCGGGTCCAGCTCCTTGTTCCACACATCGCAGTTGCCCTGCAAGGCGAAGGCGTTGCCCCTGGCGCAGAGCTCCATCACCAGCCGCAGGGCCTCCAGACTGTCGGTCCCCTTTTCGCAGATGTCGCCCAGCACAAACAGCAGATCCTCCCCGCAGAACTGCGCCTTCTCCAGCACCTGCCGCAGCAGGTCCGCCTCGCCGTGGATGTCGGAAACAAAGATGCACCGCCGTCCCGCAGTCTGGACATGCCGGACGCAGAATGCATCGCCGCCAGCAAGGATGTATCGTCTGGTATCCTCGGATACCGCTTCTTCACAAAAAATAGGCTTTGATTTCGGGTCAATCATAAAAGTTGTGGGATGAAGGGTTTCTGATGTAGGGCTTCCGGCTAATATCGAACAGTTTCAGGAAGAAGTAG
>CBCPMX010000067.1:0-14603 GCA_965120355.1 uncultured Oscillospiraceae bacterium
ACGGCCGGATTTTCTCCCACGCCCCATCGCTTATATCGTGTCGTTCCTGTTCTCTCGCCATTTTTTGCCCTCCTCTACTTCGAGAACTATTCGAGAACTATTATATCATACTTTTATTGACGACACCACCTAAAGGAGGAGCCATTATGAGAAAAATGGTATCAAACATGATTTCGCTTTTGTCGGCATGTGTATTGGTATTAGGAGTCTTTCCTACATATACAATTTTTGTGCCCTGTCATACCTTGCCCTCGCAAATTAGCGGTTGATGCTGGCATGAAACGAAAAAAAGGAACGATCCTTTTCAGTTGCATTGCGCTTTTTGCGGTGCTGGTGGGGATGCTTTATTATGTAGAATTCTACAGATTCCCATTTCTGCGCTTGGCATGGCAAAACCGGGGACTCTACCACACCATATGGACGCATTCTCAAACGGTGTACGAGGGAAACATCTTGGAGTGCTATGTGACCGAACACAATGGCCGCTATGTGACCGCGTTTTATTTGCGGGAGTCCGGCACAAACGGCTCCTTCAAGCTGAAGCAAGAAAATTATGAACGCAGCTGGGATAGCAGCTGGGGCAGAATTGACCCGGAGGCATACCAGTCCCTCCCGTCTTATGCCGAGCTCTTGCGTATGGGCAGAAGCACCTGGGAAGAAAGCCGGCGGACCTATCATCTGAATGTCTGGCCTATTTTGGAAGAAACGCCGGAACACTTCGTCGGCAGCAAGGATGTGGACGGCACCGTCTGGATTCTCTCAGAGGACATCGACCATCAAGGTACGCCGGTTTGGGTGATGTTTGCCTATACAACCGACAGCGACCGGTTTGGCTGCGAGGAAATCCGAAACCTTCTGCTGCTGGAGCCAGACAATTCCGCCGAATAGACAATCTTTTGCCGCATCATAGTAGGCCTATGATGCGGCTTTTTTTGGTCACAAGGCGCGCCGGGACGGACTGGCCAAACAAAAGGCTGCCAAAGACAGACAAAAAAGCGTCGCCCGGCAAAGCCGGGCGACGGGAAGGCCTAAGGCCTTGTTTAGAGCGTATTTTACAGCTGTACCGCAGCGTCGTAAGCCATCCGAGTGGCAGTGCGGACGTTCTTCGCAATGACACAGTCGCCGATGGGGGTGAAGTCGGGGGCGCACTCACGGAAGCTCTCGGCCAGATCCTGGCGCGGACGCATGCCGGAGGACATGACCACGTTGTCGGCGGGTACAAACTGCTCGTTGCCGTCCTTGTCCACAAAGCTGACGCCTTCGGTGGTGATGCCGGTGCAGCGGGCGGAGGTGTAGCTGACGATACCGGCCTTGTCCATCTCGCCCAGCATGACGCCGCGGGTCAGATGGAAGGTCTCGGGGCACAGCTCGGGCAGCATCTCGATAATGGAGACTTTCTTGCCCTTTTCGGCCAGAGCCAGGGCGGTCTCGCAGCCCACTTCGCCGCCGCCGATGAGGACAATATTTTCGCCCAACTCGGCAATGTGCTTATAGGCTTCCTCAGCGATCAGGACGTTGGGGCCGTCGGTGCCGGGGATCGGCGGCACAAAGGCGTTGGCGCCCACGGCGGCCAGCACCACGTCGGGATGCATGGCGGAGATCAGCTCCGGGGTGGCCTCGGTATTGAGCATCACGCGTACAGCGGAGCGGCCCACCTTGTCGATCTGGTAGTGCATGAACTTGGCCAGGTCGTACTTGAAGGACACCTGCTCGGAGAACACCAGCTTGCCGCCCAGACGGTCCGCCTTCTCCACGATGGTGACGTCATGGCCACGCTCGGACGCGGTGATGGCAGCCTGCATACCGGAGGGGCCGCCGCCAATGATGACGACCTTCTTCTTCTCGCCCACGGGCGGAATCAGATCCTTGAGCTGATTCTCGCGGCCCACGGTGGGGTTGACGGAGCAGGCGAAGGTCTTGGTGGTGGGTTTGGTGTACTCCAGGCAGTGGAAGCACTTGATGCAGGGAATGATCTCTTCCGGCTTGCCGCACTTGGCCTTGTTGGGCATCTGCGGGTCGGCGATGGTGCCGCGGGCCATGGAGACGATGTCCGCGCCGCCGGTGGCCAGGGTCTCTTCGATCAGATCCGGGCTCTGGAACGCGCCCAGGGTCAGCACCGGCTGAGGCACGCCCAGTTCTTTGATGCGGCGGGCCAGGTAGGCGTTGTTGGCGGGCTTATGGAAGATGGTGGGGTGCATAATGGCTTCGGTGCCGGGGATGGACATATTGCCGGCGGAGATGTGGGCAATGTCAATGCGGTCACCGGCCATGCGCAGGAACTCAGCGATATCTTCGGGCTGGAGCTGCTGGTCGGCGTTGGGATAGTCCACCAGATGCGCAAGCTCGGATCCGGAGATGCGGTACTCGATGAGGATCTTATGGCCGACTCTCTTACGGATGGCGTCCAGGATCATCATGGGGAAGCGGCAGCGGTTTTCAAAGGAGCCGCCGAACTCGTCCGTGCGCTTGTTGAACAGGGGGCTCATGAAGCGGTTGATCACCAGACCGTGGCCGCCATGAATCAGAATGGAGTCAAAGCCGACGGCCACGGCCTGCTCGGCCACATTGGCGTAGTCTTCGGCAATGGCCTCCATGGCTTCGCGGGTCAGCATGGGGCGTTCGGAACCGTCGGGACCGGGCGTGCCGTCCACGGAGTAGAAGAAGTGCTCGCCCTCGCCCTTCTTGCCGCCGGTCCAGCCGGAGTAGAAGAAGGCCAACAGCTCAATGGACGCCTTGGCGCCATAAAAATGAATCTGATCGACGCACTTCTGCCAGTACCGGTGATAGGTGGTCTGCCGCAGATCCAGGTTGTGCCAGCCGGGCCGGAAGGGCGCCTGGGAGTTCATATCGTGGCCGGCAATGGTCACAGAAGCAGTGCCGCCGCGGGCTTTTTCCACATAGTAGGCGCGATAGGCGTCGGTGGGATAGGGCTCGTCGGTCTGCAGCAGATGGGGTGTGGCCGGGGCCTGGAAAATGCGGTTCTTATAAACCACGTTGCCCACCTTCAGGGGGGAGAAGATATGGGGATAATACTGGTTCAAAGCAGGTTCCTCCTTGTATCGTCGGTGATTTAGAGTGCAATTTCAATAACCTTATTGTATCGAAATAATTGAAATGTGTCAACAGTTTTCCCGCCCGCCGCAACCGGTCACTTTTCCCTCTACACGCACTTTTTTGCCCCTGGGAGCGAATAAGGGCAAAAATCATCCCCAAGGGTCGAAAATGACCCAGATCCGGAAGCACGGGGGACGCGCCCAAACTGACAATGGGAGCGCGCCAGGCGCTGCACAGGCGGGCAGAGACTGCCGCCGGGACAGAGATGGGCTTTGGACAATTTGCCCGAATCGCCTGCCGCAATTTCATCGAATTGCTGAATTTCCATCCGGGCAGGAACAATGTATGCCGCTATGCGTCCAATCCTGTGGTAAGATAGTTCCATCAGAGTTCAAGATGCACAGAAAGGACGGCATATACATGAAAAAACGAATGCGATCGCTTGCACTGGTTTTGCTCCTGGTACTGTCCTGTACGGTGACGCCGGCACTGGCGGCCAGCGAGGATGAATTGACGCAGGTTACCGTGGCTGTCAAGGAACAGCTGCAAATTGGGGACCAGTACACCGGATTTCAGAGCAGCTGCGAAGACCTGGGCCTGATGCGCTACTGGAGCCTGTATTGGTCCGACGACGCGGGCGGCTCGGTCAGCGTCACGGCCGACCAGACCGGCAAGATCCTGTACTACACCGCCTATACCGGCGGCTCCACTGCCAGCGCCTCCGGCTTCTATAGCCCTGCGTTCCCCAAGGTCAGTCAGGAGCAGGTGGCTCAGGCTGCCGGGGCTTTCCTGGAGCGGGTTTTGGCTGCGCCGGAATCCTATGCGCTGGAGCCGGTGACGCTGGAGACCAACGGTTTTCAGCAGTCGGTCTATGTCCGGGGGACGCTGCTGCTGAACGGCGTGGAAACCGATTTGGGCTTCCGGGTCCGGGTGGATCTGGAGACCCTGGAGGTGACCTATTACAGCCGCGACGACAGCTGGAGCGGCTATTATGACCCGGACATTCCCGCTGCCCAGCCGGCGGTGGCTGCCCAGGACGCTGAGGCACAGCTGCATTCCGTCCTGGCGTTGGAGCTGCGGTATGTAGACGATGCCGATGGAGCCATTGCGCTGCGGTATGTGCCGGTGACGGAAGGGAACTGGTATGTGGATGCCCAAACCGGCCAGCGGACCGATTTGGCGCAGGTCTATGAGGGACTGTCCGTTTTCTACTACGGATCGGCCACTGAGGCGGCGGCGGACAGCAGCGCCGGCAACGGCCTGACGGAAGTGGAGCAGGCGGCTATTGAGCAGATGGCGGACGCCCTGTCCGCCCAGGAGCTGGATGCGGTGGTGCGCCAGTGGGAGGCGCTGGGCCTGGCGGACATGACCCAGGCGGGCGCCAGCTACACCATGGACCAGGACGGCCAAATTACCTGCCGGCTGACCTATAGCCGCCCGCTGGCGGAGGACGAACTGGCAGAGGAATATGCCGGCGACCCGGAGTATGCGGCTTATCTGCTGTCCTCCGGCGAGGCGGTGCTGCGCAAGTATATCACCGTAGACGCCAAAACTGGAGCTGTGCTCCAGGTCTCCACCACCGATTATCTGGCCAAGGACAGCTTCTCCGGCGACGAAGCCGCCGTGGTACAGGACTTCCTGGCGGCAATGTATCCGGAGGAATACGCCTCCACAGTGCCCACTGGCGAAGACGGGCTGACCTTCACCCGCCAGGTCAACGGCATTCCCTATTATACCAACTACCTATCCGCCTCGGTCTGCGGCCTGGACGGCTCCATCCGCACCTTCCGGATGGAATGGGAGGAAGCGGCCCAGTTCCCGGCCCCGGAAGAGATTCTCACTTTGGAGGAAGCCCTGGAGCTCTATGCGGGCTGTTATGAGGCGGCGCTGCGGTATGTGGCCTATCCTGTCCAGGAGAGCAGCAGCGATGCCCAGTGGCTGACTTACAGCCAGATGTTCGGCGGCGTCAGCTATCGCTGGGTGCTGGCCTATGTGCTGGACAGCAGCGAAACGGTGGTGGGCATTGATGCGTTTACCGGCCAGCCGGTGGGCGCGGACAGCCAGAACGGCAGCTCCACAGCGCTGGCTTACACCGACAGCGTCAACAGTTATGCCCGGACCGAGATTGAAACCCTGGCCGCCTACGGCATCGGCTTTGGCCAGGCAGAGACCTTCCGCCCCACGGCCCAGCTGACCCAACGGGAGATGCTGGTGCTGCTGCTGAACGCCGTTGGCTATGACTACGATGTGGACGCCATGGACGAAGAGACGGAGGCCAGCCTCTATGAGGAGGCGCGCTACCAGGGCCTGATTACCCAGGAGCAGCAGGACCCCGACGCACCGGTAACCCGGATGGACTTTGTCAGGACGCTGGTGGGCGCGTCGGTCTACGGCGCGGCCGCACAGGTCCAGGGCATCTACACCACCACCTTTGCAGACGCGGCGGCCATTGCAGGTGAAGATTTGGGCTATGTGGCGCTGGCGGAGGGGCTGGGCATTGTTGGCGGAGATGAAAATCACAATTTTAACCCCGATCGCGTGATGACGCGCCAGGATGCGGCCATTATGCTGTTCAACTTTATGTCCATCTGAAAACCCGCATATATAAAATCCGCAGGGCGGCAGCCAACGGCTGCCGCCCTGCGGGCAGTTTGAAGGGAAAGCGGCGGCGCCGCGGCAGCTGCGCAAACCATTGCGCAACAGGGATTTGCGAATTTGACGGCGCTGTTGCTGCGCCGGCTCCTCGCGCAGAAAAACCGGCGGTCTGGCGGGGCTTTGTTCGCCCACAGCATGCGCTGCGTTGTTGGGAGGTTCCCTGAGAAGAACCGTCTAGCTTTCGTCCAAGACCTGATACGCCTTCCGCCCGTCCCGGAACAGATTTCCGCCGTGACAGTCAATAGCGCAGGTAATGGGCAGGTTTTGCACAGTAAAGCGCTTGACAGACTCACAGCCCAGATCCGCAAACGCGATTTCTTCGGCCTGTTTGACGCATCCGGCGATCAGCGCCCCGGCGCCGCCGACGGCGCAGAAATAGGCGGACTGGTTGCGGACGATGGCATCGCAGACGGCCTGAGACCGTTCGCCTTTGCCAATCATGGCCACCAGGCCCAGATCCAGAAGCCGCGGCGTATAGGGGTCCATGCGGCCGGAGGTGGTGGGGCCGCAGGAGCCCACGGCCATGCCCTTCTGGGCCGGTGTGGGACCGGCGTAGTAAATGACGGCCCGGGTCAAATCATAGGGCAGCGGTTCGCCTTGATCCAGCAGCTGAAAAATGCGCTTGTGCGCCGCGTCCCGGGAGGTATAGACCGTGCCGCTGAGCAGGACCCGGTCCCCGGCGCGGAGGGTGGGCAGCGCCGCTTTCAGCGCGTCCGTGTGAAGCTGGTACGTTGCCATCAGTCCGCCTCGCTTTCCAAATCTGTTTCGGCGGGCAGTTCCAGCTGCCGCAGAGAGACTTCCGTCTCGTTGAACAGCACATGCAGATCGGCCAGCGCTTCCCGCATCCGCTCCATGTTATCGGAAATGTCCGCATAGAGGGCGCTGGCTTCGCCGCTGATGTCGTCCAGCTTTGTCAGCGCGTCCTGCTGAATGGAGGCCACCTGGAAATACAGCTCCGTGGCCCGTTTGCGGGCCAACCGCTCTACGGCCTCCGCCCGCCGGTATGCGCACAGCTCCTTGACCGGGAGGGGCGGCGCTGCGGGCTGGTCTTCCTCCGGCGGCACAGAAGGCGCTTCCGGCGCTTCCGGCGGTTCGGGAAGCGGCTCCGGCTCGGGCGCAGTGCAATCATCCAGCGCTTTTTGCAGCGAACGATTTTCTTCCCGCAGCCGTTCAGCCTCCTGGCGGAGCAGGGCGGCCTCTTCCCGCAGGGCGTCCACGTCCCTGGACAGCTGTGCTGCCCGGTCCTCCAGGTCCTTCTTTTCCCGTTGGGCCTGCAGATTGGCCTGTTCAATATACCGGATGACGTCGGCCCGGTTGAACCCGCCGACAGAGGTGCGGAATTTCACAAGATCAGGGTTGTTTTCCATGCGGATCCCTCACATTCGCTCGAATTCTCTGCTTTCCATCATAGCATATCCGGCGGCGGAAAACAAGGGAGCCTGTGCAGAAATCCCGGGCCGGTTCCGGCTATCGAATACGCTGGCCGTTGAGAACCGCCAGCACCAGCCGTTCTCCTTCGTATTGCAGCTTCAGAGAAAAAAACGGTACCGGCTGGTCCAGCAGCCGGAGAAAAATGGAATCTCCCTCCCACATGGGAAGGGACAGCAGGTCTTCCTTGGGGATCCACTCCAGCACGCCTTCGTCGCAGGTGCGGATCGTCCCCGTGAAGCCGGTGGCATGGAACAGGTGCATGTATTCCGTGGGCCACCGGTCAGAGACAAAGGTCACCAGACCGCGGTAACGGTAGTCGGTGAGCGTCAGACCTGTCTCTTCCAGGGTTTCCCGCAGAATGCAGTCCTCGGGGCTCTCCTTATCCAGAAATTTGCCGCCGATACCGACCCATTTGTCGCGATTCACGTCGTGGTCTTTTTTGATGCGGTGGAGCATGAGATAGCTGCCGTCCCGCTCGATATAGCAAAGCGTGGTGTTCTGCATATGGTCCTCCGGTTTCTGGAAAACGTCGGCTGGGCCGGCGTCTGGCTGAAAATGACATGCCCATTGTACCGCACTGAGCGGGAAAAGTAAAGTCTGCGCGGCGGCCTGCGCACCGTGCATGAGTTCCGCCGCGCCGGATGGACAACTGCCTGCGCCTGTGTTATACTGCTCCCCGAGGGAGGCGGCAAAGGGATGGAAATTTTGTATCAGGATCGGCAGATGGTGGTTTGCGTCAAGCCGGCGGGCATTTTGTCCCAGGGGACAGGGGAGCCGGACATGGCTGCGCTGCTGCAGGCGCAATGCGGCGGCGAGCTCTATCCCATACACCGGCTGGACCGGAACGTGGGCGGCGTCATGGTCTTTGCCCGGACAAAGCAGGCGGCGGCAAAATTGTCCGCCGCCGTCCAACAGCGGACACTGGAAAAGGAGTACTTGTGCGTTGTGCACGGCTGCCCCGCGGAACCGGCAGGCGTGCTGCGGGATCTGCTGTTTAAGGACAGTGCGAAAAACAAGAGTTATGTCGTGCGCAGGCCGCGAAAGGGCGTCAAGGAGGCGGCGCTGGACTACCGCGTTTTGGAGACAGTACAGGCGCAGGCTGGCGTATGCACGCTGATCCACGTTCATCTTCAGACGGGCCGCACACACCAGATCCGGGTCCAGTTTTCCAGCCGGGGGCTGCCTCTGGTGGGCGACGGGAAATACGGAGGGAAGGACAACGGCATGCAGATCGGGCTGTGGTCTTGCCGCCTGACGGTTCCGCATCCGGCGGGCGGCCCGGCGCTGAGAGCCTATCACCGCCCGCCGGACACCGCCCCGTGGAGCTGGTTTCAAGATGCGGCGTACAGTCTGGAATGAACATGCGCGGTCCGGGACGAACGGCGCACAAACGGCGCAAAAGTCCGGCCGCTGCAGCAATGTGCAGGGCCGGACAGTTCACGGCTGATATTCAAACTCGATGTCGTAAATGCTGACAGTGTCGCCGGCCTGGATGCCCATATTCTCCAACCGCTCAAACAGCCCGCAGCGCCGCAGCTGCCGGTCAAAGTACATCCGGGACTCATAGTCGCCGAAATTGATGGAGGCCAGCAGCCGCTCCATCCAGGGACCGGAGATGATCCACAGATCGTCCTCGTGTTGAATTTGAAGCTGTTCCACCTGACCGGCCTCCGGAAGGGGCTTGACGTAGTCCGGCTCATAAACCGTCACCGGCGGCAGCTGGGCCAGCTTGTCTGCCACGACCCGCATCAGTTCCCGGGTGCCCATGTGGGCGGCGGCAGAGATCTCATAGAATTCATAGCCCTCGCCGGTCACATAGGCCCGCAGGCGCTCCAGGTTGTCGCTGCCCTGAGGGATCAGGTCCAGCTTGTTGGCCACCACCAGCATAGGCCGCTGGGCCAGTTCGGGGCTGTACTCTGCCAGCTCTGCATTGATCTTTTTGAAATCCTCCACCGGGTCCCGGTCTTCCAGGCCGGACACATCCACAATGTGCAGCATCAGGCGGCAGCGGTCGATGTGCCGCAGGAAATCGTGACCCAGGCCCGCGCCTTCCGCGGCGCCTTCAATGATGCCGGGGATATCGGCCATGACGAAGGACACGCCCTCGTCTACATAGATGACGCCCAGGTTGGGGAACAGGGTGGTAAAGTGGTAATTGGCGATCTTGGGCCGGGCCGCTGACACCACTGACAGCAGTGTGGACTTGCCCACGTTGGGGAAGCCCACCAGTCCCACGTCTGCCAGCAGCTTCAGCTCCAGCACCACCTCGGCGCTCTCCCCAGGCAGACCCGGCTTGGCAAAGCGGGGCACCTGCCGGGTGGGGGTGGCAAAATGCTGGTTGCCCCAGCCGCCGCGGCCGCCGCGGCAGAGCACATATTGCTCCACCTGGGACATGTCCTGGATCACGGCTCCCGTCTCCAAATCCCGCACTACGGTGCCCCGAGGGACGCGGATGATCAGATCCCTGCCGTTCTTGCCCTTGCAGCGGGCGCCGGCGCCGGGCTGGCCGTTCTCTGCCGTATATTTGCGCTTATAGCGGAAGTCCATGAGGGTGGACAGATTGTCGTCCACCTGCAGAATCACGCTGCCGCCGTTGCCGCCGTCGCCGCCGTCCGGACCGCCGGCCGCCACATATTTTTCCCGGTGAAAGGCCACCGCGCCGTCGCCGCCCTTTCCGGCCTTGACGGTAATCTGTACTTTATCCACAAACATAGCCATGGCATGCACCTCTTTCGTGTTCTTCCCCTTATGGTATGTGGGCTGCGCTAAAAAAACCCGGACAGGCGGGCCTGTCCGGGGTTTTCGTGGCATTTACTGCGCGACGGGATAGACAGAGACCTTCTTGCGGTCCTTCCCCATGCGCTCAAACTTGACGATGCCGTCCGCTTTGGCAAACAGGGTGTCGTCGCTGCCCTTGCCCACATTCTCACCGGGGTGGATGTGAGTGCCTCTCTGCCGAACAAGAATATTGCCAGCCAGCACGAACTGACCGTCCGCACGCTTCGCGCCCAGACGCTTGGACTCGGAGTCACGGCCATTCTTGGTGGAGCCGCCGCCCTTGTGGTGCGCGAAAAACTGGATACCGACCTTAAGCATAACTTACACCTCCATAACTTCGATGTGATCCGGATATTCGTCCCGCATATCGCTGAGAGTGAGCATCAGTCCGGTCAGTACGGCTTGGACAGTATCCTCCTCTTCGCAATTGGCGGGTAGAGTCAAGGTAATGCGGGCATCGTCTTCCCGAACACGGGTGCGGACGTTCTCTCCAAGTACGTCGGAGAGAATACATTCCGTCAGCCGGATGGCAGACGTGACCGCGGCGCAGACAATGTCCGCGCCGGCCTCAGCGTAGCCGCTGTGGCCATGGCAGCTGAATCCGGTGATCCGGCCGCCCTGATTGAAAAATTCGATCCTTGTCATCAGACGGAGATTTTTTCGATCTGCACCTTGGTATAGGGCTGTCTGTGGCCCCGGCGGTTCTGAGAATCCTTCTTGGGACGATACTTGTAGACCATGATCTTCTTGCCCTTGCCGTTCTTGACGACCTTGGCGTCGACCGTCGCGCCTTCCACCATGGGAGCGCCGAACTTGGAATTCTCGCCGTCTACCACCGCCAGAACCTGATCGAAGGTAACGGTCTCACCGGCCTGCACATCGAGCTTCTCAATATAGATGATCTCGCCTTCCTTTACGGAATACTGCTTGCCGCCGGTCACGATAATTGCGTTCATATTGTGTTTGCACCTACCTTATTGTAGTCTCGCTCTAGCGGTGTGTGCACGAAAAAGCGCGCACAACTTCCAACCGCTTCGACGCGGCCTGTAAATTATAGCACAGGGGAAGAGGCTTGTCAAACGGTTTTTCGCTGCGGGATGGGCTTTTTCCGGAATTTTGCCCGTTCGGTTCAGTTCCCGCTGTTGGACGAAAAGGCCCGGCGGCACAGTTCCAGAAAATCCGCCAGTTCCGGCCGGCTGTTGTTCCGGTGGTAATACAGCGCCACAGGCTGGGGCGTGGGACAGGGCGTCAGGCGTATCAGCCGCAGCGGATGGGGAACCAGACCATAGGCGTAGGCGGGAATCAGCGCCAGGCCCAGTCCCGCCGAAACCAGGGCGAGAATCCCTTCGATGCTGTCGGCGGAGTGGGGACAGGCGGCAGCCAGCGGACGGACAAAGGACTCCAGTTCTGCAAAGCCGGGGGAGGCGGTGATGTCCCGGTTGACAATGAACGCCTCCCCCATCAGGTCGCTCCAGAAAACAGACTCCCGGTCGTAAAGCTGGTGACCGGGATAGACTGCCAACAGAAACAGCGGCTCTGAGACGCCGGCCAGCAGCACTTCCGCGACCAGACGCTGGTCCGGGTTGTGCTGGCCTGCTACGACAGCCACGTCCAGATCGCCGTTTTTCAGAGGGCGGAAGAGTTCCTTCTCACTGTCGCGCTGGAGATTGAGGCTCAGAGAAGGAAAGGACTCGTGAAACTGCCGCAGAATGTCCGGGAGAACGGTGGCGGGCACGTCCGGCGTCAAGCCGATGCGGAACTGCCGCCGGGTTCGCCGGTCCGCGTCGGAAGCGGCCTGGATGGCATCTTCCAGCCGAATGACCAGGGGCCGGATCTCGCGGTAAAAAGATGCGCCTGCTTCGGTCAGCTCCACATGACGGTTGTTGCGGCGAAACAGCAGGACGTTCAGTTCCTTTTCCAAAGCGGCAATCTGCTGGCTGATGGCAGTTTGCGCCACGAAAAAGCGCCGGGCGGCCTGCGTGAAGCTGAGAGTTTCCGCCACAGCAATGAAATAGTGCAGCTGTTTGATGGTCATAGGAGCCTCCTGTTATAAGAAAATTGCGTAACAGTTACGCAGATTTGTTATTTTACCTTGTGTAAAAACTCTGTTAAAATGCTAGATGGACAAGTGTGGATTGCGTAAAGTTTGACCGGAACTAATTATTATGTATACGCAGGCCGGAAAATCTGATTGTCCACAGTATAGCACGTTTCTGGGGGGATTTCAAACCCGGCGTGCGGCGTGTATGATATAGGCTGGCAGATGCCGGTTTATATAAATTTTTATTTAGGAGTGAAAGTTGTGAGAAACTTGAAAAAGCTACTGGCTGTCTTGCTGGCGATTTGTTTGCTGTGCGGTATGCTGGCTGGCTGTGGTTCCACCAATGAGACCACCGAGACTTCGGCTGCTGCCGAGGAGCCTGCTGAATCCAGCGAGTCCACCGAGACCGCCACGGAAGAGGGCGCGGAAGCGTCCGACGAAGAGAGCGCCGAGGCTGCGTCCGAGTCCGAAGGTGAGACTGCGGAAGAACCCGTCACTGCCACCGGCCTGGCTGCCGAAGTCTTTGGCGACGCCACCCCCGCGGAATGGACTCTGCCGCTGTCCGACGGCTCTGAGACCCTGTCCCTGTGGGCCACGTTCCCCGACGCGCTGTTTGCGTCCTATCCCAACGGCATGGCCGACTGTGACATCTATATCGCGGCCGAGGAAGCGACCGGCGTGGCCATCGACTACTATCCCCTGTCCACCTCCGCGTCCTCTGAGCAGTTCAACGTCATGGTTGTGTCCGGCGACTATCCCGACATGATCGGCTGGGGCCTGAACTACGCCACCGGCGATGAGACCGCCGTGGAAGATGAGGTCTATCTGGATCTGGTGGACATCATCGCCGAGTATGCCCCCAACTACTACAACCTGCTGGCCTCCGACGAGGAGCTGCTGGACGCGGCTCTGACCGATGAAGGCTATATCACCAATTTCTTTGCGCTGGTCACCGAAGACGGCCTGGCCTCCTTCGGCCCCATGATCCGGACCGACCTGCTGGAGCAGATCGGTATGGACAAGCCCTATACCATTGATGAGTATCATGAAGTCCTGACCGCATTTAAGAATGAGTGCGGCATTGAAGAGCCCCTGGTGCTGCTGGCTCCCGGCTGCGCCCAGGACGACTGGATTGCCGGCGCGTTTGGCGTTTCTGCGTTCCTGAACAACTTCCCCATGTCCTCCGCGCCCTTCTATGTGGTGGACGGCGAGGTGAAGTACGGCGTCGTGGAAGACGGCTTCAAGGAGTACATCGAGCTGATGCACCAGTGGTATGAGGAAGGTCTGATTCATCCGGACTTCATCTCTGAGAACTCCAACTGGAACAGCCCTGACTATTCCATGAAGATCACCGGCGGCGAGTGCGGCATCTTCTATTCCGACTATGGCAACATCGGCGGCTACAATTCCGCCTCCGAGATCGAGGGCTTCCATGTGGAGGCTACCTATGACGCCCACATGACAGAGGATTCCATCAACCACTTCGGCAACTTTGCCAAGAAGTCTGCCGGCAACGGCATCCATCTGACCACCAGCTGCTCTAATGTGGAGCTGGCGGCCCAGTGGTGCGACTGGTGGTATACCGATGAGGCTTCTATGCTGGCCAACTATGGCATCGAGGGCAAGAGCTATGAAATCATTGACGGCGTGCCCACCTACACCGAGCTGGTCACCAACGCTGATGGCATGAGCATCCGCGATGCCCTGCTGGTCTACGCCTCCAACAACACCATCTGCTGCGTCATTGACAGCCATGCGCTGGATACCGCCTATTCTGCCGAGGACCTGGCTGCCAAGGAGATCTGGGCCACCGGCATGGACGATGCGTACAGAATGCCCAGCGGCGTGTCTCTGAACCTGGAGGAGCAGGAGATCTACAGCTCCTACTACACCGACATCGAGACGCTGTGCATGGAGAACATCGCCCGGTTCATCACCGGCGCCAGATCCATGGAGGAGTTCGATTCCTTTGTGGAGTCTGTCTGGTCCATGAACCTGCAGGACTGCATCGACGTGTATCAGAGCGCCTATGACCGCTACATGGCCTGAGTAGTGCGGACAGGCATCATTTAGAGCTTTCCCTGGAGGGCATGGCTGCGCCATGCCCTCCAGATTTATATGCCGGACGAGCTTGTAGCAGTTTTGAAATATTTTCACGAGAATTCGTCAGATTAAGTGTTGAAATGGATGGTTTTAGGTGGTATAATGCAGTTGAATTAGGTCAAAAACTGCACAGATTGACACAATGGGTACATTTGGCCTAAAATTATGCGTTTAGAACTGGAGGTACAAAATGAAAAAAAACAGGAAACTATTGGCGCTTCTGCTTGCGCTGGCCATGGTAGCCGGTTTGCTGGCCGGTTGCGGATCCAGCAGCAGTGAGACCACCGGGCAGACAAGCGAAGAAGCCAGCGCTGCACCCAGCGAAGAGACCACGGAAGAGGTCTCCGAGGCGTCTTCTGAGGAGGCGTCCGCCGAGCTTTCCACCGAGACAACGCAGTCCGCTGCCCCGGAAGATGGAAGCGGCAATGTGACCACCGCCGAGACCGTCGGCGACCCCATGGAAGCCATGGCGCAGGAGTTTATTACCTACCCCCTGGCCGGTGACGACAACGTCATCACCATGTGGTATTACATCCCCGGC
>CBCPMX010000068.1:0-21513 GCA_965120355.1 uncultured Oscillospiraceae bacterium
TGATAATCTCAATACCTATTGCGAATTTTTAGAGAGAATCGGGAACTGTTCTCCGCCAAGAGGGAATGGGACAGAGAATGTTAGGCGGACAGCGGGAATTTGCCGCATGGAAAGCGCAGCAGGAAGAAAAGCAGGATAAAACGGTTACCACACTAGCCAGTGACTAAATATTGGGAACAGGCAAAGGAATCCATCCGATAGAGAATTGCCTTGCCTGTTTGTTTACTTTTCCATCTTTTTTCGCGATTCCCGTGGTTTGGATTCAGAGCGTTTTATAACGCCGTTCGGAAAACAGGTGTTCTCATATCTCTCAAAATAAACAAATAATCTACAGCGTCCCATCACAGTAAAGAACTAGTTCAGATTATATGGGTCTGGGCAAAGGGCCAGGGCAGGCAGCTTTGCCTCTTCCTTTATGCATGGATGCCCGCTCAGGAAGGCGGTCAGGCAATAGCGGAGGTCCTGCTGGGTAAGATCAGCCCTTTCGACAAGATGGCCCTGACCATTCCCGCCAGTGTGCAGATGCCAAAAAACAACTCTGCGGCTTTACGCGAATTGCAGGTTTGAAGCCCAGCGAGAGCAGGACTGTCACCATCACCATTCCGGAACGGTCGTTGTGCTATTGGAACACCAATAGAGATCTGATCCCCCGTCCCGATGGCACGAAGGACAATTTGGTAAAAGCCTCCGGAACCCGCAGATGGTGGTCTCTTCCTCCGGCGATCTGCCGTTGGCTGCCGGACGCTCCTGCGGATAGCCGCAGCCTGGACAACCAGTCCTCAGATGGACGCTGCTGCAGCACAAGAGCGGCAGAAAGAATGCCACCTATTTCGGCGTCTTTGTGTCTCTCAGCGAAAACTGGAATGTGAACCGACGCATGCCATGGACACTTCCGTCTCAAAGTCTTCAACGATATTCCTCAAGCATTGGCCGCCTGACAAGCAAATTTGGCGCGAAACTTGCATGCTACACCGGTAAATCACACCCGAGGAGGATATCTGCATTATGAGGATTTTACTAAAAAGCGGCACGTTGCTGGACGCGAATCACGGTGGGCAGACAGCGGACATTCTGGTTGAAGACAGCGTTATTACCGCGGTGGAGCCGCATTTGGACGCAAACGCAGAGCAGATCATAGACCTGGCGGGCTACACGGTGCTGCCGGGATTCGTGGACGCCCATGTGCATGTGGTTGTAAAGGACGGCCCCTTTGACGACCGGGCGCTGCGCGGCTGGGCACGCAACGGCGTCGCCGCTGTGCGGGAGTGTGCCATTCTGGGCACGCAGAGCGCCGAAGCGCTGTGCCGGTGGCTCCGAGAAACCGACAGCGTCTGGCGGCCCCATGTGGTCACCACCGGGAAATTTATTGATGTAGCCGGCGGCTACGGCTCCGAACTGCCTGCCGGCCGGGTCATCGGGCTGCTTATTGAAACACCGGAAGACGCGGTGCAGGCGGTCCGCCGTCTTCACGACGCCGGGTGCGGCGCCGTCAAACTGCCCCATGATACCTCGCCCTCACCGGACGGCGTGCGGCGCAACGGTATGGATGCGTCGCATGTAGCGGCGATCTGCCGGACGGCAAAAGAACTGGGCATGCCGGTGACCTGCCACATTTCCGAGTCCGCAAGCCTTGCGCTGTTGGTGGAAAACGGGATCTCAGACGCAGGACATACGCCCGGAGATGTTATGCCGCAGGTGCTGATCGAAGCCATGGTAGAGAAGGGAATCCCCATGGTGACGACCATGCGGGACCTGCCGCAGGAATGGCAGGCTTCGCCCTTTGATGATATGCCCGGCCCAATGCCGTCAATGTCTGGCCCAATGCCGCTGATGGGCGGTCCCGGTACGCCCGGCGGCCCAAAGGGTCCTGGCGCGTCAAGTGAACGCGATCTCCGGCAGCAGGCAAAGCAGGCCGTTATGCTGGAAAACATGAAACGGTTTCTGGCCGCCGGCGGGCAGGCCGTCATCGGCACCGACTATATGCGGTCAAAAGATCCGCTGGAACATGCAGCCATCCCTTTCCGTGAGCTGGCCGCCCTGTGCGAAGCGGGCCTGACCATCCAGCAGGCCATTATCGCCGGAACGCTGAACGGCGCAAAAGCACTCCGGCTCGACGCGCTGTTGGGGACGCTGGAGGTCGGAAAAGAAGCCGATATCGTGGCTGTTCCCGGTGCATTGGATGAAACCTTTGAAGCCCTGCGCACGCCCGCCTTCGTCATGAATCGCGGAGAGATTTTAAGAATGGTTTGACAGCAGCACGCCTGCCGGGGACTCGCGGCAGGCGTGCTGTTTTAATCTATTTGATACTTTTTCATTTTTTCGTACAGCGTACTGCGGCTGATCCCAAGCAGCGTCGCCGTTTTTGTCAGGTGATGGCCTGTTGCCTTCAATGCGCGAAGGATCATATTCCGCTCACAATCCCGCAGGGTCTGCACCGGCATTTCCACTTTCGGAGCACCGTCGGCAGGCTCTGGCACTGTCCGTCCTGTCCCCGGCGCATCTTCCCGCTGTACATCCGGGCTGTTCTGGCCGCCAGACGTCCGGGTTGGCGGGGGCAGCGGATCGTTCTGATTCCGGTAGGCGGGCAGCTTCACCAGCTTGAGCATCTCCCCGGTGGCGTTATAAACCTGACGCACGTCGATAATGGTATTGGGATACAGGAAATACAGCCGGTTGAGTACGTTGCGCAACTCCCGCACATTGCCGGGCCAGTCGTAATGCAGCAGCATTCCCATTGCGTCCTCTGAAAATTCCAGCTTCAAACCATCCAGCCGGGAAAAATGCTCCATGAGCAGCGGGATGTCCTCTTTGTGCGCCCGAAGGGGCGGAATATTGATCTCAAAGGTATTGATCCGGTAATAAAGATCCATTCGGAATTTTCCGTCTGCCACAAGCTGCTTTAAATTCTGGTTTGTACTGGCGATGATCCGGGCATTCATCGGCAGCACCCTGTTTCCGCCAATACGCTCAAACTCCTTGGCCTCCAGCACGCGAAGCAGCTTGCTTTGCAGCCCCACATCCATCTCACCGATCTCATCAAGCAGCAGGATACCGCCGGCAGCCTGTTCAAATTTGCCCTTTTTCGTGGCACTGGCGCCGGTAAACGCGCCTTTTTCATGGCCAAACAGTTCTGATTCCAGCAGATCCTTGGGAATGGCGGAGCAATTGATCTTCACAGACGGGATCGGACGGCCACGGCTGTATTCGTGATAAATAGCATCGGCAATGATCTCCTTGCCCACGCCGGTTTCGCCGATAAGCAGTACAGGGTGATAAGTCTGCGAAATGCGTTGACACTGCTCAATGGTCAGCAAAACATTTTCCGCTTCCCCGATATAATCCGAAAAGGTATATCGCCTAGACTGTGCAGTATGCTCCGGCGCGGCAACCGGTTGGGCCGCCCGCTCCAACGTCTCGATCGCCCGCTTGAGCACCGCCAGGGAACGGGAGGTCACCAGCAGCATCACACCAATGACCTCTCCTTGGGATACTACCGGCACCAGGTTGGCCAGCAGCGTCTGTGCGCCTATCTGCATGGGAACCGCCATCTGACGCACACCAGAGGTCATGACCTGCTCAATGCGAGCTTGCCCATTGATTTTCAGCACGTCCATGGGTTTTTCGTCGTACTCCGCGATGGATTGGCCCGTCAGTTCCGTAAAGCCCTTGGAGAGATAGATGATCTTTCGTTTGTTGCTGATGAGCACCGCCGCATCCACAGTGCCGTCCAACATTCGATCAATAATGTCCCGGCCGTGCTCCAGTTGCGCCTGCGTTAATTCAAAAACCGGTTCCATGCCAACGCCCCCCATGCTATGCTTTTCTGTTTATTTTGAAGTATTTGAACGCTGATGTCAAGAGAAATGTTATCCGGCACGGCCGATCACAGGCATAAAAAATCCGCCCCGCGTTTGCGGGGCGGAAAATCGTTTATTCGCTGAAATAGTTGTCTACCAGCTTCAGTACGTCCGTATAACGCTCCGCGTACTGATCCACACCGGCTTGTCCAAGCTCCATCAGGTCATTCAGCCCGCAACCGTAGAGTAGATCCAGAAATTCCTCCCAGTCGGCGTCGATATCCTTGTCGCCGGTGATGAATTTGACCGTATATTCCTGATATACCGTTCCAATATCTGTCTGTGCCGCAGAATAGGTGTAACTCTGCTCTGTCGTCATGGTGGAAGTTGTGGCGTTGCTTGCGCCGGAGGTCCACAACTCGGCAGCAGCCAATTGCATATCCGTGTAGGACGCCAGATACCGGTCATTGTCATACTGGAAGGGTCCGTCCTTAAAGAAATAGAGGGTCATGGCGATGTTGGGGCCAAGGCCATATTCATCGTTGAGGATCATGTCCGTAAAGGCATAGGTACCGTCCGCAGCTTTTGTGTGATGCACACCTTCGATTCCCCAGTTGCAGAACACATAGCCATCTTCCGTATAAAACTCATTGAGAACCGCGCACAGCAGCGGAATATTATCGCTGGCAGTGGTAACAGAAAAACCGCCCTGCCCATCAATGCCCGCATTGTTTGGCAGCTTGCTGTAAGTCTCTTCTTTATAAACGCCCTCCGTCTCCACGGGCCACGGAACCGCGGCCAGCTGCGCGCCGGATGTGCTTTCCTCCAGCAGAAGCTGCTCATTTTCCAGATAGGATACATAGGTAAACCAGACGCCGACACTGCCGCTGGTGATCAGGCTGTTCGCAGGATAATCGTCGCCGCCCTGGCTCATAAAGTCAGCGTAAATAAGCCCCTCTTCATACCACTGGTGCATCATGCGAAGGTACGCTTTATACCCATCCTCCAAAACCGTGAACTTAAATTCCCCATTTTCCGTCCAGGTGGGGAAGCCCGCACCGCCTGCGTATTCCATGACTCCGTAGCCGCCGGACAGGTCGCCGGGAACGCCGCCGTACGCAGTGATCCACAGCGCGGAACCGTATTCGTTTTTGAAGGCTGTCAGCACCTCGTGCCAGTCGTCATAGGTGACGGGTGTATCCAGCCCCAAGGCATCCAGCCAATCCTGCCGCAGCACCGGGCCGTATTCCGCTTTGGCTTCGGGGTCGTTCAGTCCATAGAACGCCGTCAAATGAAATTCCGTGGAATAAGCCGCCGCCACATTATCCGCATTCTGGAACAGGGCGTTCATATAGTCGGGCATATACTCAGCGTATTCTGAAATGTCTGTCAAAATGCCCTCGTCCACAGCGCCGTCCACGCCGCCAGAGTAGTTCAGCGATCCCATGATGAGATCCGTATAGTCACCGGAAGCAATCATGAGTGATTGTTTGGTGTCGGAATCCAGGAAGGAGTACAGATCGACTTCAATGGTAACTCCGGTGCGTTCGCTGAGCCACTGTGCCCAGCCCAGATCTTCCCCGGCGTTATTGCCAATCAAGCCGCTGCTGGTCAGCGACGGCGTGGTGGACATGCTCACAGAGATGTGGAACTCATCTTCAATGGGAAAATCGATCAGGTGGACAATCTCCTTTTCCTCTGGCATCTCCTCCGCCGGAACCGCTTCTTCCATGGACGTCTCTTCGGCAGACGTTTCTTCAGTGGCTTCGACCGTCTCTTCCGCCGCAGGCGTTTCCGATTCGACAGGCTCCCCGGCAGCAGGCTCAGCAGCGGCCTGTGTTTCAGCGGTTTCTGCCGCCGGCGCCGTGCTGCCGCCGCAGCCAGCAAGCAGCCCCACCATCATGGTCAGTACCAGAAAAAATGCAAACAGATTCTTTTTCACAAGGACTCCTCCTTCATGTATTGATACTGTCATAATTGCAATTTCTGTGCCAGATCCGAGACATTTTCGCCTGCTCATTTTGCTGCCGGGAATGTATCAATATCGGTCAAGTGCAGCAACATCGTCCGGTATTCAGTCAAAAAGCAGACAAAACGACGGCAATATGGAGCGCGTCGTTTTGTCTGCCCCGTTTATATCAGTAATTGAGGTATTGGGGTTTTGCACCGGAATACTGCGCCACCAGCTTGTCCCAGGCTTTCGGCAGCTCGATTTTTGCGCAGGAAGGGCCGCCGTGGTCGCCGCCGCCGCCAAAAACGGTCATCATGGTACCTGCGTTGCCACCAGCCACCAGCACAAACATATGCTCCCTGCTCCAGAAAATACGGGTGGCGTGAGCGGGATCGACCGGCAGATCCACGGTTTTCGGCGGATGGTTGTTGCCCACCAGCCACTCCAGATCGACTTCGCGGCCGGGGCGGCGCGCATACTCTACGACATAGTCCAAAATCCGCTGCTTTGTCCAGCCGGCGTCAGCAAACAGCTTCGCGCACTGCGGCGTCATGACGATGGCCAGCCCCGGGTCCCAGCCGTATGGCACGATCCTGCAAAGCTCCGTCAGATACCCCTGAATGCTTCCGGCCTTCAGCGCACGGTGTTCCTGCGGCCAAAACATGGTCACAGCGCTGTCCTCTTCCGCAAAGCCAAAATCAGTGTGCAGCGGCTTCCACGGATTAGCGTCCAGATCATCGCCCATGCAGAACCCCAGCCGGAACTCGTGGCCCATTTCGGAAAGGTCCTCCACACCGGGCCGCACACCGCCGATGTTCATCATAATATAGCCAAAAGCCCTTGCAGTGGCGGCGTTGGCCCGGAACGCCGGCGTCAGCGCATGGTCGGCGGTATTAAAGCCGATATCCTTTGCAACCCTGCCGCTGAGGGTCAGCACCGGCCCCCAGGTGGACTGGCTGCAGCACCAGCCCTCCAGATAGATTTTCGGGTCCATGATCCCTCTGACCGCCGCGATCAGCACTGGCAGATAGGTGGGCAGGCACCCCGCCATGACAGCGTTGACCGCAATTTTCTCCACGGTGGCGCAGCCCATCATGGGCGGAATTTTGGCAACCACATAGTCCGGCGGATAATCCGTGCCGCGCAGCATTTCGTCAACTGCCTGCCGGGTCGGCATGGCGATGGGCGTGCCGTTGGTCCAGCCGTTGCGGTAGAACAGCTCGTTGAGTTCCTCCGGCGTGCCGGTATAGGTGTTTGTGGCATAGGATTGACTTGCCGGGACAGGACGTTTTTCCTCTGCGGTCAGGGGCGCGGTCAGAGCCGCCATCAATTCGCCGGCGAAGGGCGCTGCGGTTTCTCCCATGTTTTGCTTCATGGTTTCCAAATCACAGTGGCCAAAGATGTCCAGCACCAAAGGCAGGTACTGGACGATCCGCAGGCCGGGAACACAGCGTGCCTTGACGCCGCGCACCCCGGCGCTGTAGGTACGGGGCGTCACCGCCATAGCCACCGGCTTTCCCTGCTTTTCGATGTGCGCCGCATTATAACCCAAAAACAGCGAACTGGACGGAACCGCGCCATAGAATACCAATGCACAGTCAATGCCGTCGAGCCAAGTTTGGAATGCTTCCGCTTCCGCGGCATCCTTCGCAATATCGGTCGTCTCCGTATCATAGCGGAAATAAGAAAACCGCGCCGCCGGATACGCCTTTAGGATCTCCAACTCCACCACTTGCAGCATATACGTGGCGGTGTTCATAAAGTCACCGAACATCCCAATGGTTTTCCCATTCAGCGTCTCCAGCCTGGGCGCAAGCCCATGCAGATCGGACTGATCGACCTCTGCCCAGGGACTGAGTACCGTATGTTTCATCAAATATACCCCCTGCGTTTAAAATTTTCTGGCAAACGCCGCCGGGATCCCCAGCTCACTGCGGTATTTTGCCACCGTGCGGCGGGAAACCACAGCGCCCTCCGCTGCCATACGGCGGACGATCTTTTCGTCGCTGAGGGGACGGGCCCTGTCTTCGTCGGCCACGATGCGTTTGAGCAATTCTTTTGCGTTGTCACAGCACAGCGAAGCATTGCCGCCGATGTTTCGGGTGAACAGGCTCTGAAAGGCCAGCAAGCCCCGGTCACACTGCAAATATTTATCTTTGACCGCCCGGCTGACGGTAGATTCATGGACATCCAGTTCCTGCGCCATATCCGCCAGTGTCATAGGCCGGAGCTGTCCGCCGTCAAAAAATGCCGCCTGCCACCGTACCATACTCTGTGCGCATCGGATCAGCGTGCTTTTCCGATTATCAATGTTCTGCACGGCGGTTTTCATTTGCCGCAGCCGTTCCCGGAGGTATGCCTTCACCGCGGGGTCCTCTGTCTGCTCCAGCAAACGCAGATAATAGCCGTTGACATGCAGCTTCGGCAGCGGCTCGTCATTAGGGCGCACAGCCCAGCCGTCGCCGTCCCGCTCCACATATACGTCCGGGGGCGTATAAACCGTTGGCTCCGGAACCGCAAATCCGGCGGCGGGGTTGGGGTTCAGCGTCAGGATCACAGCACAGGCGGCTTCCACCGATTCTCTCGTCACATGCAGCAGCTCCGCCATGCGGTCATACTGATGGGCGGCAAGCTGCTTCATACAGCTTTGGATAATGTGCCAAGCCGTGTCATCCTCCAGCTCCATTCGCTCCAGTTGGAGCAGCAGGCATTCCTGCGCGTCTGCCGCGCCCACACCGGTCGGCTCCAGGGACCGCAGCAGCCGGATCGCTTCCTCCATCTGTGGCTCCGGTACGCCGGCCAGCGCCGCAAGCTGCGCTGGCGTATCGCGCAGGAATCCACGACCATCCAGCATATCCGCCAGGAAAGCCGCCAGCCGCAGGATCTGCGGCGAAGCCTGAACCGTCAGCAGCTGCTCCTTGATAAATTCCGCAATGGTTTGTCCGGAACGATAGCCGCCTTCCCCGCCGCGCCGCTCCTGCTCGCCAATATAATAACTCCGGTTCTGCCGGTCGTTTTGACGGAGCCAGCGCAGCTTCTCCGCAAACTGTTCCCCCGCAGATGCCCGTTCGGGCCAAGCCAGCTCCACAAACGGATTTTCGTTGGACAGCGTCTGCATATACTCCGTCAGCTCCTGAACGCCCAACTGCAGTACAGCCATGGCGGTAATCATGCGCGGCGTGACAGTCATCGTTTGTTTCATGGTTAAGTTCAGACTCACAGCTATCGCTCCCTTAGACGTTCCTTCTTTATGCCATCATACAGGCTCATCTTACATATTGCAAGATTCATGCCAACTATTTTGAAGCTGCGAAAGGACTGCCGCCGGGCTTAAAGCCGCATCGCTATATCAAAAGCGCCGCGAACGGCCTGCTGGACAGTACCGACTGCTTTGCAGTCGCCAATGAGCGTAAACGGAACGCCAGGTAAAATCAACGACTCCGCCATGGCGCTCCGGGATCGGAAGCCCACGCACAGCACCACACTGTCTGCCTCCAATCGCCGTTCTGCGCCGTCCGCATCCACATAGAGCACAGCACCGGACCGGATGGCCGTGCATCGGCCGTTGGTGACACAGCGGAGATTTTCCCGCTCGTTTAGCTCAATATCCATCGCCCATTTATAGGTGAACCAGGCGTCTGGCGCAATCTTGTCCTGCATTTCCAAAATGGTCACGTTTTTGCCCTTTCGCGCCAGATGAATACCGGTTTCCGCGCCTACCTGACCGCCGCCGATGACGACCACCCTTTCGCCCAGGGTGTCTTCGTGTCCAAACACCGCCGGAGCCAGCACCGCCGCTTCCACGCCGGGGACAGGGATCACTAGCGGATCGGCCCCCAGCGCCAGGATCACATGCTCCGGCGCTTCCGCTGCCAGCAGTTCCGGCGTGGCGGAGGTATCCAGCCGCAGAGAGATGTCCCGCTTTTGTACCTGCCGGATCAGATACTGCTTAAACCGGCCCAGATCGCGCTTGAAATCCGCATAATCTGCAAAATTTAGTTGGCCGCCCAATCGGTCCTTTTCCTCGAACAGGACGACCCTATGGCCCCGGTCGTGAAGATATACCGCCGCCTGCATACCGGCAGGGCCGCCGCCCACGATGCATATTTTTTTGCCGCCCCTGGTCGGCAGAACATACTTATCCAGCTTGTCCTCAATGCCGATGACAGGATTGACAGAACAGACAAAGTGATCGTAATAGCATGCGCCGTCATGGCATTTAAAGCATTTGATGCAGGGCCGTACATCCTCTCCCCGGCCGGCATAGGCCTTGTTGGCCAGCTCCGGGTCCGCGATCACGCCGCGGGCAATGGACACAAAATCCGCTTTGCCGGAGGCGATGATCTCTTCAGCCTGCTCTAGATTTTGAATCGCACCAATGGCGACCACCGGGATGTCCACACCGGACTTTTTGATGGCTTCGGCGTATTGCACATTGGGCGTATCCGGCAGAAAGCCGGATGGATGGGTGGTGGTGAAATACCTGGCCGTGTTCATGCCGCAGGAGCAGTGCAGCAGATCCACACGGCCCTCCAGCAACTTGACAAACGCCACGCTGTCCTCCACAGTAATGCCCCCTGGTTCCACTTCGGAAACAGAGAAGCGCAGTTCGATCAGGAAGTTCTTTCCGCAGCGCTTTTTGATCTCATCAATAATCATCAGCGGATACCGTGCGCGGTTTTCCAGGCTGCCGCCAAATTCATCCGTGCGGTGATTGCAGCGCCGCGAAAGGAACTGCGACCACTCGCCGCCGTGGCCGAAGTGGAGCATGCACATATCAAAACCGGCTTTTTTCACAATTTCCGCCGCGTCGGCAAACATTTTGACCTTTTGTTCGATGATCTCCCGCGGCATTTCCACGCTGTCCCGGCCAAATTTTTTGAATCCCGGCCCCACGGCGTAATACTGGTCGTAGCGGTACTGGTCCGAAAGCTGCATGGAAGCCACCGCGCCGAAGTGATGTACCCGCGCCGCCAGCTCATATAAGCTGCGCAGACCTTCCGTGGTATAGGGGTTGATGTGCAAATGGCTGCCGTCGCTTTTCATGTTGGGGTTGATCTGAACACCGGTGCAGGTAACCATGGCTGCACCACCTTTTGCCCGGCCGGAAAAATGGGTGATGACGGCTTCCTGGAACGACTGTTCGCCGTGCTGAAGGGCATGCACGCCTGTAGGGGCGGTAAAAATACGGTTTTTGAACAGAAGACCTCCCACTTTTTTGGGCGAAAGCAAATGTGGATAGGGGTTCATAGCGTTTCCTCCTTTTACATGCCCGCCGGGCCGCTGCATTCCGGCGGGCTTCTGACTATATCGACTGTTTTGCAAATTCCGTGCCAACAAAACCACCCGAGTCGCCTATCTGGGTCGGAGTCGGACATTGGCATTGTTTTTGCAACACTTTCTTGCAGAATACCATATGCATTTCAGGAGGGCTTCTTATGCAGCAAACCTATCCGCTTCTCTGTTCTCCCATCCAGATCGGAAACGTCACCTTCCGCAGCCGCATGTGCGCCGCGCCCATGGGTGCCACGGATATTACGGCGGACTGCTGCCTTGGCCCACGGTCCGTTGGCTTCTATGAACTGCGGGCCAAGGGCGGCGCAGCAGCCGTTACCGTCAGCGAGCTGGTAGTGCATCCGCAGACGGACGGTTCCCATATGCTCCATTTGGACTTGAAAACGCCCGGTTCGCTGGCGTCCTTTGCCTATACCGCCGACGCGATCCGCCGCCATGGCGCGGTCCCCAGCGTGGAGCTGAGCCACTCCGGCCAGTACGCCGGCACTTATCTGGCGGACAAAGAGAAAAAGCAGGCGCTGTGCCAATACGGCCCCAGCGACGGTACACGGCCGGACGGGCTTCCCGTCAAGGGCCTGACAAAGGCGCAAATCTCGGACATTGTACAATCCTACGCTGACGCAGCCTCACTGGCCAAGCGCGCCGGGTTTGAAATGGTCATGGTCCACGCGGGGCATGGCTGGCTCATCAACCAATTCCTATCCCCATGGTTTAACCACCGGGAGGATGCATACGGCGGCAGCCTGGAAAACCGCGTGCGCTTTGCCCGTGAGATTTTGAGCGCTGTCCGGGCGGCTGTCGGACCCGGCTTTCCAATCGAGCTGCGCATGAGCGGTGCGGAGCTGTTTGCGGGCGGCTATGATCTGGACGAGGGCTGCCGTATCGCCCACGCGCTGGAGGATCTGGTGGATCTGATCCACGTTTCCGCCGGCTCCTATCAGTTCGGATTTTTCAACACCCATCTGCCCATGTTTGCAGAACACGGAGCCAACGTATATCTGGCCGCGGAGATCAAAAAGCATGTGTCCAAGCCTGTGGCCGCCATTGGTGCGCTCAACGATCCGGCGCAGATGGAAGAGATTTTAGCCAGCGGCAAGGCCGACCTCATCTATATGGCGCGAGAACTGCTGGCCGACCCGTTTCTGCCGCGCAAGGTACAGGCCGGTCAGGCAGAGCAGATCGTCAAATGCCTTCGCTGCTTCACCTGCATGGCGGAACGGTCTGTCACCCAAACACGGCGCTGCGCCGTCAATCCGCTGATTGGCCGGGAGACGGACGGTATGGAGGTGACGCCGGTACTGCGGCCCAAGCAGGTGCTGGTGGCCGGCGGCGGTGTCGCCGGGCTGAAAGCTGCCGTTACCGCCGCCCAGCGGGGCCATCAGGTGACGCTTTGCGAAAAGTCGGATGCTTTGGGCGGAATATTGAAATGTGAGCAGGCCATCCCGTTCAAGCGGGAAATGTACGAGTTGGGCCTGACACTAGAGCGGCAGGCCCGGTCCGAAGGTGTGGAAATTCGTCTGAACACCCTTGTCACTCCGGAATATGTGGAAGCGGAAGCGCCCGACGCGCTGATTCTGGCCGTCGGCTCCGCCCCCATTGTGCCGCCTTTGCCGGGGATCGACGGAAAACAGGTCATTGTGGTTAACGAATACTACAAAAATATAGAAAAGGTCGGAGATTCCGTGGTAGTCTTGGGCGGCGGGCTGGCTGGCTGCGAATGTGCCGTTCATCTTGCACAGGAAGGCAAGCAGGTTCATCTGGTGGAAATGCGGGACGTCCTGGCCCCGGACTGCAACATCCGGCACCGCCCAATCCTGATGCAGAAAATCGACGAGCTGGTGACGGTCCATCTGGGCCATGCCGGCCTGCGGGTTGCCAATGGCGGGCTGATCTGCCGGTCGCCTGACGGCAGCGAGGTGCTGGTTCCTGGTGAAACCGTGATCTGCGCCGTGGGCCAGCGGGCCAACCGGGCCGATGTGGAGGCCCTTCGGCATACCGCGTCCTTTGTCCGCGAAGTGGGCGACTGCATCCGCCCCGCCAATATCACAAAGGCGGTGTATGAGGGATATCACGCCGCGCTGGATATCTGAACTTGGCATAAACCTTGCAATTTTCACATCCATAAACAAACCGCCATTGAGCCGCGCCGCATTCCCAGGAGGGTCCGTGCGGAACACAAACATAACAGAAAGGAAACACAAATCATGGAATCTCTGCATCTTAATGGACCATATGCCGTATCGCAATCCCTGTATCTGACCAGCCTGACATTGGAGGAGGACGCACAGCTCCTACCACCGGAGGGAAAACTTTTGACCATGACCGTGAACGGCGTACAGATGGACCCTGCGCCGGGCGTCTATACAGGCAGCGTTGCCCTGACGGTCACAGATCCTCTCGGCGTCCCCGCGCCGAAGGGATCCGGTACCCCCGGCGGCCCCGGCAGCACGCCGGAGGAATTCCGGGCCGTTATTCTGGGCGGCATGGACGGCGTCGTTTTGGAGCAGTCCGTCCTGTCTGCCTATACCGGCGGTACCATCGACGGCACGTCCATCTGCGGCGGCGTCATCACCACCACCGGGGAAGCCATGAACGGCCTGCTGATTGAGGACGGCAGCTACAATGTCCGGGATCTGACTATCCGCAATACCGGCCACAGCCCCAATGATTTCAACGGCCTTGGCGCTTCCGTTCTGGTCGGGAATGCGGCCGAAGCCGTCTTTGAAAACCTGTCCATCGAAAACCAGGGCATCCGCAACGACGGCATCGTTACGCTGGGTACCTCTAGGATCACCGTCCGCAATTCCGACATCCATGTACGGGGCGGCACGCCGGAGCAGATTCAATCTGTGGAGAAGCGCCGTCCCGGCAAGTCCTGCATGACCTATGTTTCTGGCGGGTGGGGCACCACACGGGCCATCAATGTGGAGCATGACTCCTCTGCCGTGTTTGAAAACTGCCGCATCCGCTCAGAAAACTGGGGCGTCCTGTCTACGGACGGCATCTCATCGCCAAAGGAATGGCGGCCGGTGAAAACTCGCATTTATGCAAAGGACTGCGACGTGACCATCACCGGCCGCCATGGGTACGGCGCATATTCCATCGGCGACTGCAAAAACGTTTTTGACCACACAAAGATGTATTCGCCCGATGTGGCCTTTAAAGTGGCCAATGAGTTGGCAGGCGGAGAAATCATAAACGGCTCCGAAATCATTGGCGGCCGTTTCGGCGTCATGTTCCAGTCCAATCAGGGCGGACTGGTTAAAATCAAGGATTCCACCGTGCGTTCCGGCCGTTCCACCTTCATTGCCCGGAGTTGTTTCCCACAAATTGAATGCGAAAACGCGGTGCTGACGCCTGGCAACCGGGTTATTCTACAGATGTTTGACTCCGATGACCCCGGTTTTGGCCGGTCGGAGATCGAGGTAGACACAGAGGTTCCCGTCAAGGACCCCGCACATGACGTCACGCAGCCCAATTATCACACCCTCTCCATTTGGGGCTTTCCGCAGGAGCATTGGTGCACCGACCTGCAGGCCAGCTTCAAAGACATGACCATTATTGGTGACTTCTACAATGGCATCACCAACGCCGCCAAGCCCAAAATGATGCCCCAAACGCCGCCTCCCAGCGAAAATAAGGATAAACAGCCCGGCAGCCCTCCCGCACCCGTGGGAATGCCGCCTATGGAGGCGAAAAGTTATCCCATCAATCTGGTGCTGACGCTGGATCACGTGGAGCTGGAGGGTGTGATCTCCGCCTCCCGCACCCACCATGCCAGCAAAACCATTTCCGGCGAGAACCGGAAGGAAATCTATCAGGTCTATGACAGCCCCTGCCCGGTTGTCAATAACGGCGTCATTGTAACTTTGAAAAACGGCACGATCTGGACCGTCGTGGGAAAGAGCTATCTGTCCGCACTGCACATCGACAGCACGTCCGAAATTCGGACGCCCGATGGCTGCGCCGTCAAGCTTGTGGTCAACGGGCAAGAGGTACCATACACCCCCGGCGACTATACCGGTGATATCCTGGTTTCTGCGTACCAGATCGCCACCCCGGCCATGTTCTGAATTCTATGCTGCTGATGCCCCGCCGGCGCTTGCCGGCGGGGCATTGCACTGTTCTATGCAGACATTGTACAAAGCAGCCGTCCGGACATGCCTGTAATGTGCTGTTCCCGGACGGCTTGTTGTACTTGTCTAATTTTCTTACGATTTAATGACGACGCCCCGGTTCATGACGAATTCCACATGGGACAGGGCTTCAAAGCGTTCATCGATCTCGTCCCTGACCGCAATGATATTGGCCTGCTTACCGACCTCTATGGAGCCAACCTGATCATCAATTTTACAGAATTTTGCCGCATTGATAGTTGCCGCTTCAATGACCTGGGGGACTGTCAGCCCTGCGCGGTGCAGAAGCTGAAGCTCCCGGACGGGCATGGACGCCACATGCGGCTGTGACTCCATGCGCATGGTGTCGGTCCCTACGCACACCATACCGCCTTTTTGGATGAACCGTGCGGTATTGTCTACCACCGTTGATTCCTGCGCATCAAGGTCGATTTTAGGCATCGGTGGCAGTTCTTTGGGCATGGGCGGCAGCTTCGCGTCCTTGGGCATGGGCGGTCGGGGCGCTTTGATGGTGCAGAGCGTGGGACAAACTACCACACCCTGGGCGACCATTCGATCCAGCAGCTCGTCGGGCATCGGATCCGTAGGCATGTGAGCGAATTCCGGAATGCCTGCGTCCAGCAGACGAGGAACCAGTTCAGAATCCAGGACATGCGCCGTACACCATACGCCCCTGGCTTTGGCCGTATCCGCAATAGCCTTCAGCTTTGGCACGTCCAGCACCTCACTTTTCCCGTCCATGCCGCGCCCCACAGAGGTCTTAATGCCCTCACAGCCCATATCAATCAGTTCGTTGACCGCATCGACCGCATCCTGTGGCGTTCGACAGCCATAACCGGTTTCCGCACCGTCGCTCATGATATGGTTCAGGCCGTGATACTGCGCCACGAATCGTCCGCAGGTCAGGCAGTGGGCGCATTCCGGCACTTCAACGGAGGCGCGGAAGGCAAGGAACTCCTGTGTCGGACAGCGGTTTTTGTCGTTGCCCATGCCCAGATCCCGAACCGTGGTGACGCCAGCCTGCGCCCAGCTGCGCAGAGCCTGATCGTTATATGTAATGTCACCGGTAACGATATGCATATGCGCGTCAATAATGCCAGGCAGCACAGCGGCATATCCGGACATATCCCAGAGCTGGTCAGCAGCGTCAAAACTGCCGATATCGATAATTTTTCCGTCTTCCACCAGAATGTCCGCCACGGAACCGCCGTAGATTTTCGCGTTTTTCAGCAATGTTTTCACACAAACGCCTCCTAAATTTATTTATGTACGATATGCGCGTGCGGGAACGGACCCCATTTGTCCGGATTGCTGCCCTCATCTGGGTTAAAGGAAGAAATACGGGGCGGTTCGTCCGGCGGATAGTAAGGCGACGGCGTGCGGCGGCAGTCCGGGCACTCCAGGAAATCCTTATGATAGGGTGTCCGCAGCCAGCAGATGGGACGCAGCTTCAGGATTTTCCACTCTCCGTCCTCTTTCACAAATTCGTTGTCGTATTTTCCGGCGATCCAGAAGGCGGTATCCTTCTTCATCTTCGTTTCCGGATCAAACACCCGGTTGGTGTGCGGACCAAAGATGTGCCATTGCCCCCATGCGTGGGTGCCGTCCTCGCTGATTTCAATCATCGGAGAAGAAATCGTCAGCATCAGCAGCAGGGAGGCTCGATCCGTATTGGTGTTGGACATTTCTCCGACCTTCGGTGTGGTGTCGATAAGATTTCCATGTATATCCATTCGCCGGCCCATAGTATACCATACACGCTGGACATGTTCCTGCCCCTTATACGCGCCGGAATCCATGATCTCCACGCGCACGTCCTCATTGGTATGGCTCCACAGATCGTCCCAGACCTCCGCGATCCTACCGTTCTCCATATAAAAGATGTAGCGGCTCATGAGGTTCTGCACCTCTACCGCATCCGTATGACGGCTCAGCCGCCGGACTTCCTTCTGAAGCGCTTCGATCTGCGCCAGCAACACTTTTTCTTCCATGGAAGATCGCTCCTTTCAATCGTTCAAAGATACCCGATACATTGCAAATTTTGTGCCAACTATTTTTCCAGAGGCGGCGTCCCCGCATGCGGCAAATACCTCATTGTCCTAAAATCAGACTCTATCGCACAAAATTCGAACAACATTTACACAAACAGTTTATTTGCCAGTGCAAAACGATATTTTAAATGTTGTCTCTTTGGCACAAACCTTGCATCAAAACGCAATGATTGCGAACATGAAAGGAGCAACTTGTTATGAAAAAGAGTCTATTCGCTTTGCTGCTCGTATGCACTATGATCCTGAGCCTTCTCGCCGGCTGCGGCAGCGCCACATCCACACAAGCTGAGACTGCAAGCCCGTCGGAAACCGAGCCTGCACAGGCAGTCTCTTCCGACCACTCTGCGGAAGCGGCGGAGGCTCCCGCAGAAGAAAACGCCGCAGAAGCCGCCGGCAGTGCAGCAGCACCGGCAGAACCCGAAGCTGCTGAACCGGAAGAGATGGTTCCATCCTACGAAAAGTATGCGGTATCTCTTCCGCTCAGCGAGGACGGCGCGACAGTCTCCATGTATCTTTTGCTTCCGCCTTTCATCACAGCCATGGTGGACAGCCCCAGTGATCTGGCCGTTCTCCATGCGCTGGGCGAACGAACCGGTTTGACCCTGGACATCACCGCAGGTAATTATCTGGATGGCAGTACTGTTATCAATCTGATGATCGCCACAGGCAGCTACTGCGACGTCATCAACCACATCGACCTCTACGCCAGCGGCTTGGACGCCGCTGTGGAAAACGAAGTGGTCATTGACCTGAGCGATTACATTCTCAACGATATGCCCAATCTGATGGCCAGCCTGACTGCTTATGACGACGATGTCATCAAACAGATGACCACAGCCTCCGGTTACATTGCCTATTTCCCGCAAATTCACGCAGAACCGTATGTAGACAATTTCACCATTGGCGTTCAGGCGGATCTGATGGAGGAGCTGGGTATCGCAGAGCCGACTACCTTTGAGGAACTCCACGATCTTCTTGCCGCTGTCAATCAGGCATATGGGCTCCAGTATGGCATGAGGTCCGACGGCTTTGACCAGGCGCTGCTGTGCGGATACAACATCACCACCGGTCAAGTGGGGCTTGAAGGGCTTCGGGTCGTGGACGGCGAAGTCCAGTTCAGCGGTATTACGGATGAAATGTACAGCTATATTGCCATGATACAGCAATGGTACAGTGAAGGGCTGATTTTTAACGACTTTATTTCCTATGAAGATTTTGAACAGACGAACATGGTGGCCGCCGGCACGCTGTTCGGCAACGGCAATGTCAACGCGCAGACCATCAACGAAGCCAATGCCAACGGGATTTCTGTCAAGGCGCTGCACTTCGTTACGCCGTCCAGCGGCGAAACGTTGAAGATCCGCGGCTCCGGAGAGATCATCCGCGCACCGTCCTGGTCAGTTTCCACGCAGTGCGATGAAGAAACTCTTGGTTATATCATCGCTTTGGTGGAATATCTTTACTCCGACGAGGGGACGATCCTCTTCAACTACGGTATCGAGGATGAAGCCTATATCCTGGACGCCAACGGCGAGCCGCAGTGGAGCGACCTGATCATGAACTACGAGGGCGGTACCACCACGGCTGCCATGATCTACGCGACCGCCACCCCATCAGAATATTTGCCGGGTATCTATGACGACGCCAAATTCAATTTCAGCTATACAGACGTCATGCTGGAGGCCGACGACATCATCAATCACTCCAGCACCGGTGAATACGACTATCCCATCGGCGCAGATAATCGTATCTCCGCCGAGGATACGCTGACAGCAGCCAATCTGGCCAGCGACATTTCCACCTATGTTTCAGAAACGGTACTTTCCTGGATTCATGGCGGTACAGAATTGAATGAGTTCACCTGGCAGACTTATAAAGATAACTGCTTTGCGATGGGCTTGCAGGATGTTCTTGATATTTATCAGGCTGGATACGATGCCTTTATGGCCAACTGAGTACAATCTGCGGCGGCCTGCTCTGCTTCCGGCAGGACTGCGCTTTCTCCCGCCGGAAAAGCCCCGGACAGCAGATCTAATTCGATGTAACTGACGGAAAAGGTGTCTACTTTGACAGCAAAATGCGGACAGGGCGTCATATACGGCGCCTTGTCCGCATTTTTCAACTCCCATATCATGCGGTCATAGAACGCGCAAGGTTCCGAAACATATGGCTGCCGTGGCTCAGCTCTGGCATATAGCCCTGCAAAGCCGGCAAACAGAAGGTGTTGGCGCCATCCGCAGCCCAGGCACATGGGTATGTGCGGATGGACAAACACCCCAAAAGCACCCGGTGCGGCAGGCGGCCCCCATCTCTGCACGGTGGAACAGCGAAGAACAACTGCTCGTCTGGCGCGAAGCGTGGGCTACGGCGGCGAACCGCTGCCTTGAGATTGCCGGTCATGTGGAGCGCATCGGCCACCACAGCCATGCGGCGCGAAGGTTGGAGGAACGTCCCACGAGCCACGAGGGCGCAGCGGCCCAGGCGCTGGAACGGCGCGGCGTTATCTCTGACCGTGTTGATTTTTCCGGCAGCAAGGTTCTCTGGGCAGTCTGTGTGCAAGAGAATCTGTTTATATTTTCAGCATGATATTTGAGGGCGCACAATCCCGGGCTGTTAACATTTCAAAAGAGCGCCGCCGCATAACACGACCGGGAATATACAATCTTATTCATCCGACTCTAAAAGTGCTCGAAGATGCTGCAAAAAAATCCCCCCCCCGCCTTGGAAAACACCTGATATTTTTTCCACACAATAAAACCGCGAACGTTCAGCTGAGGGGAGAGTGGACGAAAGCAAAGATGACTGCCTTGTGTGTTGATGAGTTTATCATAGCACAGGGCGTACCCCAGCCCTTCGTCCACCAATAGCGAAGCATTAAAGAGCAAGTTGTAAGTAGCCACAATATGCAGCTCGGATTCTTCGCGCTGAAGCCATTGATTCAGATATCGCTCATCCCCTTTTTGGTGGGAAACAATCAAGGGCTTATCCCACAAATCTTCCGGACGGATGGTTTCCTTTTCGGCCAAGGGAGAATCTTTCCGCATTAACACGCCCCAAGTGTCTTTAAAGGGAACCGGGATCGCCTCATATTTCTGTGTATCTATCTCAGTAGAAAGCAATCCAAAATCAATCAGTCCCCGATCCAGGTATTCCAATACATGTTCGGCATTGCCGCTGGAAATGTGATACTGAATATCCGGGTATTTCTTCTGTATTTCCTTTGCAGCTTTAGCAAACAGACGGACAGTTTCGGTCTCTCCAGCGCCTATATACACATTCCCTGCAATGGTTTCATCAGAACCGGATATTTCTTCTTTTGTCCGCTGCATTAGCGAAAGCATTTCTTCCGCGCGCTTACGCAGAATCATGCCTTCCTCTGTCAACGTGACCTTGCGGGAACCCTTGACGCCGCGGATTAAAAGCTGTTTTCCCAGCTCATCCTCCATTTTTTTGAGCTGCCTGGACAGAGCGGGTTGAGAGATATGCAGGGATTCTGCCGCCGCGGTAATATTTTGTTCCCTTGCCACCGCCAAAAAGTATTCTAACAAACCAAAGTCCATTGGGATCACCTCTGAATACCAGTATAGGCCAGATTCCATAAAAGTCAATTATGGAATTGAATAATGAATAAGTATTTGCTATTCTTTCTCTCCGGCACTAAACTGTAGATGTAAAGATAAACATTCCAAAGAAAAGAGGTTATAGCTATGGAGCAGCAGATGCTTCAGGATAAAGTCGCGATCATCACCGGAGCCAGCTATGGAATGGGGCAGACAATGGCGGAACTGTTTGCCGAGGAAGGCGCGGCGGTAGTGATCACGGCCAGGCATCCGGACAAGCTGGATGCGGTCGTGGAAAGGATCCGTCAAAAAGGTGGGAAAGCTGTTGGTGTGGCAGCCGACGTCTGTTCTACTGAGGATACCAAGCGGGTGTTTGAAACTGCGCTGAAAGAGTTTGGCGATGTAGACATCCTCATCAACAACGCCGGTATCGGAGAGCAGAAAATGATTGATGAAACGGACGACGACTGGATGATGTATGTGATGAACACCAACTTGGGCGGCCCCATGCGGTATATCCGGGAGGCGCTGAAGATTTTCCTGCCCAAGAATGAAGGGGTTATTATCAATGTGTCTTCCGTCAATGGCGCCCGTCCCTTCTGCGGGGCAACGTACACATCCACCAAAGGCGCCCTGAACACACTGACCAAGAATGTGGCCATGCGGCTGATCAACACCAATATTCGCTGTAATGCGGTGGCTCCCGGCGCTACAGTCACTCCG
>CBCPMX010000069.1:0-14253 GCA_965120355.1 uncultured Oscillospiraceae bacterium
ACGCCGGAGCTGGACGCCTTTATTGACGGCCATACCCATTCCATCATCGGCGGCGGCAGCGGTTGGGTCTGCCCGGAGACCGGTGTCCTGGTCAATCAGGCCAGCTGTATGGGCGAGTGCGTCGGCGTCATGACGTTCTATCTCAAGGATGGAGAAGTGGTCAAAAAGACTGCCGAGCTTCTGCAGGAGACCATTCTTAGCTATTACACCCCCGACCCCGCAGTCCAGGCCCTGGTGGATGCGGATCTGCAGCGACTGGAGGAGGACACGGGCAAACCCATTGTGGACACAGCGTATTTCCTCAACGGCCGCCGGACCTCGGAGTCTGAGGACGGCCGCAGCATCCGTACCGACGAGACCAACTTGGGAGACCTGGTCACCGACGTGATCCGCCAGAGCACCGGCACCGACGTGGGTATGATGCCCGGCTTCCGTATCCGCTCGTCGGTCAGCGCCGGAAGCATTACCCTGGGGGACCTGTATAATATCTTTGCCAACGGGGCAGATATCTATGTGATGGAGATGACAGGCCAGGAGCTGGTGGAGAAAATGGCAAAATCCCTGATAGATTTGCCCGCGGAATCCACCCAGTTCAACCAGATCAGCGGCGCAGCCTATGGCTACTGCATTCTGGGCGACGGCGCGTTCCAGATTGTCGATCCCACCGTGGGCGGAGAACCTCTGGACCCGGAAAAGACTTATCTGGTGGCCATGGACGCCGGCGGACCCGATGCGCCGGAGGATCAGGAGCCGGCCATCTCCGGCATGGAGGCCATGGCGGAGGTCATGCTGAACTGGCTGGAGCGCGGTGCGTATACCATTTATCCGGATACGGCAACACCGGACCAGCGGATCGTTCCCATGACCCAGGATCAGATTCCGGCGGACGCCGCAGTCTATGAGGTTACCGTCGCCATGGAGATGCCGCCTGCCTGAGAAATGCTGCCGGCAAAGCTGCCGGAACGCCCATCCCCGGACCGCTGGGTCCGGGGATGGGTTTTACATGGGCTTTACATGGCGTTTACAGGGGCATGGTAGCGCCCAGGGGCCTGTTCTGGTATGCTATTCATACCAAAAGAGGATGGAGGGATGGCGATGGAAAGGCACAGTATTCCATGGAGCCGGCTTTGGCCGGCAGTGGTTCTGGTGCTGCTGTTGCTGACCGGGGCGGGCCTGTATGCCGCCGGTGCGGCTCCGGTGGTGGATGTGGCAGACCAGGCTCAGGTGCTGGCGCTGATTACCCAAAAGACTGGCCGCACCGGGGTGCAGTTGGAGGCGGCGGAAGCCTGCGGAAATTTATATGCCGTCAGTTACAGTGCCGGCGAAACGCAGGGGCTGGTGCTGCTGGAGCGGGTTGATGGCCCGTTGTACAGCGGTTATCGCTATCTGGACAATACGGAACACATTGGTGCATTGGACGTCTACTATACGGAGTTAGAAGGCGTGGTTTCCCTGACGGTCCTGTATGGCGATAATTCGCAGGAAGGCGCTGTGGCATTCAGCCTGGAAAACAACGGCGGCACCCAAGAGCGGACGCTGCCCCAGGATACGGTGCTGGAGCTGTTTGTCAGTGTGGGCGCAGAGAATGTGCCGCAGATTCAGAGATTGATTTACTGAGCTTAGAATGTATATTATGCAGGAATATTCAACTGAAAGCCATCGCGGTCAAGTCTTGTGAAGGCGGGACCGCGTTGGCTTTTTTCTGCCCAGCAGGCGCATATGACAGACGCTGCAGCCGGATTACCCGCGCAGAGCGCGCTGGCACGCTCATAATACCCGCGCCCGGAGCCAGAAGACCTCCGCCTCGCTGCCGTCCTCCTCCTGGAATAGGACATCGCTGAAATCATTGTACAGGCGGTCCTCCAGCTGGATTTGCTGCGTCTGCGCATAGGCGTGCATCAGCCGGAGCTGACGCTCCAGAAAAACCGGTGTGCTTTCTGTGGCAGGGCTGCGGCTGTACAGGCACAGGTATTGTCCCGCCGGAATGGCCAGGGAACCGTCGGGGTGCTTCCGGTAAAACAACAGCTCTCCTGCATGCAGGCACATGCCGGTGTGAGGACCGTCAGTGATGTAGTTGATGGCCATGTGACCTTGCAGAGATTGCGCATCCAAAGGCTCAATCCGGGTTTCCGGAAGCTGTGCAAGATAATAGCCCTGAGTTCCATGGGCCTGAAAATCCCGGCTGCTTTCCAGCACAGAGGCCAGCAGTGCGCTGCGCTGTTTCAGCAGCTGAATCTGCTGTGCGATCGCATCTTCCTGTGCCGACAGAAACTGATTGATCAGCGCCACATCTCCGCACTGCAGGTAGGCTTTGATGTCTTTCAGGGCGACGCCCAGATCCCGCAGGGTCAGGATCAGCGCCAGCCGGTCAAATTGCGCCGCAGAATAATAGCGGTAGCCGTTTTCATGGACGTAGCTGGGCCGGAACAAGCCAATTTCGTCGTAATAGTGAAGCGTTTTCTTGTGAAGCTTTGCCAGTTTGGCAAATTCCCCTGTGGTATAATAATATTTTTCGAACTTTTGCATAAAATGCGTCAGCCTCTCTTGACTGTCCAGCGACTGGATCGTTTATAGTGTGACCAGTGTCATTATAGAGGAGCGTGGCGAATGTTGCAAGAGAAAACCCTGACCGAGGGCCCAATCGGCAAATCCCTGGTGCGGTTTGCCCTTCCAGTGGCCGTGAGTATGTTGGCGTCTCAGTTTTATTCGGTGGCCGATTCGATGATTATTGGACTGATGCTGGATGAAAATGCTCTGGCGGCTGTATCCAATGCGTCCACCATTCTGATGATCTTTTTGTTTGTCTCCGGCGGCATGGAACTGGGGGGCAATTTGTTGGTGGCGGCGAAGAAGCCGGTGTATTCCGAAGAAAAAATGTGCGAGCTGTGCTATACGCTGCTCTTTGTGGATCTCCTGTTGGGGGTGGGGATGCTTGTCCTGGGGGCGGTGGCGTTCACGCCGCTGCTGCGGCTGATTCAGACACCAGAGGAGATTGTGCAGGCAGCGGCTCTGTACGGCGTGTTCTATCTGTTGGGGCTGCCGTTTCAGATGTTGTATGATCTGGCGAAACAGATCATGATTGGGTATGGCGATTCTAGGACTCCGCTGTGGTACGTCCTGTTTACATCTGTATTTAATATTGTCCTGGATATTGTCCTGGTAGCGCTGATGGGGATTGCCGGTGCGGCCATCGCCTCGGCATTGGCCCAGGTGGTAGGGTGCGTTTTGATTTTCCGTAAGCTGCGCAGGACGGTGCTGGCGGAGCGCTTTCACTTCCGAATGCTGCGGGGACAGTATGCACGGGACATTGGGCGTTTGGCGCCGCCCAATATGCTGCAGCAGATGTCCGGCACAGTTGTCAGTGTGGTGAAGCAGAGCTTTTTGGGCGGCTTTGGCGTGGCGGCCATTGCAGGGTTTTCCAGCGCGGGGAAGATCTCAACGCTGTTGCAGATTCCCGTCTATGGCGCGGCTCAGGCGTTGGTGACCTTTATTGCTCAAAATTCAGCCTTGGGGCAGCATGCGCGCATTCGCCGGGGCGTAAGCATTACCTACCGGCTGCTGTTTGGGCTGACGGCGGTGCTGGTTCTGGCCTGCGTTACGCTGAACCGTCCCATGCTGCGGCTGTTCACCGATGACGCGGAGACAATTCGGTATGGAGCCATGATCCTGACCTATGAGCCCTTTGCCTATTTTCTCAGCGCTGTGCGCCACATTCAGGAGGCGCAGCTTCGGGGGCGGCAGAAAATGCTGCGGTATTTGACTTCCAGTATCTCCACAATGGCTGTCAATATTTTGGCCTGCGGCGTCCTTGTCTCGGTGATAGGGTATGCCGGATTCTATGTTTCCACCTATATCAGTGCCGGATATGGCATTGTGCTGTCCAAAGTGCTGGTTATGACGCTGCCGGATGTGCGGCGCGGCGCGAGCCGGGCCGAAATGGAAGAGCACCCCTTCGCGTAATTGACAAGTTCTTGCACTATGTGATACAATTACAATATATTCGTGTGCATTCAGAGGCAGAAAGACGCAGGCAGCTGCACGCTGCACACGGAGAAGAAAGACAGTGCAAAGACTCTGGCGGAGGCTGCGTCTTTGGCGCCAACAGACTGTCGGGGAGGGACAACGGTTTGGAGAAAAAGAATCCTGTTTACGGAAAGTTTTTACAGGTGCTGTCGCAGGAACTGGTGCCTGCCATGGGGTGCACAGAGCCTGTTTCCATCGCCTATGCTGCGGCGCTGGCCCGGCAGGCACTGAAAGCAGAGCCGGAGCGGGTGGAGATCACCGTCAGCCGCAATATTGTAAAGAATGTGAAGAGTGTGGTGGTGCCCAACACCAACGGCCTGCGGGGGATTGAAGCCGCTGTGGCCGCCGGCATCGTGGCCGGCCAGCCGGAGCTGGAGCTGGAGGTCATCTCCCGGGCAACACCGGAGCAGAAGACGCAGATTCGTGCGTATTTGGACACCCATGAGATCCATGCAATTCCCAGTGAGGAGGATGTGCTGTTTCTCATCGACGTCACGGTGGCGGCAGGAGAACACACTGCCCGTGTAGTGATCCGCGACGGTCACACAGACATAAAGCTGATCGCTGTGGACGGACAGGCCGTTCAGGCTGCGGAGAAAGACGCCCAACAGGAGTTGGATACCTTTGCCGCGGAGATCACCGTGGAAGAAATCCTGGACTTTGTGCAGACTATGGACATCGAGGATGTGGCCCCCATGGTGGAGCGTCAGATTCAATATAATATGGACATTGCCAGAGAAGGCATGTCAAAGCCCTATGGCGCCAACATCGGGAAGGTGCTGATGAAGCACCATAGCCCCACTGTCATGACCCGTGCCCGCGCCATGGCCGCCGCAGGTTCTGACGCCCGTATGAGCGGCTGTGAAAAGCCGGTGGTGATTCTCTCCGGCAGCGGGAATCAGGGGATTACGGCTTCGGTACCGGTGGTGGTGTACGCGCAGGAGCTGGGCTGCTCCCGGGAGCAAATGCTGCGGGCGGTGACGCTGTCGGACCTGCTGACGGTCCACCTGAAAAGCGGCATCGGCTGTTTGTCCGCTTATTGCGGGGCGGTCAGTGCGGGCTGTGCCGCTGGTGCGGCCATTGCCTATTTACAGGGCGGCGGATACAAAGAAATTTGTCATACCCTGGTGAATTCCCTGGCCATTATATCCGGCGTGGTCTGCGACGGCGCAAAATCTTCCTGCGCGGCGAAGATCGCGTTTGCCGTTGAGGCTGGCATCTACGGCAGTCAGATGTATGCGGAGGGACAGCAGTTCTACGGCGGTGACGGAATCGTCACCAAGGGTGTGGAAAACACCATTCGCAACGTTGGGCGGCTGGGGCACGACGGCATGAAAGAGACTGACAAGGAAATCATCCGGATTATGATGGAACAGCCGCACTGTTCCTGAGCGGCAGAAGCAGCTTCGTGCTTGTACTGTCATGCTGCTGTGAAAAAATTACGGCGGATCCGGGCGGGCCTGCAGGTCCGTCCGGATCATTTTTTATAGTTTTTATCGTTTTGGATCAAGAAATACACGCTGCAAGGGCATACTAATTCCATCACAAATCGGGAGGTGTGCAGAGTGATCGAACACGATACAGTGCGTTTGCTCCGGGAATGCGATGCAGGCGTACAAATGGGAATCTCCGCGATTGACGAGGTCAGCGGGTATGTACACGATGCGGGGTTCAGGCAGAGTTTATCCAGTTGCCGGGCAGAACATGAAAAATTGCAGGATAAGACCAGAAAGCTGCTGGATCAATATCACGATGCGGGGAAAGCCCCCAGTCCCATGGCAAAAGGGATGTCCTGGATTAAGACAAACGCAAAGCTTGCCGTGGATGCTTCGGATCAGACCATTGCAAATCTGATGACGGACGGCTGTAATATGGGCGTCAAATCTCTGAGCCGGTTTTTGAACCAGTATGCGGCGGCAGATGAAAAATCCAAGGACATCACCAAGCGCTTGATTCAATCGGAGGAAAAGCTGGCGTTGGATATTCGCCGCTTCTTGTAGAGGACGAGGACCGAGGACAAGGAAACCGCCGTGACTCCTGCGCCACGGCGGTTTCGAAGTTTTTCTGAAGAAGCGGATGAAACCATAGATTTCTTTACATTTGTGCGTTATAATAAAAACGCGAATAAAAACGCGAATAAAAACGCGAAGTATATTCTCGAAAATGGATAAACGGGACCGGTGAACAGCGTCTGCAAGCTGTGATGCAGCGGTTTAGAACACAGAGAAAAGCTGGTGACAAAATTGAAACAGACATTATCCCGGCAGGCCCGGAAAGAACTGTATACCCGCCTGGCTGTGCGGTTGGTGCTGGCCTGTGTGGTAGTGTGGTGCGTGGTGGCGCATTTTGGGGACCTGATGTCGTTGCTGCTGCCGTTTTTGCTGGCATATCTGCTGGCAAAGGCATTGAATGTAGTGGTCAACCGGATCTCTTTGCGACTGGCAGTGCCGCGGCATATCCTGTCCTTCCTGTGTGTCAGCGCCATGGTAGCGGCCATTGGCGTCGTGATATATCTGGTGGCCAGGCGGCTGGTGAATGAGGGAACGCAGCTGCTCAGCAGTTGGGATGATATCCGAAGCAGTCTGACAAATGGCATCACGTCCATTTCCCAAGCGCTCAGTTCTCTGGCGGGCCGGGACCAGGCGGAGTTCCAGTCAGACTTGATCGGAGCAATTCAGTCTGCTTTGACATGGCTCAATGAACGCATTGCGGCATGGTCGCCGCCGGTGATGGAGCAGGCAGGCAATGCAGTGGAACGGATGTTTTCGTTTTTCCTGTCGTGCGTCATGTTCTTTGTGGCTTGCTTCTACTTTACGGCGGAGTTTCCAACGCTGAAGGAGCAGCTGTGGAACCGGCTCCCAAAACGGCTGCGGAGTGGAGGCAATAAACTGCGGGCCGCAGTGGGCGTTGCTGCCGGCGGATATCTGAAGGCGCAGCTGATTTTGACCTGCCTGGTGATGCTGATCCTGCTGATTGCGTTTCTGCTGTATGGCCAAAGGTATGCGGTGCTGCTGTCGGTATTGATCGCGATTGTGGACTTTCTTCCCATTTTTGGATGCGGCACGGTGCTGGTTCCGTGGGCAGTGATTGCGTTGTTGAGCGGGAATCTGTCCCAGTGTGTATTTTTGCTGGGAGTATGGGTGTTCCTGTTCGTGTTCCGCAAGGTGGCCGAACCCAAAATCGTCGGCAATCAGACGGGATTATCCACACTGGTTTCGTTGATGTGCATCTATGTAGGAATGAAAATCGACGGCGTGTTCGGTATGATCGTGGCACCCATTATCTGTCTGGTGCTGCGGAGCCTGCAACAGGCAGGGGCGTTTGACGCTGTATTTTCGGATCTGCGGCTGTTGTGGCGGGACCTGCGGGAACTGATGCAAAAGCCGCAGAGCGAACTGGAAAACTTCTGAGGTCACAGTTCATGAATCTGTTGATTTGATTTCATAATTCATTTTCTTTCGTTTCATATTTTAGACATAAGTTGAAAGTATAATGCAGATATCAAAACGATAAGGAGCGAACGAGTATGTTTGACGAACACGATTCCCACATTGAAAACAACGAAGAGCAGGAGCTTCAGAATTCCAACTTCGTAGAATATGAATTGGCGGCGGCGCCGCAGAAAAAGAAGAAGCGCGGAGGCGGCGCGAAAATTGTAGCATTTGCGTTGGCTTGCGCCATCATCGGCGGTGTTGCGGGCGGCGGCGCAGTGTATCTGGCAAATCGGGATTCCGATGCAGGAACCACTGAGGCTGCTACGCTCCAGGCCGAGACTTCCGGCAGCGCGGAAACCACCGCGGAAACTACCTCTACCGGCAGTGACAGCAGCAGTTCCAGTGACAGTTCTCCGCTGTTGGTGACCTCCGGAGAGAACAAGACCACGAAGCTGGATCCCAGTGAGGTCTATTCGCAGAATGTCAATGCCGTGGTCGGCATCAACACGGAGACGACCACCAATTACTTCGGACAGGCATCCTCCACGGCGTCTTCCGGCAGCGGCTTTATCATTACTTCCGATGGTTATGTGGTGACCAACGCCCATGTGATCCTCAGCGATGATGAGGTAGCAGACACCATTCGTGTGGTTCTGACCAGCGGAGATACGTACGTGGCTGAAGTGGTGGGTTATGACTCTGACAATGATGTGGCGCTGCTGAAGATTGACGCTACGGGCCTGCCCACAGTTTCCATCGGCAACTCCGATGAACTGGTGGTCGGCGAAATGGTCTGCGCCATCGGCAATCCTCTGGGCGAGCTGACCAACACGCTGACTGTGGGCTACGTCAGTGCGCTGGACCGTGAAATTAACACCGACGGTACGCCCGTCAACATGTTCCAGACAGACTGCGCCATCAACCCTGGCAATTCCGGTGGCCCGCTGTTTGATATGTACGGCAATGTGGTGGGCATCACCACTGCCAAGTATTCCACTTCCTCTAGCACCACGCTGGAGGGCCTGGGCTTCGCCCTTCCCATCAATGATGTGATGGAGATTGTTTCGGATCTGCAGCAGTATGGCTACGTTACCGGCAAACCTTATCTTGGAATCACGCTGACGGATCTGAGCGTAACCATGGCCTCTTATTACAATCTGCCGGTTGGAGTCTACGTCAACAGTGTTGAGTCCGGCAGCTGTGCTGAGACAGCCGGTATGCAGGCTGGGGACATCATCACCGCCATGGGCGACACCCAGATCCAGACGTACACGGAATTGTCTGCTGCCATGCGGGAGTATAGCGCAGGAGACACCTGTACCATCACAGTCTACCGCAATGGCCAATATGTGGATCTGACGGTGACCTTTGATGAGAAAATTCCGGACTATGTCCGCAATGCCAGCCAGGAGACAGAGGCCGAATCCCAGAGCACAGACAGGCAGACCGGGTCTCAAAGCTACGATTCTTATGAAGACTTTTTCAACAGCATCTTCGGCGGATCCTCGTATTACGGATCCTCTGAAAATTCCGGCACTGCCGCTTAAATAGAGGATTTTTCCGTGCGGGCCGCAGCGCTGGCCAACGGCGCCGGCGTTGCGGACCATCTGGAGAAGTCCGAGGACCTCCGCAGGGGAGAGCTCCCCCCGCGGAGGTCCTTCGCGTTATAGCAGCAGCGCAATCTGTGATTCGCCAAAGATGGCAAATCCGTTGTCGTGAAGCAGTTGCGCCAGCACGCCGTTGCCTGCCGTCAGCTTCCCCTGAAAGCTTCCGTCGTAGATCTGACCGAAGCCGCAGGAGGGGCTGCGTTCTTTTAAGAGGGCCCGGCGGCAGCCGAAAAAACGTGCCAGCTGCAAAACCTCTTGGGCGCCGCGGAGGAATTGTTCCGTCACGTCCTGCCCGTCCCGGCTCCAGACGCGGCCATGGCGCAGCTCTGAAGGGACGCGCGGTGTGGGCAGGCCGCCGAGTGTTTCGCAGCATACGGGAATCAGATGGTACTTTTCCCGCAGAGCCGCGGCCTGCGGCAGCAGTTGGCTTTTGCCGTCATACCGGCAGCCGACGCCCAACAGGCAGGCGCTGATGAGAAGCGGCTCCATGGCTTACGCTCCTGTGAAAGTCCGGCAATAAGGCGCCAAGGTACACTCCCCGCATTTGGGATTGCGTGCAGTGCAGACAGCCCGGCCGTGCAGGACGATGCGATGGCAAAAGTCGGAGCTTTCTTCTGGCGGCAGGATTGCCCGGAGCTGTGTTTCTACCTTGACCGGATCCTTGCCCTCCGAAAGACCCAGTTTGCCGCAGATGCGGATGCAGTGGGTGTCGCAGACCACAGCGCCGGGAGCGCCATAGAGGTCGCCCAACAGGAGATTGGCTGTTTTACGCCCCACGCCTGGCAGCCGCAGCAGCGCTTCCATGGTGTCGGGAACCTTACCGCCGTATTCGTCCCGGAGCATCTGGCAGGCCAGCACGATATCCCTGGCCTTGTGGTGGTAGAAGCCGCAGGCGTGCACCAGTTCCTCCACCTCTGTGACATCAGCTTCGGCAAAGGCTTCCAGCGTGGGGTAGCGGGCAAAGAGCGCGGGGGTGATCTGATTGACCCGCTCATCGGTACACTGAGCCGACAGGCGAACAGCAATCATAAGTTCATAGTCCTTTTCAGAATGCAGGGCGCACAGGGCATCCGGATAGGCGGCCTTGAGCTCTGCGATGATATGGTTGACGCGCGTATTGATATCCATGGAAATCCCTCATTTTAAAGATTTTCACCATTGTATCATAAAATTCGCCTGTGTGGGACGTTTTTCGTGTTCTTTTTCCATTGTCTTTTGAGAAAAGATTGGGTATAATGGCTTTGAAAACGCTGCTGAATTCGGTTTTGGCTGTGGACGGATTTTTGGCCCGCGATTCAGCCCTAAAAGAAGGAAAAACATCAAGGATTTTTCGGCGTTCCCCTGTATTCTGACTAACAAAGGAGAATTGGACTATGGTTCAGGAAATGATGGCATTTCTCCAGCAGGCCGACCCCGCCGTTGGCGAGGCTGTGGCCAAGGAGTATGCGCGCCAGAAACGCAACATTGAGCTGATTGCCTCGGAAAATATTGTTTCGGAAGCAGTTCTCGTCGCCATGGGTACGGTACTGACAAACAAATATGCGGAGGGCTATTCCGGAAAACGGTATTACGGCGGATGTCAATGCGTGGACATTGCAGAGGATCTGGCCATCGAGCGGGCAAAAAAACTGTTCGGCTGCGCATATGCCAATGTGCAGCCCCATTCCGGCGCACAGGCCAACTATGCCGCCTATATGGCGCTGTGTGAGCCAGGCGATACGGTATTGGGCATGAATCTGGACCATGGCGGGCATCTGACGCATGGCAGCCCTGTGAATTTCTCCGGAAAATACTATAATATCGTGGCCTACGGCGTGGATGACAGCGGCTGCATCGACTATGACGCTCTGCGTAAGACGGCGCAGGAGTGTAAGCCCAAAATGATCATTGCCGGCGCTTCCGCTTATCCCCGGGTGATTGATTTTGAGAAGTTTTCGGAGATCGCCAAAGAAGTGGGCGCCTATCTCATGGTGGATATGGCGCACATTGCCGGCCTGGTGGCCGCCGGCGTCCATCCTTCGCCGGTTCCCTATGCCGACGTGGTGACCACCACCACCCATAAAACGCTCCGCGGTCCCCGCGGCGGCATGATCCTGACCAATGACGAGGCCATTGCCAAGAAGATCAATTCCGCGGTTTTCCCCGGCTCCCAGGGCGGTCCGCTGATGCACATTATCGCCGCGAAGGCCGTGGCTTTGGGCGAATGCCTGACGCCGGAGTTCCGGGCCTATGGCAGGCAGGTGGTCAAGAATGCCAAGGCGCTGGCAGATGCGCTGATGCGGCGTGGCTTCCAGCTGGTGTCCGGCGGTACGGACAACCATCTGATGCTGGTGGACCTGCAGAACTTCGATATCACCGGCAAGGAGATGGAAAAGCGTCTGGATGAGGTCTATATCACGGTCAATAAGAATAAGGTTCCCAACGATCCCAAGTCCCCCTTTGTGACCAGCGGTATCCGCGTGGGCACTCCCGCCGTCACCACCCGCGGCTTTGTGGAAGCGGATATGGAGGTCATTGCCGAGTGCATGTATCAGGCGGTCACGGACTTTGAAAACAGCGCGGAGGCGATCCGTGAGAAGGTCAACGCGCTGTGCGCCAAGTATCCGATTTACGAATAAGTGTATGTAAAAGGTGCAGGCCGGCAGCGGCCTGCACCTTTTTTACATGCACAGAGAATGGCGCCGGGTTTGCACAGACATTGTTTCTTCAATACGCCAATGCGCTGTAAATTGCAAAGGACAGCACCGCTTAAAGTGCGCCGGTTCTTTCAAAACAGAAGGCGGTTTCCTTTTTCGCAGATTGTATGAATTTCCTCATATTTTTGTTCAATCAGCTGATTCATTTGAACCGTCTTTTTCCGCACTTGAATCCGGTAGAGAAAATAGGGCAGAACCCACCCGAGGAAACCCGGGATGGCCAACAGGAAGCTCAGTGGATAGTTGGGTTCTTCTGCCGTGACGCAGAACGTGGACAGGGCCATGAACGCCGTCCCAATCAGGGCCACTACCAGTGCCTGAATGGTGGCTGAGGAGGTTTTTGCTTTTTCCAGAGCATGGATTTCCGCCACGCAGCTGTCAAAGTTTCGCTGGAGGCGGGTCAGCTCCGCTTTGTTGCTGATTTTCCGATTCCGGCGGAACTGCATTTTGAGCTGAGGCGGAGCGGAAGTCCGTCCGGGCCGCGCTGCGAGTGCCTTGGGCGGGGCATTGGGATCGGGCTCCCAGCCGAAGCAGGGATAACTATCCAGGTACAGCGAGGCTGTGGGACCGGAGGCAACTACCTCCTTGTATTCATAGCCGATATAGTCGGTGCTCTGTTTGAACGATTCGTCCATTCCTACTCGTCCTTTCGGTCAAAGTCTGACAATGGGATGTGCACCGTAAAGGTGCTGCCTTCTCCTTCGGCGCTTTCGACACAAATGGATGCGCCTGTGATATCCAATACACGCAGGGCCAGGGCCAGGCCGAGCCCATTGCCTTCTGTGGCATGGGAGGTATCACCCTGATAAAACTTGTCAAAGATGCGGGAGCGGGTTTCCGGAGACATGCCGCAGCCTGTATCGGAGACGGAAACCGTCACGCGCCCGGCCTGGGAGGTCTGCCGCAGCGTCACCGTTCCGCCTGGCTCGGTGAATTTAAACGCATTGGACAGCAGGTTGTTCCACACCAGCTCCAGCAGGCTTTCATCGGCCAGAATGGTGGCGCGGTCCTCAATATCTACCTCAACCTCGATCTGTTTTTGTTCCCATACCGGTTCAAAAGCCAGGACACAGTCTGTGAGCTGCCGGCACAAATCGTAGGGGGTTGGCTCCGGGCGAATGCCCTGACTCTCCAGCTTGTTCAGACGCAAGATATTGGTAATCAGGGACGACAGACGATGCGTGCTGTCCAGAATGGAAGCGATATATGTCTGCTGATCCTCAAAAGAGAGGGACGGGTTCTGCAAAAGCTGCGCATAATTTTGAATGGCGGCCAGAGGAGATTTCAGTTCGTGGGACACATTGGCAATGAAGTCGGTCTTCATGGTTTCGATGCTGCCCAGCTCCGCCACCATTTTGTTGAAGTCGTTGATCATGATGTCCAGATAGTCGTAGCGGTCTGCGGTGTGAATCGTGGGTATGTAGACCGAAAAGTCCCCTTCCGCCACTTTCCGTGCCGCCGATGCCAGCAGCTGCATGGGGCGTTCGTAGACCTTTTTGACCTCCCCTCTGGCATAAAAGGTCAATCCAATGGCCACTAAAATCCAGTAGATCAGGGGAACCAGCGTCTGAACAACGGACGACAGGTTCAGCGTGTTGACTAATATGACAAAGCCGGTGTGAACGCCGCTCATCAGCAGGAGCACGCCCAGATAAACGGCAAACATGGAGAGTGAAAACCGTCTGTTGAGCTTATAGGATCTCCGGTTCATTTCAGTACCGCCTTATACCGCAGCCCGCGTACGGTCTTAATCTCAAAATCCGGGCAAATGGAGAATTTGTCCCGGAGCTTGGTAATGTAGACGTCCACTGCCCGCAGGCTGGTGTCGCTTTCCAACCCCCAGAATTCGTCCATGAGCTGGGAGCGGGAGAACGTGTGGTTGGGATAGGAGAGTAGTTTGTAGAGGATGTGAAACTCCCGCGTAGTCACCGGGATTTCCTCGCCATTGTAGACGGCGCTCACGGCGTCGGCATCCATGGTCAGGCCGCCGGCGTGTATTTTGCGGCTGGCCTCAATGTTGGCACGGCGCAGCAGGGCGCGTACCCGCATGAGCAGTTCGCTCATGTCGATGGGCTTGACCATATAGTCGTCGATGCCGATGTCGAAGCCTTTTTGCTTGGCAGGCAGGTCATCCCGGGCAGACATAAACAAAATCGGGATGGTTTTATTCAGACCACGAACGGTTTTAGCGAATTCAAAACCATCGATCCCCGGCATCATGATGTCGGAAATAATCAGATCGTAGAGGTTGCTGTACATGGCGTCGTAGGCGCTTTCGGCGCTGAGGACGCCCTTGGCCTCGTAGCCGCTATCGTTGAGATAGGTGCAGACGGTTTGGTTCAGTCTGGGGTCGTCATCCACCACGAGAATATGGATCATATACCGCGCTCCTCCTTGTGTGCAGAACCGAAAGAATTGCGGCATAATTCCGGCCTGCGTGGATTTGGAATCTTATCGTAATTAGTATAGCATAGATTTGTTTGAGTTTTGTTA
>CBCPMX010000070.1:0-3174 GCA_965120355.1 uncultured Oscillospiraceae bacterium
GGTTTCTGATTTTTGTTGACACGAGAAACAAATAATAGGAATCTCAAACTCAATAATATTTTGAGATCCTCGTATGCAGTGGAAATGGGAGCATACCAATGATTCAGGAAATGTTCTTATGCGTTGCACGGTCTTTTCGTAAATGAAGGCTGGACTAAGCACTGGCAGCTATGCCTGTGGGACGGCCGTTCTGGTTCACAGCCGCAGATGCTGTATGCAGTGCAGACAAAACAGTTCTTTCGATTGCCGGCTGCCGTGCAGGGTGACCCGCAGGCAGTACGGCAGCGCCGAGAATCTCCACCAAAAAACAGGAGGAAAGCTGCGGTTTTTTTGACACAATGGCAAAGAATTCGGCTGTGTGCGGAAATCATCTTGACGGCGGCGAAAAGTTCTATTATAATGCAGGAAATCAGCAATGACGCTGCGGGCGAGAGTGTCTGCGGCGTCTTTTTTCCAAAGGCGGGGTTGTCTGTGCGGCAACGGGGCCGCGTGGGCGTTTTGTGTTCCGCCGATCCTGAAATTCTTCTATAATAAGGAGCAGATGGAATATGGAAGGCAGTATGAGAGAGATCTATGGTTCCCTGGTGTTCAATGAGCACGTCATGCAGGAGCGCCTGCCCAGCGCCACGTTTAAGAGCCTGAAGGCCACGATGGATCATGGGCAGCCGCTGGACCTGGATGTGGCCAATGTGGTGGCCAGCGTGATGAAGGACTGGGCCATTGAAAAGGGCGCTACCCACTATACCCACTGGTTCCAGCCACTCACCGGCATCACCAGTGAAAAGCACGACGGCTTCATCAGCCCTAAGGGCGACGGCACTGCCATTATGGAGTTCTCCGGCAAGGAACTGATTAAGGGCGAGCCGGACGCATCCTCCTTCCCCTCCGGCGGCCTGCGCGCCACTTGCGAGGCCCGCGGCTACACTGCCTGGGACCCCACCAGCTATGCGTTTATCAAGGACGAGGTCCTTTGCATCCCCACCGCTTTTTGCAGCTACACCGGTGAGGCGCTGGATAAAAAGACGCCGCTGCTGCGTTCCATGAAGGCGATTTCCGAGCAGGCATGCCGAATTTTGAAGCTATTTGGCAAGGACGTAGATTACGTCTCCACCACTGTCGGTCCGGAGCAGGAATTCTTCCTGATTCGCAAGGAGGATTATGAAGCCCGCGAGGATCTGATCCTTACAGGACGTACGCTGTTTGGCGCTTTCCCGGCCAAGGGACAGGAGCTGGAAGAACACTACTTCGGTACCATCCGCCCGATTGTCTCTGAGTTCATGAAGGAGCTGGATGACGAGTTGTGGAAATTGGGCATTCCCGCCAAGACCAAGCATAACGAGGTGGCTCCTGCCCAGCACGAGTTGGCGCCGATTTATGATACAGCCAACATTGCCATTGACCACAACCTGCTGACCATGGAAATCATGAAAAAGGTGGCTGAGTGCCACGGCCTGGTCTGCCTGCAGCACGAAAAACCCTTTGATGGCGTCAACGGCTCCGGCAAGCACAATAACTGGTCCATCGGTACCAGTGAGCTGAATTTGCTGGATCCCGGCGATACGCCCAAGGACAATCTCCAGTTCCTGATTTTCCTGGCTGCGGTCATCAAGGCTGTGGATGAGTACCAGGATCTTCTGCGCATCACGGTTGCCAATCCGGGCAATGACCATCGTCTGGGCGCCAACGAAGCGCCTCCTGCCATCCTGTCCATCTTTGTGGGCGAGGAGCTGGAGGCGATTATCGAGGCCATCTCTTCTGAGAGTGAGTATACTGCCGCACCTAAGGTCAAGATGGATCTGGGCGTGGATGTCCTCCCCAAGTTCAGCAAGGATACCACCGATCGCAACCGCACTTCGCCCTTCGCGTTTACCGGCAACAAATTTGAGTTCCGGATGCCTGGTTCCTCACAGAATCTGGCGGACGTGAATATGGTTCTGAACACCGCGGTGGCGAAGGAACTCAAGGGCTACGCCGATGAACTGGAGCAGGCCGAGGATTTCGACAGCGCCGTCATCGCCCTGGTCAAGCGCACCATTCATGACCATAAGCGCGTGATCTTCAATGGCAACGGTTACACTGCTGAGTGGGAGGAAGAGGCTGCCCGCCGGGGCCTGTTCAATCTGAAGAGCACTGTGGATGCGCTGCCCCAGATGCTGGCGGAGAAGAACATCAAGCTGATGGAGGACTTCGGCGTCATGAGCCGCACGGAGATGGAGAGCCGCTATGAGGTGGAACTGGAGCACTACGCCAAGATTCTCCACATTGAGGCGCTGACCATGCTGGGCATGAGCCGCCGGAAGCTGATTCCCGCTACGCTGGCCTATGTGACCGACGTGGCCAACACAGTCAACAGTAAACTGGCTACCGGCCTCAAACTGCCCTGCAAGGCAGAGGAAAAGCTGCTGCAGGATTTGTCCACTTTGGCGGATGCAATGGAGGAAGCTGCTGCCGAATTGGAGACCACTGTGGCCAAAGCTGTAGAGATCGGGGACTCTCTGGCCACGGCACGCTGCTATCATGATGAGGTGATTCCTCTGATGGAGAAGCTCCGTGCTGCTGCCGATTCTGCTGAGATGCTGGTCGGGGAAGATTACTGGCCGCTGCCCACTTATTCACAGCTGCTGTTCTACGTCTAATTTCCAAACATGGATTCCACCCGCCGTCTTTCAGACGGCGGGTGGTTTTTTGACACCAATGTATATAAATGTTCCCCGTTGTTATGGCCGCAGGCAGTGAAAGCTGCGGGACGCGGAAGGGGAAAAAGCAAAACCAGAGCACTTTGCACTGTGCTCTGGTTTTGCTCATTCAGGATAAAAAGGAAAGGAGTAAGAAGGACAAGCCTGTGAGACGCTGTCTTACTTTGAAATCCTGGAAGGGCGTCCGAAACCCTTCCGGTACCCATATTATATGCCGGATGAGCCGGTGTGTAAACCGACAAGATTGGATTTCAGGCAGCATTTTACGCGATTTTTATCAGAAAACGGATTTTGATAGGTCTGAGGGCTTCCGCAGGCGCTGCATATTCGAAAACGATCTTTTCACCGGTGTTTCCTGAAGGGGATTTAGAACCAGGCAACCGTTTCCTGTCAGAGCGAGGCCGGCGGATGTATTTGGACCGGGGGCAGACTGTTTTCAGGAACTGGTGTCGGTCCCCTTTTTTTCCCCAACCTCGGG
>CBCPMX010000071.1:0-2504 GCA_965120355.1 uncultured Oscillospiraceae bacterium
GCACAATATTACCGCACAATATTAATGAATAGAGATTGTACAATTTGGCCGGCAAAAGCATGCTGAAGCCGCTGAATATCACAAAAGGAGTGTTCCTATGCATCCCCAATACCCCACCCTGTTTTCCCCTTATGTGCTGCCCAACGGCGTCGTGCTGAAAAATCGCATGATCTGTCCGCCCAACGCCCCCAGCACCATTCAGGGGGCCCAGAACTACCCCACCAACAACCTGATCCGCCAGTACGCCCAACGGGCCCGCAATGGAGCCGCCATTGTCACCACCTCTGGCTGCTATCTGCTTCCCTCCGACCCCAAAGAACACAGCTGGGGCTGGAACGCCGAGGACGGCAGCGCCCAGAACGCTATGAGCGAGCTGGCAGAGGCCATCCACGCCTATGGAAGCCTGTGCCACGGCTTTCTCATCGGCTTTGCCGATGACGGGTACGACGTCAGCGCCTTTGACCTGGAACGCAATCGCGAAATCCTCTACATGCTCTCCCCCGCTTTTCGGGAGAACCCAAAAGAATTGACCACAGAAATGGTCTACGAGCACATCGACCGCTATGTCCGCCAGGTGAAGGCCATGGCCCAGTGCGGCTTTGACGGCGTGAACATCCACATGTCCTACCGGTTCTCTCTGCCGGCCCGGTTTCTGTCTCCCATGACCAACCTGCGCACCGATGAGTTCGGCGGGGATTTCGAGGGCCGCACCCGGTTCTGCCGGGAGCTGTGCAGCCGGATCAAGCAGGCCTGCGGCCAGCGCTTTGTCATCGAGGTGACCATCTCCGGGCACGACCCGGAGCCGGACGGCTGGACAATGGACGACTCCATCCGGTTTTCCAAAGAAATGAGAGGCTTGGTGGACATTATGACCCTGCGGGCCTCCACCGTGGACCCCCAGCACCCCATTGGCTATGAGGAGAATCCACGGCCCTGGACCTATATGGCCGCCGTGATCAAGGCTGCCGGGCCGGAGATCGCCGTGGCCGCCTCTTCCGGCCTCTTTGACCCCGACGCCAACGAGGCGCTGCTCGCCGGCGGCCAGGCAGACCTGGTTTCCATGGCGCGGGCCTTCATCTCCAATCCGGAATACGGCAAGCTGGTCTACGAGGGACGGAAAGCGGATCTGGTGCCCTGCATCCGCTGCAACAAGTGCCTGCGTGCCGGCCCCACAGAGCCGTGGCTGACGGTCTGCGCCGTGAACCCGGCCCGGGGGATGGAGCACTTTATGAAGGACCTGGAGCCCCTCAACGGCAAGGCAAAAAAAGTGGCGGTCATCGGCGGCGGTCCCGCCGGCATTCAGGCCGCCATGACCGCCCAGGCCCAGGGGCATACCGTCCACCTGTTTGAAAAGACGGACCGGCTTGGCGGTTTGCTGAACCACTGCGACACTGTCGCCTTCAAGTGGCCTCTGCGGGAGTACCGGGACTATATCGTCCGCAAGATACAGGAGAATCCGGCCATTACCCTGCATATGTCCTGCGTGCCTACCGTGGAGCAGCTCCGGGCCATGGATTTTGAAGCGATCATCGCCGCTGTGGGTTCCGAGCCGCTGGTGCCGCCCATTCCGGGTGCGGACGGAGAAGCTGTGGTCTTTGGCAAGGACGTGTTCGGCCATGAAGATGCACTCGGCCACCGGGTGGTCGTGGTCGGCGGCGGCGAGATCGGCGTGGAATGCGGGATTCAACTGGCCCGGAAAGGCCATGCCGTCACGGTGCTGGAGATGACCGACACCCTGGCTCGGGAGGCCAACCACCCCCACTATCAGTCCATGGTGGAAGCCGCCTGGCGGGCAGAGCCCAACTTCACCGGCATCGTCAATGCCACCTGCACGGCCATTGCCCCGGACCATGTGGACTATCGGGACGCCGCCGGTCAAATCCACACCGTCGCCTGCGACAGTGTGGTGCTGTCCGCCGGCATGCGGGCCAAAACCGCCGAGGCGGTCGCTTATGCCGCCGCCGGCAGCCTCTTCCGGATGGCTGGTGACTGCATCCGCCCCGCAAGCGTTCAGCAGGCCAACCGAACCGGCTGGACCGCGGGCAAAACCATCTGATTGTCTGCGCGCTGCAAAGCGCATAACAGCCCCCTGCGCCAGTTGGCGCAGGGGGCTGAATCTGTCGAAACCCTTCAAGGGCAACCTGCGGAGCACGGGCAAATCAGCTCCAGCAGTCAAAACGTGCAAAGGCGCTTTTTGACCGGCTCGTACACCCTTCCACAATTAACCGGATTTTATTTGGGCTGTAATTGCAGCTATATGCCAAGCTTATAAAGTGCAGCTATTAAAAAACGCGATACTGGCGGTTCGGGCCAATGGTTCAAGCCGTTTTTTCATGCCTCCCGCATGGCTCCACCAGGCGCACCAGGGCCTCTGTCTGCCGCGCTGTCAGCCCGGCAGTGTGGATGACCGGGGCCTGCTCCCGATCCGGGAAGACCAAAGCGTCCACTGAAAAATCCAACAATTTCATCATCTGGAACAGCAGTGGGACGGAAGGGTTGCGCTT
>CBCPMX010000072.1:0-12009 GCA_965120355.1 uncultured Oscillospiraceae bacterium
GGCCCCACTGGTCCCACTGGGCCTACCGGGCCAACCGGGCCAACTGGCCCCACCGGCGCTGACGGTGCATCCGGTATTTCTGACACGCTTGCCATCCGCAGTACCACCACAGGTGACCCCGGCACTGATGCCACCGTCACAGATATCACCGGCGCACCAAATCACGTTCTCGAATTTGTAATCCCGCGTGGTTTTGATGGAGCTGATGGCGCCGACGGTGCTGACGGCGAAATGGGTCCCACCGGACCCACCGGCCCAACCGGGCCCATAGGCCGCACTGGCGACACCGGCCCCACCGGGCCTACCGGCCCCAAGGGCTGCACCGGTGACACTGGCCCTACCGGCCCCATGGGCCGCACTGGTGACACCGGTCCCACCGGGCCCACCGGCCCCAAGGGCTGCGACGGCGACACCGGCCCCACCGGTCCCATGGGCCGCACTGGCGACACCGGCCCCACTGGGCCCACCGGCCCCAAGGGCTGCGACGGCGACACCGGCCCCACCGGTCCCACTGGACCCACTGGGCCCATGGGCCGCACTGGTGAAACTGGCCCCACTGGGCCCACCGGCCCTGCCGGAACTTGCTCCTGCTGCAGCTGCCGGTCCAAAGGCGAGTTGACTTACAACGGCGGTATGGAAGCATTCACAGACGATGTTCCGACCGGATGGACTGCCAATAACAAGAAGCTTGTTTCCAAAAATAATGCGCAGGGCAGAGTGCATTCCGGCAACTGGTCGGTTTCCATGGAAGACGGCGCAGTCCTCTCCCAGGACATTCCTGTAGAAGCTGGCTGCTATTATAAGCTCCACTTCTTTGCCCACGGCGAAGGCGCGCAGGTCGGCCTGACGGCGAAGGTAAAATTCCTGGATGCAATGAATCAAGAATCCCCAGGTTTGCTCATTTATGTCCGTCAGCAGGATATTGAGACCAGCAACCGCAGCTTCTCGCATTACCATGGAATTACCACAGTCGCGCCCGAAGGTACCATCTTGGCACGAATCGAATTCAATGTCATTGCCGAGGGCCATCAGGCGCTGGACCTGGACGATGTATCCTTCTCTGTCGATTAACCAACAATCCACCACTGTAGACGCGGGCCTTCTCAAGGAGGCCCGCGTCCAACACCCCGTCAAGGAGGCCGGCATGGGAAAGAACGTCTGTGTATATGCCATCTGCAAAAACGAAAGCCGATTCGTAGACCGGTGGGTGGACTCCATGTCCGAGGCCGATGCCATCTACGTCCTGGACACCGGCTCTGAGGATGATACCGTTGCCCGGCTGACCGCCCGCGGTGTCCACACCGTCACAGAAGTGATCCATCCCTGGCGGTTCGATGTGGCACGAAACCGCTCGCTGGATCTGGTCCCCGACGATGCTGACATCTGCGTCTGTACGGATCTGGACGAAGTCTTCTGCCCCGGTTGGCGCGCTGCCTTGGAGGCCGCCTGGACCGGCAATGTTCAGCAAGCTCGTTACCGCTATACCTGGAGTTTTAATCCGGACGGTTCGGAGGGCTATGTGTTCTGGATTGAAAAAATCCATGGCCGCCACGGCTTCCGATGGGTCAATCCGGTTCACGAAGTGCTGGCCTATGACGGCCCGCCCTATGAGTCCGTCTATGTAGAGGGCGTCCGGCTGGAACATTACCCAGATCCCACTAAATCCAGAGGTCAATATTTATCCCTGTTGGAACTGGGCGTCTCCGAGGACCCCACCAACGACCGGAATGTCCACTATCTGGGCAGAGAGTATATGTACAAGGGCCGCTGGGAGGACTGCATCCGCACATTGCTGCGCCATCTCCAACTTCCCACCGCAACCTGGGTTGATGAACGCTGCGCCTCCATGCGTTATATTGCCCGCGCCTACAGCGCCTTAGGGCAGACCATCCAGGCACAGCAGTGGTTCTGTCGCGCTGTGGGCGAAGCCCCCCATCTGCGGGAGCCCTGGCTGGACTTTGCCCGATTTGCCTATGCCAGGAAGCAGTGGGACGGTGTGCTGTATCTCGTGGACCGCGCACTGGAGATCACGCAGCGGCCCCGCACCTATATTACAGAAGCCGAATCCTGGGGTTCTCTTCCTCAGGATCTGGCGGCTATGGCTGCCTATTATACCGGACAGTTCTCCCGCGCGGCAGCATACTGTGCCGCAGCAGTTGCGCTGGAGCCAACCAACCAACGGCTGCAAAACAACCTAATCCTCATGCGAAAAGCAGCGGAGTCTGCCTCCGTACAGGGCGCATAGACCCATGGCCGCACAGCGGCAGCAACACGCAAAACAGGCCAGGAACCACAATGGTTCCTGGCCTGTTTCTGAAAAGCCTGGATGGGCTTATTTTTTTCTTTTCCCGAACTGCAGTTCAAAATTGCCAAACCGAAATGTTCTCGGCGGAAGCGGCGGTGTGGGCATCTGGCGCATTTCCTCATCGTAATCGACAATCTTATACCCACAGGCATTGATCATGGTCGTGGCCCCATAGGGATAGATGGCCCGACGGTCCATGGGGTTTTCTCCAAGATGGCGATGTCCGTAAAAATGGATTTTCGGCTGATAGGTGTCCAGCACATAACGGAATGCTTCAAACCCCTCGTGAAACTTGTCCGGCCCATCCCCCAGCCCCAACGCCGGCGCGTGGCTGACCAAAAGATCCAGGCCGTGGAACCGGCGAATTTCCGGCTCCAACTTACGGACGCGCCTCCACATCTCCTGGTCGGTGTACTCATACAGCTGACCTCGCGTAGTCTTGCAGCCACCTAGCCCCATCATCCGCAGCCCGCGGTAAGACAATACACGCCCGTCCAGATTGATGCAGCCCTCTGGCGGCGCTTCTGCATAGCTCTTGTCATGGTTGCCCGGCACATACACCAGGGGGCAGTGCAGCATCGTCACCAGAAACGACAGATACTGCGCCGACAGATCGCCGCAGGAAATCACCAGTTCAATGTCGCGGAAGCGCTCTGGGTCAAAATGATCCCATATGTATTTGCTTTCCATGTCCGAGACAACCAGAATCTTCAAAATATCCACCCCATCCGTCCGAGAGTACCTGTCCTATATTCTAACAGAGTTTCCCTGAATACGCAAGGATTCAACGGAAATCTTCGTTGGAAAATCACCGGCAATATGCTACAATACAGGCAGGAGGCGAAGATGCCATGGCAAGATCCGAGAAGCAAAAGCTGAAGCTGCTGTATTTAAAGCAAATTTTGGAAGAAGAATCTGATGAGGACCACCCCATCTCCACTGCCGTACTGATTGAAAAATTACAGGCGCTGAACATCCGTGCCGAACGCAAGAGCATCTATTCCGATATAGATGCCCTGCGGGAATTCGGTATGGAAATTCTCTTCCAGCCTGGCCCCTCTGGCGGCTATTATCTGGCCTCCCGCATGTTTGAACTTCCGGAGCTCAAGCTGCTGGTAGACGCAGTGCAATCCTGTAAATTCCTCTCTGAACGAAAATCCATGGCGTTAATCCGCAAGCTGGCTCACCTGACCAGCAACCACGAAGCCTCTTCCCTGCGCCGCCAGGTCTACGTCACAGGGCGGGTTAAAACCATGAACGAAAGTATCTATTACAATGTGGATAAGCTCCACGACGCAATCTCCAAGAACAGCCGCATCACCTTTCGCTATTTCGACTGGGGTGTAGACCGGGAACGGCATTTTCGCGAAGGTCCCTATGAAGCCAGCCCCTATGCCTTATGCTGGAACGAGGAGAATTATTACCTGATTGCCCACTCCCCCCGCCACGGCCTGACCCATTACCGGGTGGACAAAATGGTTTCCATCACGCAAACCGGCGAACCGCGGATTATCTTGGAGGAAGCACGGGATTTAAATCTGGCAGCCTATGTCAAAAAGACCTTTGGCATGTTCTCCGGCATGACCCAAACTGTGAAGCTGCTGTTCCACAATTCCATGGCCGGCGTTGTGATTGACCGGTTTGGGCGGAAAAGCATGCTGATCCCCGAAGGCCCGGCGCATTTTACCCTCACCACCGAGGTGGCGGTCTCGCCGCTGTTCTTCAGCTGGGTCATGATGTTGGGCGACAAAGCAAAGATTCTGGCGCCGCAGGCTGTGGCAGATGAATTTTTGGCGCTGTGCGAAACAGCCACAGCACAGTATGAGTAATACAGAAATTCTCCTGAACCGATAAACCCGCCCACGGCGGAAGGCAATCCTTCCGCCGTGGGCGGGCGCGCATACAAATGTCTTTTAAAGCTTTTCCACCGCATCCGCCGCACCGGCGATGGCATCCACATTGGCGTACTCAATAATGCCTTCGTCACAAGCCTGCGCCACCTTGGGGTCGATAGGCAGCTTGGCCAGGACCGGCAGGCCATACTGTTCCGCCAGGGCGTCAATATGGCTCTGGCCAAAGACGCTGATCTGCTTGCCGCAGTCAGGACAGACCAGATAACTGTAGTTCTCCACAAAGCCCACCACGGGAATATTCATCATATTGGCCATGTTCACAGCCTTGGCTACAATCATGCCCACCAGATCCTGGGGGGACGCCACGATGATCACGCCGTCAATGGGCAGGGACTGAAATACGGTCAAAGGGACGTCGCCGGTTCCCGGCGGCATATCCACAAACAGGTAGTCCACGTCCTTCCAGCAGACATCCGTCCAGAACTGCTTGACCGTGCCGCCCAGAATGGGCCCCCGCCAAAGCACCGGGTCGGTCTCGTTCTGCAGCAGCAGGTTGACAGACATAATCTGAATCCCCTCGCGGCTGACACAGGGCAGCAGCCCCTCCTCTACGCCGCCGGGGCGGTCCTTAATGTCAAACGCCTTGGGAATGGACGGGCCGGTGATATCGGCATCCAAAATGGCCGTGGAATAGCCGCGGCGGTGCATCTCCACTGCCAGCATGGACGTGACAGTGCTTTTCCCTACCCCGCCCTTACCGCTGACAACAGCAATGACCTTATTCACATTGGACAGCGGATTGGCGGGCGCCAGCAGGCTTTCTTCCTTCCGGTCCGCACAGCTCTGGGCACAGGTGGAGCAGCTGCCGCTGCATTGTTCACTCATCTGAATCGACTCCTCTCACGCATGGAAGCGCAAATCATAAACAACTTCCTTGGATTATTATATTGCAATTGCTCGGAATGTCAAGCTACAGTGCATGCATTCTGTCCCGCGGGCCCTGTTGTGGGGCATCGACGCCTATTCCTGGAAACCTCCATTCTCATATTCCCTCATCACGGCAGAGAGCCTCCAATGTGCAAACAAGCAGTCTGTGCCCTTATGCGGCAACCACAAACGCCTTGACAAAGGCGAACACTTCCCGCAGATAGTAATTGAACCGGAACACCCACGGCGTGGTAACACTGCTCACGCCGCACACCTCCAGGTCCAATGTCCCGGCGATATAGACCGCTCGTGCCATATGGTACTCACTGGTCACCAGCACCACAGGGCGGTCCGTGCCGCCGCGGTCATCGATCAAGTCCATGGAATACAGCAAATTCTCCCGGGTATTGGTGGCCTGGTCTTCCATCACGATGCGCTGCGCCCACTGGGGGTTCCTTGCGGTCAGTTCATCAAACATGCACTGGGCTTCACTGACATTTTCGTCCGTCCCCTTGCCGCCGGAGACAATGACAATCACATCCGCATTGCGCTCCAGCAGTTCCGCCGCTTTATCAATACGGGCGGCCAGGGCGCGGGATGGCTGGTTGTCCGCTTTTACCTGACAGCCCAGAACAATGGCATATTGCGCCTGCTCAGCGCTGTTCCAGTCGGAGGTCCCATATCCGAGTATCATACTCATACAGAGTATCAGCCCTATGACACAGCAGCCCATCAAAGCCGTCAGCAGGTTCCGCAGCGTCTGCCGGCCCCGCCGGTCCAGGAACCGGACCACAAGCACACCGATGCCCAGGGCGCCGAGTACCAGGCCCGTCATGGTGAAATACCAGGGCAGCAGCAAATGCACCAGCCCTGCCAGAAGCAGGACCACCGCCAGCACAACCCGCTTATCCATTGACCTGCTCCAGCAGAAGGGAAGCCGTCTCCCACTGCTCATACAAAGCTGCCAGCGCGGCTTCCTCCTGTTCCTTCTCGGCCATCAGGCGGGACAGCGCTTCATAGTCTGTGGCAGCCTGCTGGATCTGCACGTCCAGATCTTCCAGCTTTTCCTCCTGTTTGGCGATCTCCCGCTCCAGACGCGCGACTTGCTTTTCTGTATTCTTGGTGTTGACTTTTTCCCGGGGCTTTTCTTTTTTCTCCATTTTTTGTGCCGCCGGCTTGGGGGCGGACGCCGTTTCCTGTTCCCTGACGGCTCGGTATTGTGCATAGTCGCCTTTGAAGTCCCGGATTGTGCCGTTTTCCAGTTCCCAAATCCGGTCGGCAAAGCGGCTGATGAAATACCGGTCGTGGGAGACGAACAGCAGATTGCCCTCGTACTCCTCCAGCGCTTCCTCAATCCACTCACGGGACGCAATGTCCAGATGGTTCGTCGGCTCGTCCAATATCAGCAGATTGATCTTTTCATCCATAAGCATACACAGCCGCAGGCGGCTCTGCTCGCCGCCGGAGAGCATGGAAACGGATTTGAACACATCTTCCCCCCGGAACATAAACGCGCCCAGCCGGTTTCTGGCGCTCTGCGGGGTCATGTTTTTCTCATAGAGCATGGTGTCCAAGAGGCTGCGTTCCGGATGATCAAAATGAATAATCTGCGGCAGATACGCCGTTTTGACCGACGGTCCAAACTTGACTCGCCCTGTATCCGGCGCTTCCTCCCCCAGCAGGATTTTGAGAAGCGTCGATTTGCCGGCGCCGTTATCGCCCAGAAGGGCAATGCGTTCGCCGCCCTCCACCAACAGATTCAAGTCGGAAAACAGTGTCCGCCCATCGAATCCTTTGGACAGATTTTTCACTGTCAAAACCTCATCGCCGTGAAATTCTTTTTCGCCGAACCGGGCATGCAGGGTTTTTTCCACGGTGGGCCGTTCGGTCTTTTGAATACGCTCCATGCGCTTTTCCAGCGCCTTGGCCCGGCGGGCCATTTTCCGGTTGTTGGTACCCCAGCCGCGCATCCGTTCCAGAGTATACCCCAGCTGATCCAGTTTGGCCTGCTCCTGCTCATATTGCTTCATCTGCAGATCCAGACGCCGCTGTTTTTCCTCCACATAGAACGAATAGTTGCCGCTGTAAAATTCCGCCTTACCATCATGCAGCTCAATGATCCGCTGCACCACCCGGTCCAGAAAATACCGGTCATGGGAGATGGTCAGCACCGTCCCCTTGAACTTGAGAAGATACTCCTCCAGCCATTCCACGCTCTTGAGATCCAGGTGGTTGGTGGGCTCGTCCAGCAGGAGGATGTCCGTCTTTTCCAACAACAACCGCGCCAGATTGACCCGGGTCTTCTCGCCGCCGGAGAGCATGGAGAACAACCGGGTCCGCATCTGGGCCGGGATGGCAAGGCCGTTGCAGATCTTGTCCACCTCTGTGTCCATTTCATAGCCGCCGCCCACGGTGTAGCGATTGACCAGCTTGTCGTACTGCTGCAAAACCGTGTCGGGGCAGTTGGCGGTCATGCGCTCTTCCAAGCGCTCCATTTCCCGCTTAATGGCAGACAGCTCGGAAAATGCCGCGCGCAGCACCTGCTCGACGGTGTAGTCCGCCGGATATTTTGGAATCTGAGAAATCAGGCCCAGCTTTTTCCCCGGGGCAATGACCATATCGCCGGTGTCATAGTCGATCTCTTCCGTCAGAACACGGAATAGGGTGGTCTTTCCCGCCCCGTTTTTGCCCAACAGCCCCACGCGTTCGCCCTGGTTGATTTCAAAACTGAGGCCGTCTAATATATTTTTGTCCACTTCAAAGGCCTTTACCAGGTCTTTTACCATAATGTCAATCATTGCAGTACCCTCACAGCAAAATATAGTTGTATTGTATCACATAGCGCCTGGTTTGAAAACGGGTTTTTTCGGCGGGTTGCGCAGCCTCCCCGGTTGTGTTAAAATAGTCCTACTGACTTTGAATCGGAGGCCATTATGCATTTGCCTGTATCCATCCGCGCTATGCTGGGCAACCAGTCGTATACGCTGGACCGCACCGGCAAATCCGGCGCACAGATTTTGCTGTTTCCCCATTGTGTTCTGAAAATTGAACCTGCCGGAGAAGAATCCAACAACGAGCATACCATGCTCCAATGGCTCCAGGGCCGTCTGCCCGTTCCTGAAGTTTTGGCCTCAGAGGCGGCGGACGGCGTCAATTATCTGCTTATGACCCGGCTGCCCGGCCAGATGGCCTGCGCGCAGCCATATCTTGACGATCCGGCGCTTTTGATGCACTGTCTCGCCGGAGCCCTGCAGATGCTGTGGTCCGTGGAGGTGTCCCAGTGCCCCTGCGGGCTTACCACGGAGCGCAAGCTGGCGCTGGCAGAATACCGCGTCGCCCACGGCCTGTGCAATATGGACGATTCGGAACCGGGCACCTATGGCCCGGGCGGCTTCCGCGACCCGGCTGCGCTGCTGGACTGGCTGATCCGAAACCGGCCGCAGGAAGATCCGGTGTTTTCCCACGGCGACCTTTGTCTGCCAAACGTATTTCTGTCTGATACCGGCATCAGCGGATTTTTAGATTGGGGCCGCAGCGGCACGGCGGGCCGGTACCAGGACATCGCCCTGTGTTACCGCAGTCTGCTGCATAATTTCAGCGGGAAATACAGTGGCAAACAGCGGGCGGCTGATCCCTCCATGCTGTTTCAGGAATTACACCTGACGCCGGACTGGGAAAAAATTCGGTATTATATTCTTTTGGACGAATTGTTCTGAGGAGGGTTCCCATGGAAGCCATTCGATTTGAAAACGACGTTTTGTACCTGTTGGACCAGACTCTGCTCCCAAACCGGGAAGTCTGGCTTGCCTATACCGATTACCGTCCCATCTGCGACGCCATTTCCCGTCTCGTTGTGCGGGGCGCACCGGCCATCGGCGTAGCGGCGGCCTACGCCTATTTCCTGGCAGCCAAAGAATTTGGGTGCGATCTGCGCGCCTGCACACAGGCAAAAGCAGAACTGGACGGTACGCGGCCCACAGCCCTGAACTTAAAATGGGCAACAGACCGGATGTTCCGGCTGCATCAGGCCGTTTCTACGCAAGACACCGCCACGTCCCTCGCCGCACTTCGAGCAGAAGCCATGGCCATCCATCAGGAAGACCGTGCGCTGTGTGAAAAAATCAGCCGCTTTGGCGCGGAAGTGATTCCGGAGCACGCCCGCATTTTAACCCACTGCAATGCTGGCGCTTTGGCCACCGGCGGCATAGGTACCGCTCTGGGCGTCATCCGCGCTGCCCACGCCCAGGGGAAAGTGGACATGGTCTACGCAGACGAAACGCGGCCGCTTTTGCAGGGGGCGCGTCTGACCGCCTATGAACTGTATCAGGACGGAATTCCCGTGACACTGCAGCCGGATTCCGCTGCAGCGGCCCTCATGGCCGCTGGAAAGATCGATCTGGTCCTCGTCGGCGCAGACCGTATTTGCCGCAACGGAGATTTCGCCAATAAAATCGGCACCTTGTCCCTGGCGATTCTGGCAAACTATTTCGGCATCCCCTTTTACACCGCGGCCCCCTATTCTACCATCGACACCGCGCTGTCAGACGGCAGTCAGATCGTCATCGAACAACGCAGTCCGGAAGAAGTCCGCACATTCGGCGGTGCTGTCACCGCGCCGCCGGTGCCGGTTCACAACCCGGCCTTTGATGTCACGCCCCACGAGCTGGTCACAGGCATTATCACAGACCTCGGCGTCAAGACGCCGCCCTATGCATTTTGAAGTGAAAACCGGGAGGAACCGCCATGTACGCTAGAATCCTTATTGACAACATCACCAAAAACGAGTGGGCTTCGGAATGGGGACTTTCCATCTACATTGAACACAATGGTCATACAATTCTGCTGGACACCGGCGCCAGCGGAACCTTTGCGGCGAACGCCGACGCCATGGGCATCGATTTGCGTACTGTGGAATTTGGTGTTCTTTCCCACGCCCACTATGACCATGCCGACGGGCTGGAGACCTTTTTCCAGCGCAATGCGCAGGCCAAGTTTTACATCCGTGAGGCCGCCGATGAAAACTGTTATGGCAAAAAGCTGCTCTTCAAAAAATATATCGGGATCCACCGAGGCTATCTCTCCCAGTTCGCCGGCCGTATCGTCCGCACCGGTCCCCATCATATTCTGGCTCCCGGCATAGAACTGCTGGCCCATTCGACGCCGAACCTGGCCCGCCGCGGCAGGAAGGCGGGTATGTACATCCGGCGGGACGGCCATGATTGCCCAGACTGTTTCGACCATGAGCAGAGCCTGATTCTGGACACAGAACAGGGACTGGTCGTCTGCAACAGCTGCTCCCACGCCGGTGTGGACACCATTCTCCAGGAAGTCTCCCAGGCATATCCCGAGCGGCCGGTTTATGCGTTCATCGGCGGGATGCACTTGTGCTATTCTTCTGAAAAAGAAGTGCGGGCCGCAGCCGGATATCTGCGAGACGCAGGCGTTGCTCACATCTATACCGGGCACTGCACCGGCTCCCGAGCCATCTATTTTTTGAAAGACGAGCTGAAAGACTGTATAGAGGAATTTTTCACCGGCATGGAAATCCACCTGTAACCGCAATCCGGAACTTCCTGCATAAAAACGCCGTCCCCGCAATCTGTCTACGGGGACGGCGTTCTCTGTCCGAATGCAACAAAACCCGAAGGAAGGCAGCTCAATACCACCGCACCATGGGAAGGTCGTTGTTGATGCCCTTGGACATCAAAATCTGATGCAGATCAATCACGCCGGTATAGAAAGTCGCAGCACAGGAAGCCAAGTACAACTCCCACATACGCACAAACCGCTCGTCGAACATCTGCCGGACCTCATCCAAATGGTCGTAGTAATTTTTGAGCCAGCACCGGAGGGTCCGGTTGTAGTGCAGACGTAAATTTTCCACATCCAGCGTGTGGAACTGATCCTCAGCCGCACAGGAAATCATCTCTCGCAGGCTCGGGACCACGCCGCCGGGGAAAATGTATTTCTTAATCCACGGATCGCCCGGATGCTCTTTCAGCCCGCTGATAAAGTGCAGCAGGAACAGGCCGCCGGGCTTCATGACCTGGTTGACACAGTCCATAAACCGCTGGTAATTCTCGCGACCCACATGTTCCACCATGCCAACGCTGACTACACGGTCAAATTGTTTTGCATACTTCGGCAGGTCTCGATAGTCCATCAGCTCAATGGTCACCAAATCCTGCAATCCCAGCGCCGCAATTCTCTCCTGCGCCTCTTTGTGCTATTCCACGCTGAGCGTGATGCCCGTGCCGTGGACACCATACTTTTTCGCCGCCTCAATCAGCAGGAATCCCCAGCCGCATCCAATGTCCAGCAGCGTCATTCCCTCCTGCAAATACAGCTTTTTCAGGATATAGTCCACCTTATTGACCTGGGCCTGATAGAGCGTGTCGTCCTCATGCAGAAAATATCCGCAGGAATAGCTCATGGTCTCGTCCAACCAAAGCTTATAAAAATCGTTCCCCAAGTCGTAATGGCTTCTGACTTCCTGCTCCTGATTTTTCTTGGAGGTCGAAGAGAAAATCAGGTTTTTAAGCGCTTTCTCATCCTTTGAGAATTTCCCCATCTGTCCCATAAACATGGTCAGAGCCTGATACAGATCGCCTTCAATTTCCAGATCGCCGTCCATATACGCTTCACCCAGAGCCAGAGAAGTGCTTCTTGTCAAATCGGCCAGAGAAATCATGTTTCGAAGATTGACTGTAAACGTCGGTTCTCCCTCACCAATCAGATACTCTTTTCCCTTGATTCTAAGCAAAAAGGGATTTTCATCAAACTGTTTTAAAAAATTTACCATTACGGTTTCGGTTACCATATTCACTTCTCCTTATCACGCCGCCGATCGCAGTTTTCGCGCTGCAACACATAGCGTCCAGCGCTTTTATACTAGGTGGTGTCGTCAATAAAAGTATGATATAA
>CBCPMX010000073.1:0-25023 GCA_965120355.1 uncultured Oscillospiraceae bacterium
TGAAGGGCCTGCTGGACCGGTACTTCGGCTAAGAGATTGTTTCATAAGAGGGTGGGCAGAAATGCCCACCCTTTTTCCGCGGGAAACCGCAGACGGGAAGCTCTGCGGTTTCCCGCCGGCCATAAACAGTGGATTTGGGAAAAGCGGAATATTGGGAAAGAGGGAACCGCACATCGGTTCCCTCTCTTTTCGTCTGCCGCCAAGAAGCACCCGGCTCAGACACGTCCGCACATATTGCGTTTAGCCTGATTGCGTAAAACCGGGCGGCAACCCCAAGGCGGGGAAGTTCCCCATCCGGCCCGCTGTCTCGACTCTGTTCCGGAAGCGTGCAAAATGGCAGTCCCCTGCCGGAGAAAGACAGGCCGGCTGATTCCGCAAGGACGCAACGGTTTCAGACAAAGCCCCAGGCAGAAGCGCTGCTTCTGCCTGGGGCAAATTCTGCACAGGCTGCGGGCGGGATCAGCCCACCAGCGCCTCGGTGTCCTTGGCGATCATCAGTTCCTCATTGGTGGGGATGACCAAAATGCGGACCTTGGAATCGGGGGCGGAGACATCCTTCTCCTCGCCGCGGATCTTGTTGGCCTCCACGTCGATCTTGGCGCCCAGGAACTCCAGTCCCTCCACCATGTTCACGCGCATGTCGGCAGAGTTCTCGCCAATGCCGGCGGTGAAGATGATGGCATCCACGCCTCCCATGGCGGCGGCATAGGCGCCGATATACTTCTTAACGCCGTACTCAAACATCTTCACTGCCAAAGCTGCCCGCTCGTTGCCTTCAGCAGCGGCATTATCCAGATCCCGGAAGTCCGAGGAGACGCCGGAGACGCCCATGACGCCGGACTTCTTATTGAGGATGCTGACCATCTCGGTGATGTCCATGTTGTAGCGGCCCATCAGATACTCCAGGATCCCCGCGTCCAGGTCGCCGGAACGGGTGCCCATGGGCAGGCCGGCCAGCGGAGTGAAGCCCATGGAGGTGTCCACAGACTTGCCGCCATCGATGGCCGTGATGGACGAACCGTTGCCCAGGTGACAGGAGATCAGCTTCAGTTCTTCAATGGGCTTGCCCAGCATGGCGGCAGCCCGCTGGGAGACATACTTGTGGGAGGTGCCATGGAAGCCGTAGCGGCGGACCTTGTCCTTTTCATAGTACTCATACGGCAGGGCATAGGTATAGGCCACAGAGGGCATGGTCTGATGGAACGCCGTGTCAAACACCGCCACCATGGGGGTGTCAGGCATGAGCGCCTGGCAGGCCTTGATGCCGATGATGTTGGCGGGATTGTGCAGCGGCGCCAGGGGGTTGCACTCTTCAATGGCCTGCATGACCTCATCGGTGATGACCACGGAGGAGGCAAAGGCCTCGCCGCCATGGACAACGCGGTGGCCGACGGCGTCGATTTCTTTCATGCTGCCGACTACGCCGTTCTTGGGATCGACCAGGGCGTTCAGCACAGCCTGAATCGCCTCGGAATGCGTAGGCATGGCCACGTCAATGGCGTCCAGCTTTTCCTTGCCGTCGATCTGGGGCTTGTAGGTGAACTTGCCGTCGATGCCAATGCGCTCGCACAGGCCCTTGGCCAGCACTTCTTCGGTCTGGGGGTTCAGCAGCTGATACTTCAGGGAAGAGCTGCCGGCGTTGATAACCAGTACATTCATGTTTGTTGCATCTCCTGTTTCATTTTTATGAATTTCATGATACTATAAAATTATAGAAAATCAACGCCTACATTTTACTGCAAAACCTTGCGTTGGACAAGAGGGAATTCAGAAGTTTTTGCACCGCCGGAGGGATTTTTTTGTGAAAACAGCTGCCATTGTCTGCGAGTACAATCCGCTGCACCGGGGCCACCAGGCCCAAATGCTCTGGATTCGCCAAAATTTAGGGGACGATACTGCCATTGTGTGCACCATGAGCGGCAACTACGTTCAGCGGGGCGCACCGGCGATTTTCGACAAATACACCCGGGCCGCCGCCGCCATCGACTGCGGCGCCGACGTGGTGCTGGAGCTGCCGCCCAGCGTCTCCCTCCGTTCAGCGGAAGGATATGCCGCCGGAGCGGTGGATTTGCTCGAGCGGCTGGGGGGCGTGGACGTGTTGTGTTTTGGCAGCGAGCGCGGGAATCTGCCGGTTCTGGAGCAAACAGCCCGGCTGCTGCTGTCCGGGGACTTCCCCGAAGCGCTGAAGCGGCGGCTGGCAGAGGGCGTCTCCTTTGCATCGGCGCGGGCGGCGGCTTTGGCAGACCTGGGCGGCGACCGAACCATTCTGGACCGGCCCAACGATATTCTGGCCGTGGAATACTGCAAGGCCCTGCAGCGGCGCGGCAGCGCCATCCGTCCCCTGCCCCTGCGCCGGGGCGGCGACTACCACGCCAGCACCCCGGATGCAGAAAATCCCTCTGCCACGGCGGTGCGGGCACTGCTGGCCGAAGGCGGGGCGTGGCGCAGCTATGTGCCATCTGCGGCGGCGGCAAAGTTTGCCGCCGCGCCGCAGCACCGGCTGGAATATGGGGAACGGGCCATGCTGGCCATTTTGCGGACGCTGCCGGACGAAGCGTTTGAGACCCTGCCCGGCGGCGGGGAAGGGCTATGGCGCAAAGTCATGGCCGCCTGTCGGACGGAATCTTCCCTGGAGGCCATTTTGACCGCCGCCAAATCCAAGCGCTACGCCCGCGCCCGCCTGCAGCGAATGCTGCTGTGCGCCTGCCTGGGGCTGGATGAAGCCGCAATGGCCGCGCCCCAGCAGTGGGTACGGCTGCTGGGGCTGTCGGAACGGGGCCGGGCAGTCCTGCGGCAGCGCAGCGCGGCGTTTCCCCTGGTCTCCGGCGGGAACGGCCCGCAGGGCCCGCAAACCCGGCTGGAACAGCGCAGCGACGATTTATATGCCCTGTTTGCCGAAGAATATTCCTCCGCCGCCTGTTGGGCAAAAAGCGCAAAACCCGTTTATTATCGGGAAAAAGCAAAAAAAGTGCTTGCAAATTGAGATTCGTTGTGCTATCATAGTACGGCAATTGAAATGATAGGGTTTTGCACCCTTTGAATGTAACAGAATGAAAGAGGTGAACAGCATGAAGGAAGGCATCCATCCCAAGTATTATCAGACCACCATCCGGTGCGCCTGCGGCGAGGTGATTGAGACCGGTTCCACCAAACAGGACATCAAGGTCGAAATCTGCTCCAAGTGTCACCCTTTCTTTACCGGCAAGCAGAAGCTGGTTGACACCGGCGGACGTGTAGAACGCTTCAACCGGAAGTTTGGCCTCAAGTAAGACTGACACGCAAGCCCGCACCGTTTTGGTGCGGGCTTTTTGTGGTATTCTGGACAGCAAGGAATTAACTTATCTGCGGGTTATGTGCTTATCGTTGGTGAATTTCTGCTTGGATTTGTATACCGCCAGAACGCCATTGGCAACATATTAAAATAGGTGCCGGTTGAAAGCGTGCGCCTGTTAACTTGTTCATTTGGATATGCTGCGCTTCTTTGGGGCGACTGAGATGTAAAAAGCCGCCTTTGTAAAGATGATAGAAAATAGGGAATAGAAGCGAATAAAACGAGATAGATATGGGGCAGCCTGTTAAAAACAAAATCAGTTTGATTTGAATTTCTCGTTCCTAACTTGCACAGAAAGGAGTGCGTCTATGGATCTGCTGCAGCAGCGAACCACCCCGGAAACCGCAATTCTGGTCGGATTAAACGCCGCCATTTTCACAAAAGAGGAAATCGCCACCGACGAGACTCTGGACGAGCTGGAGGCCCTGCTGGAAACCGCCGGCGGCGTGTGCGCCGGCAAGCTCCTGCAAAACCGCCCGGCCCCGGATCCCCACACCTTCGTGGGCGAGGGCAAGGCCCAGGAGATCGCGGAGTTGGCCGCCGCCATGGAGGCGGATATGGTAATCTTCGACAACGATCTGTCTCCCTCCCAGATCCGCGCGCTGGAAGAGATCACCGGCGTGACGGTCATGGACCGCAGTGCTCTGATTCTGGACATTTTTGCCCAGCGGGCCAAGACCCGGGAGGGCCGGCTTCAGGTGGAGCTGGCCCAGTATCAGTATCTGCTGCCGCGGCTGAGCGGCATGGGCAAAAGCCTGTCCCGGCTGGGCGGCGGCATTGGCACCCGCGGCCCCGGCGAAACCAAGCTGGAGACAGACCGCCGCCATATCCGCACCCGCATTTCCCGCCTTCAGGCGGAGCTGAAAGAGGTGCGGAAGGTCCGGGCCGTACAGCGGGAGCGGCGTATCAAAAACGCCGTGCCTGTGGTGGCCATTGTGGGCTATACCAACGCCGGCAAGTCCACCCTGCTCAACCGCCTGACGGACGCCGGGATTCCGGCCAACAACCGCCTGTTTGACACGTTGGACACCACCACCCGCCAGCTCCAGGTTTCCGACACGCTGACCGTCCTGCTCAGCGACACCGTTGGCTTTATCTCCAAGCTGCCCCACGACCTGGTGGCGGCGTTCAAAGCCACCCTGGAGGAGCTGGAGTATGCGGATCTGCTGCTCCACGTCATCGACAGCGCAGATCCCAACCGGGACGATCATATCGAAGTGGTCAACAAGCTGATCGGCCAGTTGGCTTCCCCCGGCGTTCCGGTAATTGAAGCATATAACAAGGCCGACACCGTCCCCTCCGGCGACATCCCCTGGGGCGGGAACCGCATTGCAATCTCCGCAAAAACCGGCCAGGGGCTGCCGGATCTGTTGGCCCTGATCGAACAGAACCTGGGCCGCAGGCTGCACCATGTCACGTTCCGCCTGCCCTATACCCAGGCCGGCCAAGTGGACCGTCTCCACCGGGACGCGCAGGTGGTACAGGTCGCCTATACCGATGAAGGCATCGACGTGGAGGCCGTCTGCGACGACACAGTGTACGGGCAGCTCCGGGAATACTGTGTGACTGCGTAGCCAGCGAACACTGGCGCGCGGTTCCAGCGTTTGAAAATCCAAACCACAAAACAGCACCCGGCGCACCGCAATGGTGCGCCGGGCGTTCAGCTTGTCAGAAAAGTGCCCAGGCACGTTTCCGACCGCTGTATTTTGATCTATTCGGGCGAAATGAATGCGCCCGGCACAATTTGCAAACCCTTGCGCAGCAGGGATTTTCGAATTTGACGGCGCTATCGCGCCGGCTCGCCCTGTCCGGGCTTCGCATCCGAAAACTGTATTGCAACCGTAGTTTTTTGACATGCGCAATGGTTTGCACGCTCTGCAAGCTCCTGGACGCTGTCAGGCCGCAGAACTCAGTCCTTGGGCATCTCCTTGCGGAACACGTCGCCCTCAACCCAACCCTGGCCCTTGCCGCAAACGGGGCACTTGTCCCACGCTTCCAGAGAGGTGTGAATATAGCCGCAGTTGACACAGCGCCAGACAATGGGCTGATCCTTTTTATACAGGGTCCCGTTGGTCAGCTGCTCATGGGCCCGGAGAAACACATCCCGGTGCATACCCTCAATGATGGCAATATTCTCCCACAGGACGGCAATGTCCGCAAATCCCTCTTCCCGCGCAATCTTGGCAAAAGCGGGATAATCGTGGGTATGCTCCTCATTTTCTCCCTCCGCGGCGTACAGCAAATTCTCCGCCGTATTGCCCAGGGGGAAGGGATACCCGGCGTCCACCTGCAAATTCTTAATGGGTTCAGGGGCATTTTCGGCCATCTTCTCCCAAAATTCCTCTGCGTGGACCTTTTCATTTTCCGCCGTCTCCTCAAAAATGCGGGCCAGATATTCCCACCCGGCCTTGCGTGCCTCTTTGGCGTAGACGGTGTAACGCTCACGCGCCTGACTTTCGCCGGCAAAGCTGCGGGCAAGGTTCAGCACAGTCTGAGATTTCATAAATTCCATCGGTAATCCTCCTTTTTATGGTAATTACGTTGAAAGTATTCCCCCGACCTTCCGCATTATACACACTCCGGTACACACAGCCGTCTGCCGCAGTGTTTTTTCGCGTATCACATGCCGCCTTCCATCTTGGGCGGTTCCCAGAGATCCGACTCTTCGTGAACCGTAATGTTGTTGCTCTTGGCGAAGCGGAGCATCTGCTCCTTCATCTTATCCCAGGACCCTTTTTCTTTATTTTCCATGGCTTCCTTAGTCACCGGCACACCGTCCGCAGCGCCGCCGGGACCACCGCCAGGGCCGCCGCCGGGACCGCCGCCAGGGCCGCCTGCGCCGCCCTTGAGCTTCAGCAGCATCACCTCAGAGGGCACCTTTTTGAACATCTTCTTCTGCATTGTAGGCCGAAACGTAATGGTAGTGACCTGGTCAGCCCGTACATTCATGGTCATGGCCTGCTTGTCTGCCATGCGCAGCACAAATTCTGTTTTATCAAACAGAATATCTGCTTTTGCCATTCTTGACAACCTCCTTAAAGTTGCAATCTCCATATGTATTCCTACCTTGGCAGTTTCATAATAACTAAATAAAATAGGTTTTTCAAGTAGGTTTTTCTGCTTTCCAACGATTTGTCTATTCCGCACAAAGCCCTTCCAAAAGATTCGGCCATTTTTTATAAGGAGAAATTCGATTTTTCCGTCATTGTGCAACTTAATTCTGCAAGATGCTCTTGAAAAACAACGGGAATATGGTAAAATAATAAAGCTAAATAAACATGAAGGAGTTGTTTTTGTGGAAAATCTTTTCTGGATTGGCTTCGTAGGCGCCGTCCTGGCTTTGGGCTTTGCAGTCTTGCAGGCCCGCAAGGTCCTGCGCTTCTCCGAAGGCAATGAGAAAATGGTGAAGATCGCCAAGTCTATCCGCGAAGGCGCCAATGCGTACCTGAAGCATCAGTATATGACTGTGGCTGTGGTCTTTGCCATCGTTTTTGTGGTCCTGCTGATCATCGCATTTGCCAGCGATGGGGCCATGCTGTCCAAGTTTACCCCCTTCGCGTTCGTCACCGGCGGAATCTGGTCCATGCTGGCCGGTTTCATCGGCATGAAGATCGCCACCAATTCCAATGCCCGTACTGCCTGGGCCGCGTCCGAGAGCCTGAACAAGGGTCTGCGCGTGGCGTTTTCCTCCGGGTCGGTCATGGGCTTCACGGTAGTGGGCCTGGGCATGCTGGACATCAGCATCTGGTACTTCCTGCTGCGCTATGGCTTTGGCATTGACGACGCCATGACCCTGGGCAATATCATGGTCATGAACGGCATGGGCGCATCCTTTATGGCGCTGTTTGCCCGCGTGGGCGGCGGCATCTACACCAAAGCCGCCGACGTCGGCGCGGACCTGGTGGGCAAGGTGGAAGCCGGCATCCCTGAGGATGACCCCCGCAACCCCGCCACCATCGCCGACAATGTGGGCGACAATGTGGGCGACGTCGCCGGCATGGGCGCGGACCTGTATGAGAGCTATGTGGGCTCCATTCTGGCCACCTTCGCCCTGGGCGCTTCCGCCGGCTACGGCTTCAAGGGCATGCTTCTTCCCGTTGCCCTGGCTGTATGCGGCATCATCTGTTCCATCATCGGTTCCTTTTTCGTCAAGACCAAGGAGGACGCCACTCAGAAATCTCTGCTGACCTCCCTGCGTACCGGTACTTATCTGGCCGCCATTCTGGCTGCCATTGCCGCCGCCCCTCTCACCAAGCTGATCGTTGGCAACTGGGGCGTGTACATTGCCATTCTGGCCGGCCTCATCGGCGGCTGCGCCATCGGTTATTTCACCGAATACTACACCTCTGATACCTACAAGCCCACGCAGAAGCTGGCTGCGGCCTCCGAGACCGGCGCCGCTACCATCATCATCGGCGGCATCTCCCTGGGCCTGCTGTCCACCCTGGCCTCCATTCTGATTGTGGCTGTGGCCGTCCTGGTCAGCTACTTCGCCGCCGGCGGCTCCACCGTCATTGTTGATGAAGCCGGCCACTTCACCGAAGCCTTCAACCGCGGCCTGTACGGCATCGGCATTGCCGGTGTCGGCATGCTGTCCTCCCTGGGCATCACGCTGGCCACCGACGCCTACGGCCCCGTGGCCGACAACGCCGGCGGCATCGCCGAAATGGCGGGCCTGCCGGAAGAGGTCCGGGAACGCACCGACGCCCTGGATTCTCTGGGCAACACCACCGCCGCCACCGGCAAGGGCTTTGCCATCGGCTCCGCCTCCCTGACGGCACTGGCGCTGCTGGTCTCCTACGTCAACATCGTGCAGGACAGCACTGCTGAGGTTCTGAACTTCACCCTGACCAGCCCCACGGTGCTGGTGGGCCTGTTCATCGGCGCCATGCTGACCTTTGTCTTCTCCGCCTTTACCATGAGCGCGGTACAGACCGCCGCCCAGTCCATCGTGCTGGAGGTTCGCCGCCAGTTCCGCGAGATCGAGGGCATCATGGAAGGCAAGGCCGATCCTGACTACGCAGCCTGCGTGGCCCTTTGCACCAAGGGCGCGCTGCATGAGATGGTTGTACCGGCCCTGCTGGCCATCATTGTCCCCCTGCTCACCGGCCTGATTCTTGGTCCCACCGGCGTGGTAGGCCTGCTGGGCGGCGTGTCCGTCACAGGCTTCGCCATGGCTGTGTTTATGTCCAACTCCGGCGGCGCATGGGACAACGCCAAGAAGTACATTGAAGCCGGCCACCATGGCGGCAAGGGTTCCGAGTGCCACAAGGCCGCTGTTGTCGGCGACACTGTGGGCGATCCCTTCAAGGATACCTCCGGCCCGTCCCTGAATATCCTCATCAAGCTGTGCTCCACGGTTTCCATCGTGTTCTCCGGCCTGATTGTGGCGTTCAACCTTTTGAATTTGTTCTAAACGCGACCAAATTCGTTTGATGCCCAAAGGGCAGACGTTCCCCGCGCAGCGGGGCGGCAGGCATTGCCGCCCCGCTGCGCGGGGATTTTTTGTCCGGCGTCAGCCGGACGAGGGGAGCAAGGCGGAGCCTTGCCACCAACCAGCCGCCCCAGCCAAAAAGAAAAAAGCGCCGCCCGGGCTGTGCCGGGCGGCATTGCATATCCGGTGTGCTGCGCGCTTCAGCTGAGCGGCGCGTAGGTCCCGTCGGGATAGAGCACATATGCCGCGTCCCAGGAGTCGGGGCCCATGGACCAGGCCGTGGCGGAGGCGGCGGCGGGGTCTGTGGGGTCCAGGCGCTGGTTCTCCAGCACCTGGCCGGTTTGCAGGTTGCACACCGCCCAGGAAAAGCCGCTGTCGGTCTGCCACTGGAGACCTGCCCAGTCGTGATACAGATTGATGTTGTAGAACCGCCCGCCGGTGTCTGCAAAGCCGGTCAGCAGCTGCATGCCGTTGGCGTCCATCAGATACACCGACGATGCGCCGGCCCCGGCAAACTCCACCACAACCTCATAGGGCGGCGTGGGCGCGGAAGGCTCGTCCGGCTGGGCCGGCTCGGGCGGGAGCTCCTCCGGCGCAGTCTCTTCGGGCACAGTTTCTTCCGGCTGGGCCGTTTCCGGTTGGCTGGCCTGGCCGGTGTAGAGCCGGAGCATGGTGGCGATGGACTGCTCCCGGGTATAGGCGTGCAGGGGCGAAAAAGCGTTGCCGCCGGTGCCGGTCATGATCCCCCGGTCATAGACCCAGGCCACGTCGGCCCGGGCCCAGCCGGCGATGTCCGCCTCGTCAGAAAATTCGTGGGGCGTAGACGTCGTTCCGTCCTCGCCGGTGCGCAGCGTCCCCAGCCGGTGGAGCATGGAGGCGGCCTGCTGGCGCTGCAGCGGCTGGCTGGGCGCAAAGCTGCCGTCACCCATCCCCTGGACGACGCCCAGGGCGGCGCACAGCAGCACGTCGGGGTCGTCGCAGTCGGAAAACGGCCCGGCGGCCTCCGGCGCGGCGGCGGCCAGTCCCTCCGCCTCCCAGTTCCGATACACCGCCGCGGCCAGGGTGCAGAACTCTGCGCGGGTGATGGGCTGGGTATAGTCCCCATCCAGCGCCTCCGGTACCAGCCCCATCTGGCGGGCGGCCCGGACGCTCTCCTGGGCCCAGTCGCTGGGCGCGTCCGCCGCCGCGGCGGCTGGTAGGCCGGTCAAAACCAGCACAGCGCACAGCAGCGCCGCCAGCCAACTTCTCTTTCTCTTCATGGCAAGTTCCTCCTGAGCGTTTGGGAGCAATGTCACGCCGGCAGACGCGACGCCCGCGGCCCGAGTTCCCTCCGTCCGCAGCCGCACGCACCGGCGCGCTCCCCTTGGATTCCGGGCGCACGCGACGCGCCCGGGCGCTCTGAGTATACCATGGGCGCGCAAACCGTGTCAAACCCTCCCTCACCGTCCGGGCAGTCAGATGCGCAGAACAGCGCCGGCGGCCCGCAGCGGAGGGGATCCCCTTTGCGCCAAACCGTGGCCGCCTTTGGATTGTCTCAAATTATAAAATATTTAAGAACACGTAAAGTTTTCACCAATTATACACAAAGCTGTGGTATGATATGTGTATCTTCCCGCACCGCGCTCATGACCGCCCCGGCAGTGGGCGCGGTACTGACATCAACGCGGCTCCGGCCGCGGAAAAAGGAGCGTATCCCTATGACAAAACCCGCATTTTTGCGCCGTGCGCTGGCGTTGGCTCTGGTGGTGGTTTTGGGAACAGCCATGGCCGTCCCCGCGGCAGCCGCCGATGAAGACACAGCGTCTGCGGCGCAGACCGGCGAGGTATCCATCCTCCTCAGTGACGACGGCGTCACCGTGGACGGCGAACCCGCTTCGGAAGACCCCAGCGCAGCGGTCTATGTAGGCGCCGAGATCATCTATTACCACGATCTCGACACCTATGAGAGCGGCAATCCCTATGGAGAAGGTACGGACGCGGAAAAACACACCGAAGAGGAAGCGGCCCTGCACACCTGCGTAACCATTACCCAGGCGGGCACTTACCGCATCTCCGGCACCCTGTCCTACGGTCAGATCGCCGTGGATCTGGGAGAAGACAGCCGCACCGATCCCACAGCCGTGGTGACGCTGATTCTGGATAATGCCAATGTCACCTGTACCATCGCCCCGGCTCTGATTTTCTACAACGTCTATGAGTGCGACACCGCCTGGACTGCCTATGACAATGACGAGACGGACAGCTACGAAGCCTCCGCCACCCAGGACACCTCCGCCGCAGGCGCCAATGTGATCCTGGCCGACGGCTCGGTCAACAACTTTACCGGCTCTCATGTGGCCCGCATCTACAAGGATAACGGCGATCAGAAGAAGCTGTATAAGTATGACGGCGCGTTCTACTCCGTGCAGTCTATGAACATCGACGGTGAGGAGGCCGGCAACGGCGTACTGAACATCGTTGGTGACAACGAGGGCCTGAATTCCGAGCAGCACTTGACCATCAACGGCGGTAAGATCAACATTCAATCCCAGGACGACGGCATCAACACCAATGAGGACGGCATTTCCGTCACCACCATCAATGGCGGCAGCCTGCACATTGTGGCGGGCCTTGGCTCGGAGGGCGACGGCATTGACTCCAATGGTTTCCTGGTCATCAACGGCGGCGTGGTCATTGCCCTGGCCAAGCCCCAGTCTGATTCCGGGCTGGACTCCGACATGGGCAGCTATATCAACGGCGGCTATGTGGTCGCCACCGGCTCCACCATGGACTGGGCGGAAAGCGACTCCGAGCAGGTGACCATGAACCTGCAGTTCGCCGGCTCCCAGGATGCCGACGAGGCCATCATTGTCACCGATACCGAAGGCAATGTGGTCTTTGCCTACGACCCGGAAGAGGATGAAACCACCGGCGAGAACTACCGCGGCTATCAGGGCGCGGTCATCAGCTGCCCCGAATTCCAGGTGGGCGAGACCTACTACGTCTATGTGGGCGGCGACGTCTACGGCGAAGAAGTGGACGGTCTGTATGACGCCAGCACCGTCACCGGCTTCTCCGACGATGCGGTGCAGCAGCAATACACCGGCACCGATGTGGGCTTCGGCGGCCCCGGCGGCGGCCCTGGCGGCGGTCCGGGCGGCTTCGGCAGAGACGCTGAGGGCTTCGGTGGGGAAGCTTTCTCCGACGAGCTCCTGTCCCTGATGGATACCGTGCGGGAAAACAGCGAGGAACTGCTTGCCATGGCGGAGGCCGCAGACGGCGACTGGGAAGCGCTGATTGCCGGCAACAGCGCCCGCCTGCAAGAGCTGTTCGGCATGACTGAAGAAGAATTGACCGCCCTGGCGCAGACGTACGGCGATCAGCTGACACAGCTGCTGGACCGTATGGGCAGCGCTCCCGAGGACATGGGCCAGCCGCCCGAAATGGGTGAGATGGGAGAGCGCCCCGAGCGTCCCGAAACAGCCGAAGGGGAACTGCCGGAAATGCCGGAGGGCGCAATGCCCGACATGGGCCAGCGGCCTGACATGGGCAATGACGGCGGCGCTGAAAGCAGCGGCACAGCCTCTGTCAACTTCTATATGACGGACAAGGTCAACGCCTTCTCCGGCGTCAGCGACGTGACCGATAGCAGCGCCGTCTCCTTTACCGACGTACCGGCGGATGCCTGGTATGCCGAAGACGTGGCCACCGCCGTCGAGCAGGGCTGGATGACGGGCATCACGGAAACAGCCTTTGGGCCGTCGGACGGCTTTACCAAGGGCGATTTGGCCGAAGCCCTGTACGTCCTGTCCGGCAGCCCCTCCGGCTATGACAGCGCGCTGGATTGGGCGCAGGCATCCGGCTGGTGGGCAGCCGCGGACGGCGGCGCAGACACTGCGCTCACCCGCCAGCAGCTGGCTGTGGCGCTCTACGCCTTTGCAAACGGCGAAGCAACAGAGGCGGATCTGAGCGTCTACACAGATGCCGGCGACATTGCCGCAGATGCTTTGGAAGCTGTTCAGTGGGCCGTGGCCAACGGCATTTTGCAGGGCTTTGAGGACGGCACCCTGTCCCCGGATTCCCCTGTGAGCCGGGCACAGGCAGCGGTCATTCTGGGCCGTCTGGCATAATTCCATCTGACACGTCACAGCGGGCCTGTTGCAGGGTTTCTGCAACAGGCCCGCTCAGCTTGTGGAAAAGGTGCCGCAGGCACTTTTTTGCCCGCTGTATGTCGATCCGCCGGGCGAAACGAATGCACCCGGCATCATTCGCAAACCCATGCGCAGCAAGGATTCGCGTATTTGACGGCGCCTCTGCGCCGCCTCGCCCATGGAAAAGGCGGAAGCCCTTCCTTTCAGGCACCTCCGGCGTCACCGGGAGCTCCTGTTTTTTTTGCCGGTTCCGCGGCTCTTTTGCCCGGCAGCTGCGCCAGCACAATGGCCCCAAACATCAGGATTACGCCCAACAGCTCCCGCACCGTGAACCGCTCGTCCAGCAGCAGCCATCCCGCCAGCGCCGCAAACACGGATTCCAGGCTCATCAGCAGCGACGCCACTGTGGGATCCGTATCCTTCTGCGCAATGATCTGCAGCGTATATCCCGCACCGGAAGACAGAATGCCGGCATAGGCCACCGGCAGCCACGCAGCCCGCAGGGTCTCCCAGCTGGGCTCCTCCAGCAGCAGCATCAGGATGCCGGATTCTATGGCGCAGACAAAGAACTGGACGCACGACAGCTTGACTCCATCCGTCTGCCGCCCAAAATAATCCACTACCAGAATATGCACCGCAAAACACAGGGCGCAGATCAGCATCAGCAGATCGCCCCGATTCATGGCCAGGCTGCCGCTCATGCAAAGCAGATAAAGCCCCGCCACCGCCAATGCCACGCTGACCCACACCAGCGGATTGATCCGCCTGCGCAGAAACACACCGCCCAGGGGAACCAGGACGATATACATCGCAGTGATGAACCCGGCCTTGCCCACAGTGGTATACTGAATGCCGGTCTGCTGGAAGGCGCTGGCCACACACAGGGCCGTACCGCAGCATACGCCGCCCAGAACCATCGCCCTTCGGCCGGCTGGCGCAAGCTTCCGGGTCTGGGCAGGTTTTTTTCGGTCTGAAATCCAGATGACAGGCAGCAGCACCACGCCGCCCAGGACGGACCGGGCGCACAAAAAAGTATACGGCCCCACATGGTCCATACCGGCGCTCTGCGCCACAAAGGCCAGGCCCCAGATCAAGGCTGTCAAAATCAGCAGGAGATTGCCGCGTACACGTTTTGTCATTTTCAATGCGCCTCCACCGCGAGGAATTTTTGAATCAGAACCCAACAATGCACGCAATGCGCGAAATTGGTGTCCAGAAAACTTTCGCCGAATGCAGGCAGCATGCGCGGAACGCGGGAAGGATTTCTCGGTTTTTGCACCGGCGTCAATCAGAAACGCCGCCATACTATGCGCCGGAATGGATTCAGCGTTTTCCTAAGGTAGCACAGCCGCAAGCAAAAGTCAAGGCTTGCCGGTTGCCGGCTCTCAGCACACCGGCGCCGGCCCGGTTTGCATTCCAGGCCGCTTCAAGTTGACACCGTCCCTGCGGCAGGGTATACTAAAAGCGCGACAAACCCGGCAAACGCGCTGCGCAGGAGCCCCGGGTTCAGATTGATCCGGATTTATTACGGAAACCTGCGGCAAATCCCCGGGCGGCTTTCCTGCTTTCTGCGCCAGGCCGCGGCGCAAAAGCTCCGCTCACGGGCGCATCTGATGGAATGCAGCGGTTTCCGAATCAAACCTCACAGCGGCCACCGAAGGGAGGGACCCATGAAACATCGCAAAGCATTCTGGCTGGCTCTGGCCGCCGCCCTGGCGCTGGCTGCGGTCTATTTCCTCTGGCAGCGGGGGTGGGTCCTTCGGCAGCCCCGGGCGGTACTGGTGCTGACGGCGGACAGCCTGACCATGGGCGGCGTTGTGACACTGGCCGTGGGGCTACTGCTGCGGGGGCGGCAGAGCAAGCGCCCCCTGTTCTGGACGGGGCGCAAAGCATCTACGGAACTGCCGCCGGATCTGACCCAGGAGGACGTGGAGCGCATGCGGCAAACGCGCCGCGCCACCGGCAGCGCCGCAGCGCTGGCCGGAGGACTCGTCCTTGCCCTGGCGCTGCTCCTGAATCTGCTGTATGTATTTGCAGTCTGATCCAATGCCCGCATGCAGGCGCTGCCAGGCCCATTCCGCGCGGCTTCAAACGGGAACCCGTCAAACAATACAAGCGCCACTTGGGGGCAAGAAACAGCAGGACCGCGGAAACTGACCGCAGTCCTGCTGTTTTCCTTGTTGAAAAAAGCGCCCCGCCGCTTTGGCGCCGCAGAACAGGGCCTGCTCGGGCAAACCGCGCGCTGCCGGCCGGGTTTTTGCAGGCACAAAACCCGGCTGCCGGTCCGGGCAGCCGGGTAAAATAAGCGTTTCAGCCTGCCAACGGAGGTTTTCGGCCGTCTGCATGTTCTTCGTGTTTTATTTGCTTTTCAGCTTCCTCCCGCCTCTGCGGCATGTGCGGCGCGCTTCTCCCCAGGCAGGGGCGGCAGGGAACCGGCCTCTTCCGTACCCAGCAGGGATGTCATGCTGCGCAGGCTGATGGCCAGTGTGGACAAATTGTGCAGCAGCGCGGACGTGGCCGGCGCCAGAACGCCCAAAGCCCCCAGGGCAATGAGGCTGCCGTTGAATCCAATGACAAACCGGTAGTTGGCGCGGATACGCTGCATGAGCCGCTGAGACAGCTGCCGCAGCGTCACCAGCTCCCACAGATCATCGGCGGAAATGGTAATGTCGGCAATCTCCCGGGCAATGGCCGCGCCGTCGTTGATGGCGATCCCCACATCCGCTGCCGAAAGTGCGGGCGAGTCGTTGATGCCGTCTCCCAGCATGACAACGGTATGGCCCGCCGCCTGCTCCGCCTGAATATACTGGGCCTTGTCGCCGGGCAAGACCTCGGAATGGTACTCATCCACCCCCACCTGAGCCGCAATGGCCGCCGCGGTGCGTTCACTGTCGCCGGTGAGCATGACAGTCTTCCGCAGTCCCAGGCGCCGCAGCTCCCGGATAACCTGACGGGCCTCCTGCCGCAGGGGATCGGCAATGCAGATTACTGCCGCCAACTGGCCCCCAATGGCCAGATACAGGTGGGAATACTCCGCCGGCAGCGCCTCAAAGCGCGCCTGTTCTCCCGGCGGCACCGTACAGCCCTCGTCCTCAAAGACGAAATGGGCGCTGCCGATGATGACCCGCTGATCGCCCACCTTGCTGGCAATGCCGTGGGCCACCAGATATTCCACCTGAGAGTGCATCTCCTCATGCGCCAGGCCCCGCTCCTGGGCGGCGCGAACCACTGCATTGGCCATGGAATGGGGGAAATGCTCTTCCAGGCAGGCGGACAGGCGCAGCATCTCCGTCTCGCTGCGGCCGCCAAAGGGCACCACGCCCACCACGCGGGGGCAGGCATAGGTCAGCGTACCGGTTTTGTCAAATACAATGGTGTCCGCCCCGGCCGCAGCCTCCAAAAACCGGCCGCCCTTCACAGTGATATGGTGACCGCTGGCCTCCCGCATGGCCGACAGCACCGCCAGCGGCATGGCCAGCTTCAGCGCACAGGAGAAGTCCACCATCAGCACCGACAGCGCCCGGGTGACATTCCGGGTCAGCAGATACGTCACAACGCTGCCCGCCAGCGTATAGGGCACCAGCTTGTCCGCCAGACTGGAAGCCCTGTTCTCCGTAGCAGATTTCAGCTTCTCCGACTGCTCAATCATTTCCACAATTTTGTCATACCGGCTTTCCCCGGACTCCTGCTCCACCTGCAGGACGCATTCGCCTTCCTCCACAACGCTGCCGGCATAAACGGTCGTACCGGGACGTCTGGCCACAGGAATCGATTCGCCGGTCAGGGACGCCTGGTTGACCAGGACCTCCCCTTCCAAAACGGTGCTGTCCACAGGAATCATGCCGCCCATGTGAACGCAGATCCGGTCGCCGGGCCGGATTTGACGCAGCGGGACCAGCACCTCGCCCTCCGGCGTCTGCTTCCACACCCGGTCCACATTCAGGGACATACTCCTGGCCAGATCCTCCACAGATTTCTTGTGGGTCCACTCATCCAGCAGTTCCCCCAGCCGCAGCAGGAACATGACCGAGCTTGCCGTAGAATAGTCCCCCCGCAGGATGGAAATACCAATGGACAGTCCATCCAGCAGCGCCACATGGAGCTTCCCCTGCAGCAAACACTTGGCCGCCTGAATCAGATACGGGACAGACCGGCAGACGGTATACGCAATTTGCAGCGGCGCGGGCAGAAACAGAGACCGCGCCGCCTTCCCGCAGACCAGCGCCACCAGCTTTTCCTCATATGCCCGGCTGAGCCCGCGGCCGCTGTGGATGTCCGACAGCTCCCGTACCGCCCGGCTCTGGAAGGAAAAACGGCTGACCGCTTCTATCACTGCCGCCCGCGGGCCGGTATAGCGGATGATGGCGCAGCAGGTGCGCTCATGCACTGTGGCCAGCCGCACCATATCCAGCCGCAGCAGCCACGCTTCCAGCAGATCCGCCTGCTCCATCGTCATCTGCCGCAGCCCCAGACGAATGCGCATCCGGCCGCTGCTCTCATGCAGAATTTGAAATTTCATATTGACCTCCTGCAAACAGGAAGGGGGCGCTCGGCCCCCTTCCACGCATACGCTGTTCAGCCGTGCGGCTCAGTCCGCATCCTCGGCGGGAGCGGCATCTTCGACGGTTTCCGCCTCTGCCTCCCGCTGGGCGTTGATGTCCTTTGCGTCGGCCAGAATGTCCGAAGCGTTCTCCTGCACACAGGTAACCGTCTCCATCACAGCGTCCTTGATGCGCAGAGCGGCGGCAGTCGTGTGGGCATAGACCTTTTTCGCATCCTTGCTGGCCAAAAGCCGGATTCCTGCAGAACCGAACAGCGCTCCGCCGGCAAACAGCGCCAAATTCTTGTACAAACGATTCATAGTGACACCTTACCTCCTTGGTGACGCGATCCACTGCGGATCGGTATGCGTTCAGATGGGCTATTTGTGCCGGTATCCGGTCAGCATGACCATAATCATACTGACAACGGCGCACCAGGCCCAAAAACGATGTTGTTTCATGGAATGCGCCTCCTTCGGCGGTCGAAAGCCCGCCTTATATTCCAATTTTATTATAGAAATCTCTCAGATAAATGTCAAGGCTTTATGAGTTAGCAATCGATAATTCGTGCATTTTGCCAGACCCGCCATATATCCGGGCCTGCTCAATGCAGCAAACCGCAGCTCCTCCATAGGCAGCCCCTTCCAAAAACCACGCCGCAGCGGAAACAACGCGCCGAACCTCCGCAGTATGACTTGCGCAGCGCTCCAATGTCCGATATAATGTAAAGCATGAACAAGACGAGGTGAGTGCCATGATACATGGATTGATCAAGGTGGCCGCCGGCACGCCGAAAATTCAGGTGGCGAACTGCGCGGAAAACGCCAGGCAGATCATTGCGCTGATGCAGCAGGCAGCGGCGCAGGGCGTCAAAGTGCTGTGCCTGCCGGAGCTGTGCGTCACCGGCTATACCTGCGGCGACCTGTTTTTGCAGGATACGCTGCTGCAGGGCGCGGAGGCAGCGCTGCAAACGATTCTGGAAGAAACGGCGGACCTGGATCTGCTGACCGCCCTGGGCCTGCCGGTGCGGGTGGAGGGCAAACTGTATAACTGCGCCGCCGTCCTCAAAAGCGGTGAGATTCTGGGACTGGTTCCCAAGACGCATATTCCAAATTACGGGGAATTCTATGAGGCACGGTGGTTTGTCTCCGGCCGGACGGCGGACTTTGCCTCGGTTTGCCTGTGTAACCAAACGGTATCCATGCGGCCGCAGATGGTGTTTGCCTGCCGGCAAATGCCGGCGCTGGTGGCAGGCGTGGAGATCTGTGAGGACCTGTGGGCCGTGACGCCGCCGTCGGCAGAGCTGGCCGCATCGGGGGCCACGCTGCTTCTGAATCTGTCTGCCTCCGACGAAGTGGCGGGCAAGGCCGCCTACCGGCGGGATTTGGTGACAGGCCAGTCGGGGCGTCTGGTGTGCGGCTACGTCTACGCCGACGCAGGCGAAGGGGAAAGCTCCACCGACCTGGTGTTCGCGGGGCACAACATGATTGCTGAAAACGGCGGGATGCTGGCCGAGGCCCGCTTTTCCACCGGGCTGACCGTCAGTGAACTCGACATGGCGCGGCTGCTCCATGAGCGCCAGCGCATGAACACCTTCCCTGCGGCTGCACAGCAGCCGGAAACAAAGTGGTTCTCGCTGGAAATCGCTGAGACGGAGCTGACCCGTCCCATCTCCCCCACCCCCTTCGTCCCCCAGGGAGTGCGCGACCGTGCGGAGCGGTGCGACGAAATTCTGCGCATTGCGGCTCTGGGCCTGAAACAGCGGCTGGAGCACACCCGCGCCAGCACCGCCGTAGTGGGTCTGTCCGGCGGCCTGGATTCCACTTTGGCCATTCTCATTACCGTCATGGCCTTTGATCTGCTGGGCCGGGATCACCGGGACATCATCGCCGTCACCATGCCCTGTTTCGGCACCACAAAACGCACCCGCTCCAACGCAGAGCTGCTGGCCGCGGAGCTGGGCGCCAGCTTCCGGGAGGTGAACATTGGCGACGCTGTACGCCAACACTTCCAGGACATCGGCCAGTCCATGGACGATCACTCCGTCACCTTTGAAAACGGACAGGCCAGGGAACGGACCCAGGTTCTGATGGACATCGCCAATAAACACGGCGGTCTGGTCATCGGCACCGGCGACCTGAGTGAATTGGCCCTGGGCTGGGCCACCTACAACGGCGATCATATGAGCATGTATGGCGTCAACGCCTCCATTCCCAAGACGCTGGTGCGCCATCTGGTGGCCTTTGTGGCCGACGACAAGGGCGGACGGCTGGCCGATGTGCTGCGGGACATTCTGGACACCCCGGTCTCCCCGGAACTGCTGCCGCCCAAGGACGGCGAAATCGCCCAGAAAACCGAGGATCTGGTGGGGCCCTACGAGCTGCATGACTTTTTCCTGTACTACGCCATCCGCTGGGGGTTTGGCCCGGCCAAGGTGCTGCGGCTGGCGGAGTACGCCATGGGCGGGCGCTACGATCGAAAGACTCTGCTGAAATGGCTGGAAAACTTCTACCGCCGTTTCTTCGCGCAGCAGTTCAAGCGCTCCTGCCTGCCCGATGGCCCCAAGGTCGGCTCTCTGACCCTCAGCCCTCGAGGCGACTGGCGCATGCCCAGCGATGCAACGGCCAATTTGTGGTTCGCAGAATTGGAGACGCTGCGCAGCTGATATGCTGCTCTGCGCCCCGGGGCCCCCGCAAGCCCCCAGCGGAGCGGGTCTTGTGGGGAAAAGGAGGCGCAGCGGAACGAATGCGCTTTCGCCTTCAGGCGGAAGCAAACGATGTGGAGCTTGCGCCGACGCGGCGCATGCCCAGCGATGCAACAGCCAATTTGTGGTTCGCAGAATTGGAGACGCTGCGCAGCTGATATACTGCTCTGCGCCCCGGAGCCCCCGCAAGCCCCCAGCGGAGCGGGTCTTGTGGGGAAAAGGAGGCGCAAGGGAGCGCGCGAAATTTTCGCCGCAGGCGGAAATGGAGCATGGCGGACTTTGCGCCGACGCCGCCAAAAAGGGCCCCCGCAAACGCCGCGCGTTTGTGGGAAAGGAGGCGCAGCGGAACGAATGCGCTTTCGCCTTCAGGCGGAAGCAAAGGATCATGGGCCGCAGATTCAGCCGGCCGAATTTCATTCGCCCAGATAAATGGCATCCATTTGACGGATCATCGAGAAGGGAGACATGTTTCATGCGTGAAATTTCCTGCAAAACCATTACCGAAACGGTGGCGGCCCTGTGCATACAGGCGGCGTGCTGCCTGCCGGCAGATCTGTGCCAGCGCATCCGCGACTGCGCCGCCCAGGAGCGCAGCCCCGTGGGTCAGGGCATTTTTGAAGATCTGATCGCCAACTTTGAGCTGGCAGGCCGGGAGGGCCTGCCCATCTGCCAGGACACCGGCATGGCCGTGGTGTTCCTCCGCCTGGGCCAGGAGGTCCACATCACCGGCGGTCTGCTGCGGGACGCTGTGGATCAGGGCGTCGCCAAGGGCTACACAGAGGGATTTTTGCGCAAGAGCGTAGTGGGCGATCCCCTGCGCCGGACCAACACCGGAGACAACACACCGGCGATTGTCTACACGGAACTGGTGGAAGGCAGCCAGCTGGAAATCACCGTAGCCCCCAAGGGCTTCGGCAGCGAAAACATGAGCGCCATGAAGCTGTTCACACCCGCCGCCACACGGGAGGACATTGAAGCGTTCATCGTGCAGACCGCTGCCAACGCCGGCTCCAACCCCTGCCCGCCCATGGTCCTGGGCGTGGGGCTGGGCGGCACCATCGACGCCTGCGCCCTGGGCGCCAAAAAAGCGCTGCTGCGCGATCTGTCCCAGCCCAACCCGGACCCCTATTACGCGGAGATGGAACGCAACGTCCTGCGGAAAATCAACGCCCTGGGCATCGGCCCCCAGGGACTGGGCGGCACGGTCACAGCCCTGGCCGTCAACATTGTGCCCATGCCGACCCACATCGCAGGGCTGCCATGCGTGGTCAACATGGGCTGCCATGCCACCCGCCATGCCACGGCGGTTCTCTGAGCAGCACGCCCCGGCTCCTGTACCGGCAGGAGGCCGGGGCGTTTGCTTTCTCTGCCGCAGCGGCGGGCTTTCCCATCAAAAAGCGGAAAATCGGGAAAAATCCCATCCCCCTATTACACAAAGTGCATTGTCAGCGCAGGAAATGGCATTGGTCAGCGCCGCCCCCATATGGTATAATGCAGATGTATTTGAGCCTTCCCCCGCCGGCGCCTCGCCACAGCATATAAGATGCCGCCGGGCATCGGGGGATACACTCTGGGAAACAGCCCCGGCACGCCGGAGCTGCGCCCGGCAATGCGGATCTTCGGCCGGCAATTCTGTATACGGAAGGAAATGATGCCATGTTCGTCATCAATCGAGAGCAGTGTGTCTGCTGTCACAACTGCGCCTGCGAATGTCCGGCGCAGGCCATCCGCTTTGTGGGAACCAAGTATGAAATCGACCAGTCCAAGTGCCTCCAATGCGGCCTGTGCGCCAAGGTCTGCCACACCTGCGCCTGCCATGAAGAGCCGGAGAACGCCATTCCCGTCCGGCAGCATCCACCCCTGGAACTGCACGCTGACGTGCTGGTGGCCGGCGCCGGTTCCGGCATTGTGGCCGCCGTCCGCGCCGCCCAGGCCGGCAAAAAGGTCATCCTGTTGGAGAAGAGCGCCAAGTTGGGCGGTAACACCGACTATGCCCACGCCTATTTCCCGGTCTACACCAAATGGCACGAGGAACAGGGTATGGAGGACTGCCGCGAGGCTGCCGTCGCGCACTACCTGAACGCCACCGGCCACGTCATTGAGGAGGACGTGCTGCGCACCGCCGTCTACGGCTGCGGCGCATTCTTTGACTGGCTGTGCACCCTTGGCGACTGCCATGCGGTCTACAATCTCGTCAACCTGGGCGACGCCGACGCCCACGGCCCCATCTACGGCCCGGGCCTGCTGGATTTCCCCAACCGCATCCGGGACAATCTCAACTGCCGGGACGACGCCATCGGCCCCGGCTGGGGCGGCACCTTTGTCAAATACACCATGCTGGAGGCCATTGAGCGGCTGAATCTGGATGTGACCATCCTCACCTCCACTGCCGCCGAGCACCTGCTGCTGGATGAAGCCGGGAAAATCCGCGGCGTCCAGGCCCGGGATCCAGGCGGCATACTGACCATCCACGCCCCCGCCGTCATCCTTGCCACCGGCGGCTTTGGCAAAAGCGATGAAAAACTCCGGGAATTCGCCCCCTGGTTTTTCGAGTGCGAAACGCCCATCCACCGCTTCTCCGTCCCCACTGACACCGGCGATGGCATCGACATGCTGCGGGAGCTGGGCGTGGAACCGAACCCGGAGCGGATGTTCATCTCCATCTTCGGCGCCAAGCATCACCCCTTCAGCAATGTTCTGGCGGACCTGGCCCTGGAGCCGGAAATGGTCCAGTTCAACCTCAACGGCCAACGCTGGGTGGACGAGAGCCTGCAGCTCCACGGCATGTCCCCCTTCATCGCCCAGCAGCCCAAAGAGATCTCCTGGGCCATTCAGAGCCGGGACGTCTTTGAGGCCCTGGCCAACCGCACCATCGCCAACCCGGCCTTTGCCTCCAAGGCCCACCTGTACGCCACCTGGGAAGCTGACCTGGAGGAAGAGTCCCAGCTGGACACCCCGGTCAAAAAGGCGGACACCCTGGAGCAGCTGGCGCAGCTGTGCGGAATGCCGGTGCAGCCTTTCCTGGACAGCGTAGCCCGCTACAACGCCTTCTGCGCCCAGGGCCGCGACGAAGATTTCGCCAAGGACGCCAAGCTCCTGTGGCCCATTGGCGATCACGGCCCCTACTACGCCGTCTATGGCCAGCGGTTCTCCGAGGCGGCCATGGGCGGGCTGATGGTGGACGGGCAGTGCCGCGTGCTGCGCAACGACGGCAGCCCCATTCCCGGCCTGTACGGTGTGGGCGACGCCACCTCCGCCATGCACCGCAAGGGCGAGCTGGCGGTCATTTCCGAGCTGACCTGGGCGGTGGCCTCCGCCTATACATCCGGCGGCAACGCGGCGGCCTATGTGGACGCGGCCAATTGAGAAGGAGGAATGGATGATGTATTTGCCTGACAACACGGTGTACGTACCCGTCGCCGACCCCAATATGACCCCTGTCCGCACAGCCAACGGCCGTCTGCCCATGGACCAGCGGCTGTCCACCTTTCTGGAAGTGGAGCAGACCTACACCGAAGCCGAAGCGCTGCTGGAATCCAGCCGCTGTCTCGGCTGCCCCACTCACTGGTGTACCAACCACTGCCCCGCCGGCGTACCGGTGACGGAATTCATCGCCAAAGTCCGCGCCGGGGAATATGAGGCGGCATACCAGCTGATTGCCTCCGCCTCTCCCCTGCCGGAAATCTGCTCCCGGGTCTGTCCCCAGGAGAAGCAGTGCCAGTCCGAGTGTACCCGCTCCATCCGCTCTCAGGCCGTGGGCATCGGCCGTCTGGAACGGTTTGTGGTGGAGCAGCACTACGCCGCCGGCACGCCGCCGGTCCAGGCAGCCCCCACCGGCAAACGGGTGGCCGTGGTCGGTTCCGGCCCCAGCGGTCTGGCCGCCGCCCAGACCCTGGCCAATTTGGGCCATGCCGTCACGGTCTTCGAGGCCAATGATCAGGCCGGGGGCCTGCTGCGTTACGGCATTCCCAATATGAAGCTGGAAAAGGGCGTGCTGGATCGGAAGCTGGCCGCCATGGAGGCCCAGGGCGTGGCCTTCCGGACCGGTGTCCGCGTGGACGGTCCGGCCGCCGCCCAGCTGATGGCGGCATATGACGCGGTGATCCTGTGCGCCGGTACCGGCAACGCCCGCAGCCTGCCCCTGGAGGGTGCGGATCACGCGGCGGGCATTGTCTACGCCGTAGACTACCTCTCCGCCGCCGCCAAGGCCATGCAGGCCGGCGCGGCATCCGGCGCTGCGGGGAAGCATGTGATCATTGTCGGCGGCGGCGACACCGGCAACGACTGCGTCGGCACCGCCATTCGCCAGGGCTGCGCCAGCGTGACCCAGATCGAAATGCTGCCCCAGCGCACCGGCCGGCAGGTGGTCCAAAGCCCCCTGTACCAGCGCCCCGCAGAGGTCAAATTCGACAGCAGCCAGGAGGAGTGCCTGGCCCGGTTCAGCCGCGATCCCCACATCTATCAGGCCACGGTGAAGGCCGTGCAAGCCGATGCCGCCGGCGCGCTGGAATCCGTCACTCTGGTCCGGCTGAAGGCCGTGGCGGACGGCGGCCGCCTGCGCATGGAAGAGATCCCCGGCTCCGAGGAGGTCCTGCCCTGCCAGCTGCTGGTCATCGCCGCCGGATTCCTGGGACCCTGCGCCAGCGTAGCGGAGGCCTTCGGCGTGGCCACCGACGCCCGCAGCAATCTGGCCGCAGACCAATACGCCACCAATGTGGAAAAGGTCTTTGCCTGCGGCGACTGCCGTACGGGGCAGTCCCTGGTGGTCAAGGCCATGGTGGACGGGCGGACATGCGCCAAGGCGGTAGACGCCTATTTATCCAGATAACCCTGTCATAATTTTCGTTTTGGGGCGTGGGGGGGGGGGGGGGGGAGACACAAAA
>CBCPMX010000074.1:0-20000 GCA_965120355.1 uncultured Oscillospiraceae bacterium
CGGGCCTGTTTCAGTAGACCACCACTGTGGTACCAACCTTCATATACTGGTCCAGCCACTGGACGTCGCTGTCATACATGCGTACGCAGCCGTGGGAGGCAGGGGTGCCGATGGTGGGGTCCAAAAGCGCGCCGGTACTCTTGACATAGGTGCGGGAGTGGAAGGCATGTCCGCCGTTAAACATCAGGGCAGGCTTGACATAGTAGCTGCTGAAGTCCCAGATCTCGTCTTTATATTTGTAGCTGAAGACACCGGCAATCGTTTTGCCAGTGCAGACGGAAAAGGTCTTGTACAGAGTCCAGTCTCCCTGAGAGCCGTAGAACACGTTGACCTTCTGCGTTTTCAGACTGACCCAGACCAGCATTTCCGTGGTGCTGGAATAGCCCATGGCATTGACGAACCCCTCCTTGGTATAGGTAGAGTAGTCGGTGTACTGGACATAGTCCTTGTCGGAGATGGACAATGCGCTCCAGCGCACCCAGCCAGTCCGGCCATCGGGCAGGCACAGGCGGCCTGCAGTGGTACCGTAGTAGTTGTCATAGATCCCTACGGTGCCCTTTGCGACTGTGCCAATGGGATTGGAAAGAGAATAGTCTGAATAGAGCGTGGTGTCGTAGAGCACGGTTGCTTCCACCTCAATAGTGGTCACGGTGTGCAGCGCCGTATACTCTGCAATGGGGATATAGGCATAGCCTGCCCGGGCCTGCCCGGAGGCTTTGACGATCACGGCCAGAACCATGGTATTGCCCAGTTCGTCCAGTGTCACATCCACGGTGCGGCTGACGGCGGCGCCCTCATACAGCGCGAAGTCTTCCGTCTCTCCAAGCGACACATAGTCCTGAGACCAGTCGATGGTGCAGGTGCGGGAGGCCGCCCCGTTGGTACCGGTCAGATCCACATTGGAGAAGGTGAAAGTGACCGTGACAGAGGCGGTGCCGTCGCCATGGTCATCCACGGTGTAGGCCGGTGTGATCACAATGTCCTGAATGCCGGCGTCACAGGTATCCGTGACAAGCTGGGAGGTGATGGATACTTGCGAACCGGTGGCTTCCCGTACCAGGGTGTGAACCTGGCCGCTGCCGTTCACCGTCACGTCCTCGCCGGTAATTGTCAGGGTTTCACAGGCGCCGTCCAGCGTCACTTGGGTCTGATAGCCAGACAGGCACAGCGCATCGAAGGCGCTGTTGGCAGAAATGGAGACGGGCTTGGAGCCGGCGACCTCAATGGTTCCGTTGGAAAAGCTGTAAATATTGGTGGTAACTGTAGTGTACAGATTGGAAAATCCGCCGACCACAGTGGCAAAACCTGACAGAATGCCCACGTTGTCCAGCTGCACATTGGCGGTGCGTTCCAGTGTGACGCCGTAGGGGCAGCATAGAGCGAGAGTGCCAATGGCACAGTCGTTTCCTGTCACCGTCACCGACACGTTCTGTGGGCTGGAGACCACCAGCCTGCCGGAGACATGAACATTCTGGATGGTCAGCGACGATCCGCTGGCAGTGACCATCAGATCGCCGTCTACTGTGATGTTTTCCAGCCGCTGCACAGGTTCCGTTAGGATCACGGTGCCGCTGTCCGGCAGCGCCGAAAGACTTGTGATTCGGACGGCGTTGAGGTTTTTCAGAAGTTGGGCCAGTTCCTGCCGGGTGATGGGGTCTTTAGGCCGCAGCATGCCGCCGCTGCCGGTTAAATAGCCGCTGCGCACCAGGTATCCCACTGAGGAAATTGCCCAGTAGCCCACCTGATCTGCGTCGGAAAAGGCGGTCAGATCCTCTGCTGTGCCGCCGTATAAGCCAAAGGCCCGGCAGAGAATTACGCAGGCTTCTTCCCGGGTCAGGGTGTCATTGGGCCGCAGGTCCCCGGTTTCGTCGCCGGACAGAATGCCCATGGACACCGCTTTCGCCAGTGCTTCGGCGTAGGGGCCTGTGTATGTATCATCTGAGAGGGGCGTGTAGGTGGAAACCTGGAACAACCGCGTGACCATGTCGGCAAATTCTGCCCGTGTCGCATTGGCTTCGCCCCGCAGATCCCCGGCGTCCAGGATGCCCATGGACACGCAGTAGGCCAAAGCCTCCTCCGCCCAGTTGCCGGATGCGGATTCAGCGGCGGCCGGCCCGTTGTCCGCGCTTTCGTCAGATGGGGTAGGGGAGCCGTCTTCCGTGTCCGCTGCTTCATCGCCATCTACAGCTTCGGACGGGTCAGGAATGGTGATTTCTGCTTCCGCGGTTTGTGTATCTGTGGGTTCCGCGCTGGTTTCGAAATCGTTTGTTTCGGGTGATTGGTTCTCTTCGCCATCTGTGGCATGGGCCGGTACGGCCATGGACAGCGTCAGAATGCAGCACAGCAGCAGTGCCAAAATACGTTTTCCTGCCATAAAAATCCTCCATCTCAAGATTGTGCATACGCCAAAACCCAGGCGGGGCTAACCCGCCTGGGTTTTATGGAGTTGACGAGGGGCTTTGGGAACTTCTGATGAAACCGGTGCAGAGGTGTGGGTGAAAGATTCGCCCGGTGCTTCAGAGATTCCCAGACTTTGTTCAGCGGATCACCGCGCCCAGCTGAGACTCCAGAGCTTCCAGAACCGCAGACAGGACGCCGTCAGAATCAGCGTCGGTGAGGGTGCGGTCTTCAGCCCGGAGCTCCAGGGAGAAGGCCACGGACTTTTTCCCGGCGGGGATGTTGGAACCGCGGTAGATGTCGAACAGCTCCACACGGGTCAGCAGCTTGCCGCCGGCAGTCCGGATGCAGTCGGACAGTTTCGCCACCGGAATGCTCTCGTCGCAGACCAGCGCCAAGTCTCTTGTGACGGCGGGGAAACGGGGCAGATCCACATACCGGGCCTCCTCGGCCAGCAGCCCCAGCAGAGCCTGGAAGTCCAGCTCTGCGGCGTAAATCTCGCCGTCCATATCGTAGTTAGCCGCCACCAGCGGATGAATCTGACCGAAGGTACCGGCCTTGACGCCGTCAATCCAAATGTCTGCACAGCGGCCGGGATGATAAGAGGGGTTGCCGGACTGGGCTTCGTAAACGGCAGGCTTCATATTGAGCGCGGTAAAGATGGCCTCAATTTCACCCTTGAGGGAGAAGAAGGTCTCATTTGCGCCATAGGTGCCCAGGGTCAGAACCTTAGGTTCGGCGGGAAGAGGCTGACCCTCTACGGGCAGATAGATTTTTGCCAGTTCATATAGTTTGGCGGATTTATTGCGGAAACTTTTATTGCGTGCCAGCGTCTCCAGCATGGAGTGGAGGGTAGTGGTGCGCATGACGCTGGTGTCCTCGCCCAGCGGGTTCAGGATGCGGACATTCTGACGCAGGGGACTGTCGGAGGGCCAGCGGAGCAGATCCGCGGCGGAGGGGCTGATGAAGGAATAGGTGTAGATCTCGCTGAAGCCCAGGGCACGGCAGGTTTCGCCTGCTTTGTTCTCTAGAATCTGGGAGTCAGAGAAGCCGCCTTGGGCGGTCTCACCGCCAAAGACGGTGGAGGGCAGATTGTCATAGCCATGGAAGCGGCCTACTTCCTCTGCCAGGTCGGCCATGCACTCCACATCCTGCCGCCAGGAGGGAACCTTGACCGTCATGCCGTCCAGCTCGAAATCCAGCTTTTTGAGAATAGAGATCATTTCCTCGGTGGAGATATCGGTACCCAGCAGGGCGTTGATTTTCTCCGGCTCCAGAGGCAGCTCCACAGGCTTGGGCACATAGTTGATGACATCAATAATGCCGTCCATGACCTCTCCGGCTCCCAGCAGCTCTACCAGTTCGCAGGCGCGCTGTACAGCGGGCAGAGTGTTCATGGGATCCAGGCCCTTGGCGAATTTGCCGGCGGCATCGGTGGCCATGCCCAGCGCCAGAGCGGTCTGGCGGATGGAGGTGCCGTTGAAGTTGGCGGATTCAAAGACCACGTCCACAGTGTCGTCCACAATTTCGCTGTTTTCGCCGCCCATGATGCCAGCCAGACCCACCGGCTTGTGCTCGTCGGCAATGACCAGCATACCGGGCTTGATGGGACGGTCAATGCCGTCCAGAGTGCGGAGGGTTTCACCCTCTGCGGCGCGGCGGACGATGATCTTGCCGCCGGAGACATAGCGGTAGTCAAAGGCGTGCATGGGCTGGCCGTATTCCAGCATGACATAGTTGGTGATATCGACAATGTTGTTGATAGGACGGACGCCGGAGGCGTGGAGGCGCTCCCGCAGCCACATGGGGGAGGGGGCAATTTTCACGTTTTTTACCATGCGGGCGGTGTACCGGGGACACAAATCCTCCGCCGGAACCTCTACTTCCAGCCGGTCAAAGATGGAGCCGGCGGTTTCGGAACCTTTGACCACCGGGTCATGGAGCTTCAGAGGCGCGTCAAAGGTGGCCGCAGCCTCGCGGGCCAGACCGATGACGCTGAAGCAGTCGGGACGGTTGTTGGTGATTTCAAGTTCGACCACAGTGTCGTCCAGACCGAGGACTGGTACAATGTCATCGCCGGGCTTGCAGTCCTCCTGGAGAACCAGCAGGCCGTCTTCGACGGCATAGGGGAAATTGTGGGTGGTCAGCCCCAACTCTTGCAGAGAACAGAGCATGCCGTTGGACATCTCGCCCCGCAGTTTGCCTTTGGTGATGTGGACGCCGCCGGGCAGCCAGGAATTGTGCTTGGCGACCACGACCAGATCGCCCTCTTTTTGATTCTGCGCGCCAGTGACGATCTGAATGGGTGCGTCTTCGCCCACGTCCACTTGGCAGACCCACATGTGGTCGGAGTTTTCGTGGCGTTTCATCTCCACGATCCGGCCGACGACCACGTTTTTAATTTCCGCGCCCAGCTCGGTATAGGTCTCCACCTTGGAGCCAGACATGGTCATGCGGTCGGTGAATTCTTTGTCGGAGACCGTCACATCGACGAACTCCTTGAGCCATTTACGGGATAAATTCATAGTGTTCAGTCTCCTCTCCTCAGAATTGCTCCAGGAACCGGGTGTCGTTTTCGAAAATCAGCTTCATGTTATTGATATTAAAGCGCATCATGCACATCCGCTCCAGACCCACGCCAAAGGCAAAGCCGGAATATTCTTCCGGGTCGATGCCGCAGCCGGCCAGAACCTTGGGATGGACCATGCCCGCTCCCAGCAGTTCGATCCAGCCTTCGCCCTTGCAGACGCGGCAGCCTTCGCCGTGGCAGGCAAAGCACTGAATGTCCACTTCGCAGCTGGGCTCGGTAAAGGGAAAGTGATGGGGACGGAACCGGGTTTTGGTCTCGGGGCCGTACAGCCGTTTGCACAGAGTATCCAGGGTGCCTTTCAAATCGGCCATGGTGATGCCCTTGTCTACCACCAGTCCCTCGATCTGATGGAACATGGGGGAGTGGGTGGCGTCGGCTTCATCCTTGCGGTAGACGCGGCCGGGGGAAATGATGCGAATGGGAGGCTTCTGCTTTTCCATGACGCGAACCTGTACAGGAGAGGTCTGGCAGCGCAGATGGACGGCGCTGTCTTCAGTAATATAGAAGGTGTCCTGCCAGTCACGGACTGTGTGACCCTCAGGAATATTCAGCCGGTCAAAGTCATAGGTGGACAGCTCCACTTCCGGACCTTCGGCAATCTGAAACCCCATGCCGATGAAGATGTTTTTGGCTTCGTCCAGGACGATGCTCATGGGGTGCTTGTGGCCCAGGGAGACCGGATCGCCGGGAATTGTGACGTCCACAGTTTCCTCCAGGAGCCGGGCCTCCAGAGCCTTGGCTTCCAGTTCTGCTTTTTTTGCCTCCAGTGTCTGTTCAATGGCGGCGCGGACGGTGTTGGCCAGCTGGCCCATCTGGGGCCGCTCCTCGGCGGACAGTTTGCCCATCTGCTTCAACACTGCCGTCAGTTCGCCTTTTTTACCCAGAACCCGGACGCGCACGGCCTCCAGCTCCTGGACGGAGGCTGCGCTTGCCAGCGCAGCCATGGCTTGCTGCCTGATCTGTTCAAGCTGCTGTTTCATGCTTTGTTCTCCTTTGCTGTCATTTACGAAAACTCATAATAAAAAAAGCCTTTCTCCCCACTCTGGGGACGAAAGACCATGCTTCCGCGGTACCACCCGCAATTCGCGTCCAACAACGCGCACTTAGAACGGATAACGGCGCTGCCCGGCCAACTCTACCTCCCGCGGGGCGGGACTCAAGCGGCAGCTCACGGGAGAATGCCCGGGATCCCAAGTCACAGGCGCTTCCAGCAGTACGCCCTCTCTGCAGTGACTTTGGCGGGTTCGGACGGCCCGATCATCGCAACTGTCAATATTGCAGGACTCATTCTAACACAATCGGCCAAAACTTGCAAGAATCAAATTGACGGGAATCGAAAAATATTTTATAATGGCACAATAGGAATCTGTACATGTTCACTGAAGTTGGAACATAGAAAGGATGGGAAGCTATGAATCAGGATACGTTTGTGGAGGAGCTGATCGCCAAGCGGCCAACGCCCTTGAAAATGCTTATAAAGGTAGGGATTGTGGTGCTGGCTTTTGTGCTGGCTTCGGCGGTGTTTCTCCTGATACCGTTCATTTTTCCGGTGACGCTGGCAGTGATCTGTGTGGCTGCCTATTTTGCCATTAAGCTGCAAAATGTGGAGTATGAGTACGCCTTCACCAACGGCGATTTTGATGTGGACAAAATTACCGCCAAGCGCCGCCGCAAGCGCGTACTGGAGACCAATGTGAGTATGATTCAGGTCATGGCGCCCTATACAATGGAATATGAGCCGGAGGTGCGGGATTACCAGGTGGTGGCGCAGAAGGACTATTCCGCGTCGAAAAATGCCGCTGGCCGTTGGTTCATGATTCTGGAAAATGACCAGGGACAATATGAGTTCGTGGTTTTCCAGCCCTCCGCCAGAATGCGGAAGGCGATGAAGCCATATCTCCGTATGAAAATGAAAGGTGATGTGGAGTAAATGCGCATCGCGAAGGCAGCGGCCATGAAGGCCATGGATGGATATGCCATCGAAACCATGGGAGTCAGTTCCGTCTGGCTCATGGAGAATGCGGCTCGGGCTGTTACGGAGCAGGCGCTGGCGCTGTTGGGCGGAGCAGGGAATGCTGTGGTATTCTGCGGCAGCGGCAATAACGGCGGCGACGGTGTCGCCGCCGCCCGCTTTCTGCTGGAGGCGGGGTGTTGCGTTCGCTGCTTCCTCACCGGCCGGCGGGAAAAGCTCACCGCTGATACGGCGGAGATGGAGCGGAGGCTCCAGAAGGCTGGCGGCGCGCTGGAGCCGTTCACACAGGAAGCGGCCCGGGCGGCCTTGGCGGACTGTGGTGTGATTGTGGACGCCCTCTTTGGCACCGGACTCAATGCGGAGCTTCGGGGCAATGGCCTGGAGGCGGTCCGGCTGATGAATGCCAGCAGTGCGCCGGTGGTGTCCTGCGACATTGCTTCCGGAATTGCAACGGATACGGGACAGGTTCTGGGAGACGCAGTCCGGGCGGATGTGACTGTGACTTTTTCCATGGCAAAGCCGGGGCAGCTGTTGCCGCCCGGTATGTTGTATACCGGCAGACTGGTGGTTGCGGACATCGGCATCCCACAGCAGGCCCAGGACTCCCAACCGACGGTTGGGGAATATGTGACAGAGCCCTTTGTCCGGGCACGCCTGCCCAAGCGGCTCCGTGACGCGCATAAAGGAGATTTTGGAAAACTCCTGCTGCTGTGCGGCAGCACCGGGTTCACCGGCGCGGCGGTCATGGCGGCCAAGGCGGCGCTTCGTACCGGCGCGGGACTGGTATCGTTGGGGGTGCCGGAGGATGTGTATTCCATTGTGGCAACGCGGGCGGCAGAGGAAGTTATGGTGTTTCCGCTGCCCTGCGATGCAGCCGGCAGATTGTCTGATGGAGCATGGCCGGAGATTCAGCCGAGGCTGGCAAAGAGCGACGCCTGTCTGATCGGCCCCGGTTTGGGCAGATCAGAAGCATTGGACAGGCTGGTTGCCTTGGTAATTGCACAATCGAAAATTCCGCTGGTGGTGGATGCCGACGGCATAAACGCCTTGTCCGGGCATATAGATGTAGTGCGCGGGGCGGCCTGCCCAGTGGTTCTGACGCCCCATGACGGAGAATTCGCCCGTCTCGGGGGCAATCTGGAGGAAGACCGGTTTACTGCCACAGCGCTGCTTTCCAGGCAGACTGGTGCGGTGGTGGTGCGCAAGGGCTACCGGACGGTGACAGCCTGTGGTGACACACTGTACGTCAATTCCTCCGGCAACCCCGGCATGGCCACCGGCGGCAGCGGCGACGTACTGTCCGGCGTTTTGCTGGCGCTGCTGGGCCAGGGGCTGCCGCCGGAAGAAGCGGCGGCCTGCGGCGTTTGGCTTCACGGAGCTGCTGGAGATCTGTGTGCGGCGAAAATCGGGGAGTATGGAATGCTGCCCACGGATCTGATTGAAGCCCTTCCGCGACTTCTGCCCTAGGAGGGATACTGTGCGGCGACTGCGTTTCGTCGTACCAATGATGCTCCTGTGCCTGCTTACTGCCTGCGGCGGCACAGACGACCAAATGCAGGCTGCGCTGGATTTGCGGACCCAGCTGCTCTCCGCAGGCGGCTGCCATTATGATGCGGAGATTATCGCCAATTGCGGCGATACGGCCTATACCTTTACACTGGCCTGTCAAAGCGACGGCAGCGGTGCGTCTACCTTTACTGTGACTGCCCCGGAATCCATTGCGGGGATTTCTGCCGTCATGGCGCCTGGAGAGACCACGGTCACCTATGATGACATGCTGCTGGTATTTGATTCTCTGGCCGCGGGAGACGTCAATGCCGCAGCCTGCCCGGGCATTTTGTACAGCGCCTGGACGGGCGGGTATATCAGCGCCTGCGGCAGCGATGAGGAGAATATCCTGGCTACGTATCTGCTGGGCTATGACGAGGCGGAGCTGCGGGTGGACACCTGGCTGGACGAGAGCGGACAGCCGCTCTATGCGGAGATTAGCAGCGGCGGGACCGTGATTCTATCCTGTACCATTTCTGACTTTACCTATTCTAGTTGATCGGGGAACCATTATGGAGTTACTGAAGAGAACCTGGGCTGAAATTGATTTAAACGCCCTGGCACATAATTACCATGTACTGCGGGCCAATATGGCGGCTAATTGCCGCTTTCTTGGTGTCGTGAAGGCCGGCGCCTATGGACACGGCGCGGTAACAGTCAGCCGCTGCCTACAGCAGCTGGGGGCGGAATTTCTGGCCGTATCCAATCTGGAGGAGGCGATTCAGCTTCGCCGTGCCGGCCAGAAACTGCCGGTTCTGATTCTGGGTTATACGCCGCCGCAGTATGCGCGGTTCATGGCTGAACAGGACATCCGGCAGGAGGTCAATTGTCTGGAGTACGGCTTGCAGCTGGCCCATGAGATGGCGGGGACGCCGCAGCGGCTGAAGATCCATCTGAAGCTGGATACCGGCATGTCCCGCCTGGGCTTTTTCGCCTATGACCGGCCAGAGACGCTGGAGGAACTGGTGCAGCTGTGCCGGACAGATGACCTGGAAACCGAAGGTATGTTTACACACTTCGCGGTGGCAGACAGCTATGCCGAAGACTGTCAGGGGTTCACCGCCCTCCAGTTTTCCCGTTTTCAAGCCATTGTGGAGGCGCTGGAGGGGCTGCACCTGCGGCCCGCCATCTGCCATTGTTGCAACAGTGCCGCCACAATTCTCCATCCGGAGTACCATCTGGACATGGTGCGGCCGGGCATTGCCACCTATGGAATGGCCCCTGATCTGTGTATGATCGGGGCGGCGGATTTGCGGCCTGTCATGGCGCTGCGTTCCACCATTGCGCAGATCAAGCCATTTCAGCCGGAGGTTTCTGTCAGCTATGGCCGGATCTATTACACGGACGGCCCAAGCACCATAGCCGTGGTGCCCATGGGCTACGCAGATGGATATCCGCGGCTTTTGAGCAGCGCCCGCAGCTTTTTGCTCCACGGGCAGGAAGTGCCCCAGGTGGGACGGGTGTGTATGGACATGTGTATGGTGGATGTCACCGGCGTGCCGGAGGCTCGTGTGGGCGATACGGTGACCGTCTTTGGCCGGGATGGTGAGGCGGTCCTTTCCGTAGACAGTCTGGCGGCGCAGGCGGGGACGATTTCCTATGAGCTGCTGTGTGCGGTCTCCAAACGGGTGCCGCGGCTGTATCTTCGGGATGGCCGCGTGGTCGAAACCATGCAGTATATTGTGTAATCCAATGCAGGGACATAAAGTGGGCGCGGCTTTGGCCGCGCCCACTTGTATTTTGCTATTAAGACCGGGTTCGTTTGTCCCGTTGGCTTCGGCGCCGGCGGACTGGTCTCCGCCACCCGGCACAATTGAGCCAGCTCGGCGGCTTCTTCCCGGAGATGCTTAAGATCATTTTCATAGATAGCCGGTAAGCCGGTGACCCGGCGTACTTTCTTGATCCGCATTGAAATGCGCCTTTCTGGCCCGTTGTGTAGATAAGGAAATCTCAAAATACCAATAGAATTCCTGTGCTCCAGAGGCAATGTGAAGGAGTTGCGTATAAAGCGGATCGGATTTCCCGCGCTGGAACGTTGTCGAATCCCGCTGGAAGCGCATAGAATGATGCGGGAGCCTTTCCCGGCGGATTGCACTGTGTCTGGAGGCGCTGCCAGATCGCAGAACAGTCTGGCAATTTCTAAAGATCATGCGAATAAATTGCGCCGCCCTGTGGGAGAATATAGGTACCGGCTGCGGCGGCATGCCAGCCGCTGCGGCGCCACTATTTTTTCGCGGAGAGTGAAGCGAATGGACCACAGCGTCAAAAGAGGCGATATATTTTACGCCGATCTCAGCCCCGTTGTGGGCAGTGAACAGGGGGGCACACGCCCTGTGCTAATCATCCAAAATGACACGGGGAACAAGCATTCCCCGACGGTAATTGCGGCTGCTATCACGAGTCAGACCAATAAGGCCAAACTGCCGACGCACATTGAGCTGATGGGAAACACCTCCGGCCTGACCAAGGATTCCGTTGTTCTCCTGGAGCAGATTCGCACCATTGACAAGCGGCGGCTGCGGGAGCATATGGGCCGGTTGGATGAGAGCACCATGAGCCAAATTGACTCAGCAATTGCCGTTAGTTTTGGGTTGCATGGCATTTGAAAATCAGGTATAATGGTCGCATCGCCACCGAGGAGCTGATCGTACCATGAAACACCCGATGACAAAAATACTGGCTGCGGCACTGGCGGTCATTCTATTGACCGGTGCGGCGGTCTACGCCGCAGATGCCGGCACGGCGGAGGATCCGCTGGTCACCCTCAGCTACATGACGAACACTTTCAGACAAGAGATCAGCGAACTGTTCCGTTCCCAGCTGGACGAGACAGCCAACGCGCTGGCCAATACCATGGACAGCCAGGTTGCTGCTCTGGAGCAAAACCTGCAGACACAGGATACGACCGCCTCCCAGGTGGAAGATACTGCGTGGCAGACGGTTACTCTGGCGGCAGGGCAGTCTCTGACGGTAGACGATGGCGCACAGGTGCTGTTTGTGTCCGGCACGGCCGCTTTCAGCGGCGGTTATGCAGTGGACACCACCGACGGCAATGCGGCTGCCCGTATGGATCTGGCAGCCAACCATCTGTACACGGTCTCCACAGCCGGGATCATTTCCGGGGAAGGGCAGCTTCTGCTGAAACAGTAATGCAGCAATTTACCCGCCGCAGACGCGGCGGGTATTTTTTTGTTCATCCATACATACATATATTTATGAAAGCGCCCCGGCGGAGAGGGGAGGGAAGCGCCATGGAGATCCCGGTCTATTTTGAGGGACAGGTACGGGGAAGCGCCAGCCTAAGCCAGGACGGGTTATACACCAAGGTGCAGGTGACGGCGCAGGATCTGCCGGACCAAATATGCCGCGCATATGGCCTGGTGAACGGGAACTATGTTTTGATCGGCGTCCTCTTTCCGGAGGGGAAACAGTGGCGGACCTCGAAAAGGTTTTCCACGGCATCGCTTGCACCTGCGCTGGAACAATGCGAAATTTTGTGTGAGACGCCGCGGCAGAAGACGGAAGCGCCTGCTGAAGATTGCAAACCTGTGCGGGAGGTGTGGCAGGACTACCGGAAGCCGCTGATGGGATGCGAGCTGCATGGCGCGAAATATCGCGCAAATGACACAGGAACGGAGATCATTTTTCCCTATGATCCGCAGATTTCCTGCGCACTGGTGCCGCTGTTTTGCTTTTTCACCATGACCCAGTACCAGGGACGGCCATATCTGCGGCTGTATCTGGATGCGGCGGGCGAGCCAGTTCTGCCGGACACATAAGTTTTCGCCTGTTGGTCCATACTATTCCCAATGACCGGATTTTCATCAATGGGAGGATCAATATGCGCGACGAACAAACAAACCAGGACGAGCTGGAACAGGCCCGGGAACAGATCTTGGAATTGGGCAGCGCCACCACGAAAACCAGCCGCGGCTGTATTCACTGCCTGACCATTGTGGGGCAGATTGAGGGCCATCAGGTCCTGCCGGAAAACACCAAGACCACAAAATACGAACACATTATGCCCCAATTGGCCGCAATGGAGGAAAGCGAAGAGATCGACGGCGTCCTGATTTTGCTGAACACTGTCGGTGGCGACATCGAGGCCGGACTGGCCATTGCAGAATTGATTGCCGGCATGCGCAAGCCTACAGTGTCTTTGGTGCTGGGTGGCGGACACTCCATCGGGGTGCCCCTGGCGGTGTCGGCCAAGCGGTCCATGATTGCCCCGTCTGCCGGTATGACGATTCATCCCGTGCGGTTGACCGGCGTGGTCATCGGCGCCCCCCAGACGTTTTCCTACTTCGAACGCATTCAGGAGCGTATTGTGGATTTTGTCACTGCCAATTCTCACATTACGAAAAAAGCGTTTACAAAACTGATGTTGGAGACAGGGGAGTTGGCTTCCGATGTGGGAACTGTAGTCTATGGCGAGGAAGCTGTGCGGTTGGGACTGATCGATCAGCTGGGGGGCCTGGCCGATGCGTTGGACTGCCTGCACCAGATGATTGACGAAAGCAAGGCCAAGCGGCAGGCAGCACTGGAGCAAAGCCTGGGGTGATGCTGTTCGCCCGCGGCGCCGTTGCGCCGCGGGCGGAAGTATTTCCGGATTTTTTTCTTGATTCCTAAGGAATGGTTGGAAATTTGGATGGAAATATGATAAGATAACGTGAAAGACTTTTGGAGGTGCGTCCATGAACTATCTATCTGCCATTTTCCTTGGGCTTATCCAGGGTGTTGCGGAGTTTTTGCCGATTTCAAGCTCTGGACATCTATCATTTTTTCAGACGTTTTTCGGCTTGGCGGACGTGGAACATGACAATATGTTTTTTGACGTTCTGTTGCACTTGGGAACGCTGGTAGCGGTCTTTATCGCCTATCGCAGTGACATTGCGGAACTGATACAGGAATTTTTCCTGATGTTTTCCGGTACTCGCGGCCGCAAGAGCAAAGCCAATATTCCCGCCCGCCGCATGATCTTTTTGCTGATTATTGCCACATTGCCGCTGCTCCTGGTGCTGCCAGTGAAAAGCAAAGTGGAAGGGTTATATACCAATACTTTTTTTATTGGCTTTGCCTTTATCCTCACTGGAATTCTGCTGGCTGTCAGCGATCGTTTCCGCAATGGCAGCAAAACCGAGCGGAACGCCACAGTGCTCGATGCGCTGGTGGTGGGGATTGGCCAGGCCATTGCAGTGGTGCCGGGACTGTCCCGGTCTGGCACCAGCATTACGGCTGGATTGTCCCGTGGCTTTGACCGGGAGTTTGCAGTTCGGTTTTCATTTCTGATGTCCATTCCGGCAATTCTGGGGGCCAATCTGCTGTCTCTCATCGATGCCGTTGGTGCGGGCATTGACTGGTCTTTGATGCCTGTCTATCTGGTGGGCATGGTGGTGGCCGGCGTGTCCGGTTATGCTTCCATCCGCCTGCTGAAATACATAGCAAACAAGGGCCGCTTCGGCGGATTTGCCTATTACTGCTGGGGTGCGGGCATCGTCACACTGATTCTGTCCATGATCCAGTAAACCGGGGACGGGAATTGGGCTGTGGACATATATGACACAGCCTGCCGTGCCTATCTGAGGAGATCGAAAATGGCTACAAAAGCAAACAATTCTAACAAAAAAACTGCTTCAAAATCTACCAAAAGCAAGGCTTCTGGTACAAAATCAAAGCAAAGCTCCAAGAAAAAACAGGATGCGCCGGAATCCACCGCCATGCACTGGAGACGGGAGATCTGCGGTTTCGTCTGCCTGTTGTTGACGATCATCAGCGCAGTGGGACTGTTTACATCTGACGCGCTGGTGATCCGGTGGTTCAGTCATTTGGCGAGAGGACTGGTGGGGTATGGTTATTACATACTGCCGGTGATGCTGCTGATTGCGTCGGTGATTCTGATTGCCCACCACAGCCGGCCGGTGGTACTGCGGGTGCTGTGCGCACTGCTGGTGCCCGTCACCGTGGGCGCTATGGTCCATCTGCTGGTTTGCAGAATCGAATTTTCCGGCGGCTTTGCGGTGGTGGGAGAACTGTACCGCAGCGGAATTGCGTCTCAGGCCGGCGGGGTGCTGGCCGGTGGCCTGGCGATTTTGCTCCAAGCCACTATGGGCCGGTTTATCGGCGTCGTGCTGACGCTGATTGCCACGTTTTTATTGCTGGCGTACCCGCTGAATATGACCATTTTTACCATTATCCGCGCCATTCGGGAGCGGCCCCGGCTGGAGTATGAAGATCCGGATGCGGTCCGTCCGCCGAAAGAACCGGTGGACACGGCAAAAGTCATTGTCAACCATGTGGCGCAGAAAAATATTGAGCGCGCGCAGCGAAAGGCTGAGCGCCGCAGCGCTGCGGAATTTGACTTGCCTGTGGATGATCCGGGATTGCCGGCCCGCAGTGCGGGCATGGCCCATGCATCCGGGCAGATGGAAAATCTGAATGAGGACGACGAAGATCTGGCCAGTGACATTCCACAGACCCAGACAGCGCACTTGGCGGAGGACCATGTGATTCCTTTCCCTGGCCAGCAGAAACAGACCCGGCGTTCTGCAAAGCGGGAGAAGACGGCGCCAGTGGTGGAATTGCCAGTGGTGGATATTCCGGTGAACGATCCATTGGATATCCCGGTGGACGATCCGCTGGACGTGCCGGTGGACGAGCCTCCCGTCCGGAAGCCTGTCAGGCAGGCGCCTGCAGCCCCTGCCGTCAACAAGAACGCGGCAGCAGTGGCTGCCGCCGCCGCGGAGCTGGCAGTGGACAACGACAAGGTGCGGCCTGAGGATGCCCGCCTGGCCGCCGCCGAAGTGGCATTGGAAATTGCCTCTGGCAGTGGCGGGCAGCAGACCATGTACTGCTATCCTTCGGTGAATCTGCTGTCCAAGGGAAGTACCAGCGCGCAGCCTGACGGCACGGAAGAGATGCGCGCCAACTCGGAGCGGCTGATGGACACGCTGGAGAGCTTCAATATCGATGCTTCTCTGAAAAACGTAATCCGCGGCCCGTCTGTCACCCGCTATGAACTGGAGCTGGACCGCGGCGTCAAGCTCAGCAAGCTGACCAACCTGGCTGATGACATTGCCCTGTCTCTGGGCGCTTCCGGCGTGCGCATCTCCGCCATTCCAGACAAAGTCTCTGTGGTGGGCATTGAGGTGCCCAATAAGGCGGTCCGCACAGTCCCTATCCGGGAGGTCATTGGTTCCCAGGAGTTCCGTCAGCACAAGTCCGACGTCTGTTTTGCTGTTGGTCTGGATATCAGCAGCAACTGCATCGTTGGCGACATCGCCAAACTGCCCCATCTGCTGATTGCTGGTACCACCGGCTCCGGTAAATCGGTATGCACCAATTCTCTGATCATTTCATTGCTGTATAAATCCTCGCCGGAGGATGTGCGGCTGATCATGGTGGACCCAAAGATGGTGGAGTTGGGCATTTACAACGGCATTCCCCATCTGCTGATTCCTGTGGTCACTGATCCTAAAAAGGCTGCCGGCGCACTGCAGTGGGCCGTAACGGAGATGATGCGCCGGTACAAACTGATGTCCGAAGCCGGCGTCCGGGATCTGGAATCCTACAACAAACTGGCGGCCCATGATCCGGAGCGCCAGAAGATGCCGAAAATTGTTGTCGTGATTGATGAGTTGGCGGATCTGATGCTGGTGGCGGCCAAAGAAGTGGAAGAATCCATCTGCCGCGTGGCCCAGATGGGTCGTGCCAGCGGCATGCACCTGATCATTGCCACCCAGCGGCCTTCCGCAGACGTCATTACGGGCCTGATGAAGGCAAATATTCCATCGCGCATTGCATTCGCCGTGGCGTCGCAGCTGGAGTCCCGGATCATTCTGGATACCACCGGCGCGGAAAAGCTGGTAGGGAAAGGCGACATGCTTTATGCGCCGTTGGGTGCGGGTAAGCCCAAGCGTGTGCAGGGCTGTTTTATCACCGATGAGGAAGTGCAGGCGGTCGTAGAGTATATCAAGGGCAATTCCGAGGAGAATTACTCCAACGATGTCATGGAGCAGATTGAACATCAGGTAGCGGAAAGCGGCAGTAAGGGCGGCAGCTCCGCCGGTGCGGTGGAGACGGCCTCTGCGGATGACGAATTGTTCCCAGCGGCTGTGGAGGTCATTCTGGAGACGGGACAGGCGTCCGTGTCCATGTTGCAGCGGCGGCTGAAGCTGGGCTATGCTCGAGCCGCCCGCATTGTAGATGAGATGGAGGAGAAGGGCATTGTGGGGCCATTTGAAGGCAGCAAGCCGCGGCAGCTGCTGATTACCCGGGAACAGTGGGAGAGTATGCGCAACGGCGGAAATGCCGCCATTGCGGAGGAGGAACCGCCCTTTGATCTGAATCCGCCTGTGGAAGAGGAGATCCTGTGATGAAAAAGGTTATGCTGTTTACCACTGGCGGCACCATTTCCGCCAGAGAAGGGGAAAACGGGCTGGAACCGGAAATGGGCCCGGCAGAGCTGCTGGCCTATATGGGCGATCTGTGCAGCCATTACGACATCACATGCCGTTCCATATTGAATCTGGATAGTTCGAATATTCAGGCGGAAGAGTGGCGAACCATTGCCCATGCTGTCTACGGCGAGTTGGACAACTATGACGGGGTCATCATCACCCACGGTACCGACACCATGGCATACACTGCCTCTATGCTCAGCTTTATGCTGCGGGGCGTTCATAAGCCGGTAGTCCTGACCGGATCCCAGATGCCGATTGACAATATGCTGACGGATGCCAGAAACAACCTCTATACTGCATTTGCCGCGGTGGATGCCAACATCACTGGGGTCAGCGTGGCGTTTAACCGCCGGGTCATGCGCGGGTGCCGGGCAGTGAAAGTCCGGACTTTGGGATTTGAGGCGTTTGAAAGTGTCAACGCGCCGTATCTGGCGGAGGTGTTTGCCGATGGCCTGCGGGTGTACAGCCAGGTAGACGGCCGGCCTTCCCAATGGCTGCAGCTGCGCGACACGGTTTGTACGGACGTCTTTTTGCTGAAGTTGATCCCCAATACGAAGCCGGAGATTTTCGATGTGCTGCCGAAGCTGGGGTATCGCGGCGTAGTCCTGGAGGCATTTGGCGCCGGGGGGATGCATTTCTTGCGGCGGGATCTGATCGCCAAGCTTTCGGAGCTGACTGCGCAGGGCATCAGCGTGGTGGCATGCAGCCAGTGCCTGTATGAGCCCAGCGATTTTACCATCTACGAAGTGGGACGGAAATTGCTGGACGCCGGCGTCATTCCCGGCCGGGACATGACCACCGAGGCCGCTGTGACCAAGCTCATGTGGGCCTTGGGGCAGACGGAGGATCCGGCGGAGGTTAGGCGGATCTTTGCCACTGATTTGGTAGGTGAAGTGACGATTTAGGGATCGTATAGATTGTCCACGTGCAGGCCGGCAGCGACTTTGGCCTGCACGTTCATTTAACCACGAGCTGATAGCCTGTGCCGCGGACTGTGAGAATATAGCTGTGCAGCGGATCTCCGCCCAGTTTCCGGCGAATGTTGGCGATATTTACTTTTAGATTGTTGTCACAACCGCGCAGTTCGGCGCTCCAGATTGTCCGATAAAATACATCGTATGGCAGGACTTGTCCTGCGGATTGTACCAACAACTCTAGAATTTGAAATTCCGTTGGAGTCAGACGAACGGCAGTTCCGTTTACCAGCGCGCAGTGTGTTGCGTGGTCGAGGGTCAGATTTGCAGGATTCATAGAACACACTCCCGAGATGCAGAGTTTTGCGATGATGTTTTATGATGTCCAATTTAAGAGAAGTATGTGTCCGTTCTGTGTCAAAACCGAAATTTTGGGTTTGATTCAGACGATTGCGGAGAAGTAATATTGATTCCAGACCTGGAAAAATAGCGGAGCCAGAATGGCTCGCAATGGATTATGTCAACGTTCAAAAATCGTTTCAGATTCGTTCACGACACGTTCATAATTGTGCTGTATGTTATAACCGTAGCAGGAACCAAGCATCAAACCGATGCCACGGGGATCCTCGTGGATAAGCCGACGGCTTGATGCACAGCATCCAACACTACAAAAACACACTCTCTCTTTCTCCTTACAAACACGGCGCCCCACGGATCAGTTCCGTGGGGCGCCGTGTTTTTGTGTGGAAACGGCCATAAGCGCGGGAATTGCTGTGGTTTGGCACGACCATTTCCCGGGAAAAGTCCGGGGTATCAATGCGCAGGAAAGCAGAGGAAAGGCGCGTAAAAACTTTTGAGCATCCGGTGGCACTCTTTTCTTCCATATGGTATAATAACCAAAACCAAAGAAGAAAGAGGCTGATGCGCGTGAAGAGAAGAGCAATTGCGCTGCTGTTGGCGCTGGCTGTGGCTGCCGGAGTTCTGCCATTGCAGGTATGTGCTGTAGACAGCACACAGAAGTTGGTAGCCATCACATTTGATGACGGCCCCGGCAAGTACACGGATGAACTTTTGGATGGCCTGGCAGAACGAGGCGTAGTGGTTACGTTTTTCATGCAGGGCTGCAACGCCGAACGGTATCCGTCAGTCGTTCAGCGGGCCTATGAGGCTGGGCATCAGATTGCGTCCCATACATATGACCATCCCTATTTGACGAAATTGTCCACAAGCGAGATCCGCAGCCAGGTGTCCAAGACTGCTTCGATTTTGAACGAGGCCATCGGTGTGTCCAATACTTATATGCTTCGGCCGCCCTATGGCGCATATAACGATACGGTGCTTTCCACCATCGGTACGCCGGCAATTTACTGGTCGTTGGACACCAGAGACTGGGAGTCTCGCGACGCGGAGAAAGTTTATGCGCAGATTGTAAGTAATGTGAAAGATGGGGATATCATCCTTCTCCACGACCTGTACAGCTCATCTGTGGAGGGGGCTTTGCGGGGCATTGACGCTCTGTTGGAGCAGGGATATGAACTGGTAACAGTACGGGAACTGCTGCGCCGGCGTGGTGTTCAAGCCGAAGCTGGCGAGATCTATTTCAGCGCCAGAAAGAATACCGTCAATCTTCCTGGCATTTCCCAGCCGACGGTTACAGTCACAGCGGTAGATGGCGGTCAGTTGGTGACGCTGTCCGCCGATGCCGGCGCAACGATCTATTACACGCTGGACGGCACAGCCCCCACGTCTGGCAGCAGCGTGTATGTGGAGCCGTTTGTTCTGGAGACTGGGGCCACGGTCAAAGCCTTTGCTGCATTGGATCTCAACGGCGGCCGCAGCCAGGTGACCACTGCCGAAGTGGAGCTGCCGCGTGCACAGGCGCCTGTTATTTCCCAGGAAAACGGCCAGGTGACCATAACCGCTGTCGGTACGGTCTATTACACGCTGGACGGTTCAGAACCGACGGAGGCGTCCACAGTCTATACCGGTCCATTCCAGGTTGCGGCCGGCACCTGGATTCGGGCATTCTCCGGACCGGCACAGGCGGGACAGCGCAGCAGTCTGGAAAGCTGTTTGCTGTATTCCGCACGGGGCAATGGATTTTCTGACGTGGAACCTGG
>CBCPMX010000075.1:0-13464 GCA_965120355.1 uncultured Oscillospiraceae bacterium
AAAAGCACGTGGGAAATATTTCATCAGGAACGGCGCGGGCGGTCACGAGCCTCTCCCACGCCAGACAAAATACTCTCTTTTTACCGCAAGCGAAAAAAAGGAGACCTACTTTAACAAATTTGACAGCTGCCGTCAAGCGAATCTGCTGAACCGTAATGAGCTTGTAATCTGAGCAGCAAAAATGCAGGAATTCCTGCAAGAAGGTCAATGGACTGAGACGGCAGTCTGCCGGCGCCGCCTCTGAAGGACGGAGACGGCTCTCTTTATCATTTTGAAATCGAATCGTTCAGTTTTTCATAATTCTACATAAAAACATCACAAAATCATGAAATTTCATTTGCAAATTTTACAAAGCTTTTCCTGTGTCCTTCCGGACTCCTGTCGTTGTGTCTATTGCAATTCTGCCTTTCTGCTGATAGAATATGTGCAAGTTCGGAAAGCGCACATTTCAAGGAGAAAGCCCAGTGACCGCCCTGTCTGTGCGCTTTTCTGCTGCTTTCCCCACGGATATCCGGACGATGGCTGCCCGGTATCCTGCCCAATTTCAACATGACAAGGAGGACTATTCATGAAGAAGAGAGTTCTGGCACTGTTGCTTTCCCTGGCGATGCTGTTGTCTCTGGCTGCCTGTGGCAGTGAATCTTCGTCTACGACGGCTTCCAGTGAAACCAGTTCAGAGGCTTCGTCGGAAACCAGCTCCGAAGGCACTGAAGCATCCGGTGAGGAGACAGAATCGGACGGTGCAGAAGAGACTTCATCCGAGGACGTTGTTATCAATTTGGACACCTCTGAAAATGCGATTCAGGATTTGGTGACCTATGAGCTGGCTGCCAATGAAATGGAAACCTTTAATATCCTCAGTGCGCAGAGCGCCAGTTCGCTGGATGTTCTGACCAACCTGTATGACGGCCTGCTGACCAGCAATTCTGACGGTGTGCTGGTGGCGAACCTGGCCGAGTCCTGGGGCAGTGACGACAACGGCCTGACTTGGACGTTCCATCTTCGGCAGGACGCCTGCTGGGTCAATGTAGACGGTGAGAAAATGGCGGATCTGACCTCGGCAGACTTTGTTACCGGTCTGGAATTTGTTCTGAATGCCGCCAAGAATGATGCGGCCAACACCTCCATGCCCATTGAGATGATCGAGGGCGCTGCGGAATACTATGAGTACACTGCCGGACTGGAGGAAGAGGAGGCCCTGGCGCTGGAACCCGACAATGAGGTGTTCCTGGAAATGGTGGGCATTGAAACGCCTGACGAATACACGGTGGTGTATACCTGCGTGTCCGAAAAGCCTTATTTTGATTCTGTGGCCACCTATGCTTGCCTGTATCCCATTCCGGCGGCGCTTGTGGAGGAACTGGGCGTAGACGGCTTCCAGGCCATGGACAATACCACGATGTGGTACTCCGGTCCCTATATTCTCACGGAATATATCCACGGCAATGAAAAGATCTTTGAGCCCAATCCTCTGTGGTGGGGGAACGATGAGAACACCCGTTTCAATTCCGTCACGGTCAAAATGGTGGATTCTGTGGATGTAGCCTATCAGCTGTATCAGAGCGGCGAGATCGACAATGTGTCCCTCAGCGAGTCCAATTTGAGCATTATCTACAACGATCCGGACAGTGAGTATTATGACTATCTGGTGGAAACCCGCCCGGACAAGTATTCCTATAATCTGAAATTTAATTACAATAAGATGAACGAGGATGGTACGCCCGATGTCAACTGGAATACTGCGATTGCCAACGAGGCGTTCCGCAAAGCCTGGTACTATGGCCTGGATTTGACAGAGTATTATAAACGGATTAATGCCGTCAATCCGTTGGATATCGAGAACAACGCCTATACCATGAAAGGCTTTGTCTATACCTCCGACGGCACCGATTATACCGAACTGGTGTTGGATCTGCTGGGAGTTGAAGACGCCGGCGACGAAACCATGGACCGGCTGGATACAGATCTGGCCCAACAGTATAAAGAACAGGCCATGGAGGAGCTGAGCGCTCTGGGCGTCAGTTTCCCGGTGGAGGTTGATTACTATATTGCTGCCTCCAACCAGACTGCTTTGGACAATGCCAACGTGCTGGCGCAGTGCTTCTCCGACAGCCTGGGCGATGACTTTGTGGTGCTGAATATCAAGACGTATGTATCCTCCTTTACACAGGAGGTGCGCAGCGCCAAACTGCATTCTATCTACATCAGCGGCTGGGGCGCGGACTATGCTGATCCGCAGAACTTCCTGGCTCAGGAAGTCTTTGGCGATGACAATGCATATTTCTCTGTTAATGTCTCCAACATTAACGATTTCTACGGAGAGGATGGCGAGACAGCCTACAGCGAGGAACTGATTACGTACTATACCACATTTACGGAAATGGTGGAGGCAGCCGACGCCATTACGGATGATTTGGACGCCCGGTATGAGGCCTATGCCGAAGCGGAGGCATATATGATTGAACATGTGCTGAATTTGCCGCTGTACTTCAACAGTACCTGGGAGCTGACCTGTATCAACGACTACAGCAAGATTAACTGTATCTATGGCTGTCAGAACGAACGGTATTTGAACTGGGAGACCAATGTCAACGGCTACACCACCGCCGACTACGAGGCTTTTGCCGCAGAGGCAGGAACTGAATAATCCAGAAAGCGTACATGCATGCCGGGCCTGCCGAAACATCTTTGGCAGGCCCGGTTTTTATGAGACGGCAGACAGACGCGGCGCGCTGCCGTAAAATGCATAATTTCGCCATGGAAATTGCACAAATCTTCAGCATCAAAACTGTTGTATTTGCAAAACACCGCGCTTTAACACAGGCCGCACAAAGGTTCAGTGAAAAATAACCAGAGTACCGGCAAAAATGCCTATTGAATTTTTGACGTTTCGCTGATAGAATATATACAAGCTCAGAAAGCACACGTTTCAATGGAGAAGCCGAGCGGCTGTGTTGACGTGCGCTTTCTTGCTATATTTTCGCTTGGATATATAGGAAGGAACTATCTGCATATCCGCCAAAAAAGAAATTCAAAAACAAGGAGGATTACTCATGAAAAAAAGAGTTTTTGGCATTCCTGCTTGCGCTGGGCATGCTGCTGTCTCTGGCTGCCTGCGGCAGCGAAGCTTCATCTGCACTGGAATCCGCTGAGACCAGCACGGAGACATCTGCGGAGACCAGCACGGACTCCAGCGCAGAAAACAGTGAGTCTGCTTCTTCGGATGAAGTTGTGATCAACATCGACACGTCCGAAAATGCGATTCAGGATCTTGTGACCTATCAGACAATCGCCAATGAGTTGGAGACGTTTAATGTCCTGTACGGTCAGAGCGCCAGCTCCAACGACGTAGTGACCAACCTGTATGACGGCCTGCTGACCAGTAACTCCAGAGGCGAACTGGTGGCCAATCTGGCTGAGACTTGGGGAACCGAGGACAACGGCCTGACCTGGACGTTCAACCTGCGGCAGAATGCCTGCTGGGTCGATATCAACGGCGAGAAGATGTCCGATCTGACCTCTGCCGATTTCATTACCGGTCTGGAGTATGTCCTGAACGCTGCCAAGAACGGCGCGGCCAACACCTCCATGCCCATTGAGATGATTGTGGGCGCCGCCGAATACTATAATTACACCGCGGAACTGGTGGAGAACGGCCAGGAGGAAGAAGCCTATGCCCTGGCGCCTGACAACGAGGTGTTTATGGAAATGGTGGGCATTGAGACGCCCGACGAGTACACGGTAGTCTACCACTGCGTGTCCGAGAAGCCCTACTTTGATTCTGTGGCCACCTACGGATGCCTGTATCCCATTCCCACAGCACTGCTGGAAGAGATTGGGGCAAAAGCGTTCCATGAGATCAATAATGAAACCATGTGGTACTCCGGCCCCTATATTATGACCGAATTTATTCACGGCAATGAAAAGGTCTATGAACCCAATCCGCTGTGGTGGGGCAATGACGAGTATACCCGGTTCAATTCCGTCACTGTTAAGATGGTGGATTCCCTGGATGTGGCCTATCAGCTCTATCAGAGCGGTGAAATCGATAATGTGTCCCTCAGCGAGTCCAATCTGAGTATCATCTACAACGATCCCAACAGCGAATTCTACAACTACCTGGTGGAGACGCGCCCGGATAAGTATTCCTACAATCTGAAGCTCAACTACAACAAGATGAACGAGGATGGAACTCCCGACGTCAACTGGAATACGGCCATTGCCAATGAGGCATTCCGCCTGTCCTGGTATTATGGGCTGGATCTGACAGAGTACTACAAGCGTATCAACGCCATTAACCCGCTGAACATTGAGAACAATGCCTACACCATGAAAGGCTTTGTTTACACCTCCGACGGCACCGACTACACGTCTCTGGTGCTGGACCGTCTGGGAATTGGAGAGGCCGATGGGGAAACCATGGTTCGTCTGGATGCGGATCTGGCTGCCCAGTATAAGGAGCAGGCCATGGAAGAACTGAGCGCTCTGGGCGTCAGCTTCCCGGTCTCCATTGATTATTATATCGCCGCTTCCAACCAGACCGCTCTGGACAATGCCAATGTGCTGGCCCGGTGCTTTGCCGATAGTTTGGGTGAGGACTACGTCACGCTGAACATTAAGTCCTATGTGTCCTCCTTTACACAGGAAGTGCGGAATCCCAAGCTGCATTCCATCTATATCAGCGGCTGGGGCGCCGACTATGCCGATCCGCAGAACTTCCTGGTGCAGGAAGTCTTTGGCGATGACAATGCGTACTTCTCCGCCAGCATTTCCAACATCAACGATTTCTATGGAGACGATGCGGAGACCCCCTATAGTGAAGAGCTGATCGAGGTATATACCATCTATACGGAGATGGTTCGGGAGGCCGATTCCATCACGGATGATCTGGATGCCCGCTATGAGGCCTATGCCGATGCCGAGGCATACATGATTGAGCATGCCCTGAACATCCCGCTGTATTTCAACAGCACCTGGGAATTGACCAAGATTAACGATTACAGCAAGATCAACTGCATTTATGGCTCTCAGAACGCCCGTTACCTGAACTGGGAGACCAACGTCAATGGCTATACTACTGCGGAGTATGAGGCATTTGCCGCAGAGGCTGCTGCCGAGTAAGCCCACAATCAATAAAATAAAACCGGCCTGCCGCAGCGTATTCCTGCGGCAGGCCGGTTCTTTTGCGTGTCAGTTGTACAGCGGCACTCAGACAAATACAGCCTGGACCAAAATCATGTAGCAGACAGTCCCCACACCGATGGACAGCAGATTGTTGCGTTTCCACAGGTGCAGTATCACGACCACGGCAATGGCGATCAATTCGGGCAGGCCGTGCGTGCCGCTGAGCAGATCAATGGAGCGAATACAATAGATGACCAGAATGGCCATGATGGACGGCGGCAGAATATTGCCGAGATACCGGACAGCAGCGGGAATTTCCCGGCGGCCAAAAATGACAAAGGGGAGAACCCGGGTCAAAAGTGTCACCAGCGCCGTCACCAAAATGATCAAAACAGCTTGCGTTGTGGAGATCATGAGACGGATACCTCCTCCTGGGTTTGCTTTTCCAAAATGGGACGCAGCAGCATCAGCAGCGCCACAGCCACTACCAGCGCCGGCAGAATGAAGCGGTCCGGCCCTAACAGCAGCAGGCACACGATGCCGCTGCCCAGCCCCAACAGGGCGGGGAGACGGCTCTTCGCAGACAGCCACTGCTCCACAAAGATGACCACAAACAGTGCCGTCATGGCAAAATCAATCCCAGTGGTATCGAACCGGATGGCGGCGCCAGCCAGACTGCCGATGACGGATCCCAGAACCCAATAGCACTGATCCAGAGCGGACATGAAAAACAGCACGCGGTTTTCGTTCAGGGTTTCCGGGACTTTTACGCTGCACAGGAGCGAATAGGTTTCGTCGGTCAGAGAAAAGATCATATAGGGCCGGGCCTTGCCCATGCGCTTGAAGCGGTCGAGGAAACTCAGCCCATAGAAGATATGGCGTGCATTGATAAAAAACACCATGGCTGCCACAGTCAGCAGGTTGGTACCGCCGGACAAAAAGGATACCAGTACAAATTGGATGGAGCCCGCGTAAATAATCAGGCTGCTGAGCAAAGCCCATCCGACGCCGAAGCCGGCCTGCTGCAGCAGCAGGCCAAAGGCGATGCCGAGAAAAATATATCCGCACAGTACCGGAATGGTCTGTCGGAAAGCAAAAGATAATTCACGTTTCATTGCCGCATCTCCAGGATAAAAGTCCCGGATATTGTAACACAGCTCCGTTACTTTGTCAATTCACAGGAGAAAAGTGCGGAGAGACGGGGAAAAGGCGCTCGGAGAGTTGACACGGTGGCCTGCGGCCTGCTATGATAAGGAAAAACTGACGAAACAGAATGGAGTGCCAGGCCATGGAAGAGTATGAGTTCGACAAAACGTTCCTGCCGGATGACGAGCTGAAAGTGTTGGGGCAGCAGCTGCCGACTCCCTTTTATCTATATGATGAGGCCGGCATCCGGCGTAGCTGCCGGCAGATCAAAGCGGCTTTTGGCTGGAACCCTGGGTTCCGGCAGTATTTTGCGATCAAGGCCACGCCCAATGCGGCAATTTTAAAAATAATGCGGGAAGAGGGGATTGCCGTTTCCTGCTGTTCTGCGCCGGAACTGTTGCTGGCAGAGCGTTGCGGATTTGTGGGGGACGAGATTCTGTTTGTGCCCAACTATCCGTTGCCGGAGGACATTGCGGAGGCCGCGCGACTGGAAACGGCAGTGGTGTTGGATGGCGATTACCTGATTGAACCGTTTTTTCAGGCGGGGTGCCTGCCGAAGACGGTAGGAATGCGGTATAATCCCGGCGAGGTGTTTCATGTTGGGACCTATGCCGTATCCAGAATGCAGCGGATGAAATTTGGATTTACACGGCAGCAAATCTTTGACGCCGTACCGAAGCTGCGTGAGCGCGGGGTGGAAGCGGTGGGGCTTCATGGCTATATGGGCGGCAACGTCCTCCGGCCCGGCTATTATGAGGCGGTAGCCAGGATGCTGTTTCAGCTGGCGGTGGATCTGCACGAACAGACCGGGATAGAGATTGCCTTTGTGGATCTGTCCGGCGGCCTGGGATTGGATTATAAACGGAACCGGAATGAAACGCCGGATCTCTTTCGAGAGGCTGAAGGCGTCCGGCAGGCATATGAGCAGTTGATGGCCCCGGCGGGACTAGGCGGCGTGCCGGTCTATACGGAGTTGAGCCGCTATCTGATGGGGCCCCATGGCATCCTGGTATCAAAGGTCCTGTATGTCAAGGAAATCTACCGGACGTATTTGGGCTTGGACGCCTGTGCGGCGAATTTGATGCGGCCTATGCTCTATGGCGCGTACCACCATATCTCGTTGGTGGGCAAGCATCAGCGGGCCGGCCGGGAGTTCTATGAGATTGTTGGCTCCATTCCGGAAAATACGGATAAGATGAATCAGGAACGCCGCCTCCTGCCGCACGCAGAGGTGGGGGATTTGGCAGTGATTCACGACGTGGGGGCTCACGGTCACTCCATGGGGTATAATTACGCTGGGAAGCTGCGATCTGCGGAATATCTGTATCAATGTGACCACACCGTCCGCATGATTCGCCGCGCGGAGACGGCGGAGGACTACCTTGCGACGCAAATTTTCTGAATGGTGTCCACGAATTGCGGGCAGACCTGTGACGGCGAGCTTACTTTTCGGGCGCAGCAGCCGGCTTTCCGCCAACTGGGGTAGCCTATTGCAATTCGACGCTGTTCTTTGTTATAATGGTTCCAATCTGAAAATTTGGAGGCTGAATCATGTCTGATACGATTCTTGTCAAGAAGCACGACGCCGTGGCCGTAGTTTTTCTCAATCGCCCGGAAACCCTGAACTGTTTCAACAATGAACTGCTGGAAACGCTGCGGGATACCTGCATTACGCTGGACAGCGATCCGGAGGTCCGTGTGGTGATCATCACTGGATCTGGCCGCGGCTTCTGTGCCGGCGGCGATCTGGCAGTCCTCATGTCCTGCGACAGCGAGGAGGCCTGTGCTGAAAATATGCGCGTCGCCAACGAGGCTACCTCCGCCCTGTTTCATATGAAAAAGCCGACCATTGCCATGGTCAACGGCGCGGCTGCCGGCGCAGGCTTCAACCTGGCCCTCGCCTGCGACATGGTCTTTGCTTCGGAGAAGGCGAAGTTCATCCAGTCCTTTGTCAATGTGGGCATTGCCTCGGACTGCGGCGGCCACTATCTGCTCCGCAAGGCCGTGGGGGACCATCTGGCCAAGGAGCTGATGTTCACCGCTCGTCCCGTCACGGCCCAGGAAGGCAAAGAACTGGGCTTTGTCAACCGCGTCTGTGCACCAGATGAACTGGAGGCTCAGACCATGGAATTTGCGCAGACTCTGGCCCAAAAAGCGCCGTTGGCCATCTCGGCCACCAAGGTTTTGCTGAATAAGGCTGAAGAAATGAGTCTGGATGAGGTTCTGGCTGCGGAGGCTGCCCATCAGACGGCCATGCTGCTGTCTGATGACTGCAAGGAGGGCATCGCCGCTTTCCGCGAGAAGCGGGAGCCCCATTTCCAGGGATGCTGAAGGTTTCCGGTTTAAAGCTGCGGCCCGGGGAATCAGAGCAGCTCCTGCTGAAAAAAGCTGCACGGGAGGTCGGTGCGCCGGTCACGAACTTGCAGATTCTCCGTAAAAGCGTGGACGCCAGAAAAAAAGAGGACATCTGGATGGTCTATACGGTGGCCTGTTCCTGTGAAAAGGAGCAGGCCGTCCTGACGCGGTGCCGCTCTAAAAAAGTCAGCGCTTATGCGCAGCCTGCCTATGCATTCCCGGTGCGGCAGGCCAAGTTTCCACAGCGGCCTGTGGTGGCCGGGGCGGGCCCTGCCGGCCTGTTCTGCGCTCTCATGCTGGCCAGGGTTGGCGCACGTCCCATCCTGCTGGAGCGCGGCCGCGATGTGGACCGCCGTGCCGAAGATGTGGAACGCTTCTGGACCACAGGCAAGCTGGATCCCGGTTCCAACGTCCAGTTTGGTGAGGGCGGCGCAGGAACCTTCTCCGACGGCAAGCTGAACACAGGTACCCACGACCCCAGGCATCCCTATATTCTCCGGCAGTTCGCCGCCTTTGGCGCACCGGAGACAATTTGCTATGACGCTAATCCCCATGTGGGTACAGACATCCTGCGGAATGTGGTGCGGAACCTGCGGCAGGAACTGCTGCGATTGGGGGCCGACGTCCGGTTTGAGCACCAGGTGACTGGACTGCAGATGGAGCATGGCCGCATCTGCGGCCTGACAGTGGACACGCCGGAGGGGGCATATACCCTGGAGACCGGCCATCTCTGTCTGGCCATTGGCCACAGTGCGCGGGATACCTTTCAAATGCTTTGGGAGACCGGCGTGCCCATGGAGCAGAAAGCCTTTGCCATGGGTGTGCGTATCGAACACAGCCAGGCTGCCATAACCCGCAGCCAATATGGCTGCGACCATCCGGCGTTGCCGGTCCCCGGATATAAGTTGGCCTGCCATCTGGACAATGGGCGCTCCGCCTTTTCGTTCTGCGTCTGTCCGGGCGGCGTCGTGGTGGCGGCGGCGTCAGAGACTGGCGGTGTGGTCACCAACGGTATGAGCTACCACGCCCGGGACGGGAAAAATATCAATGGCGCACTGCTGGTCAATATCACACCGGCAGATTTCGGTTCGTCCCACCCCCTGGCCGGTGTAGCGCTCCAGCGGCAGCTGGAGCAGGCGGCGTTTGCCTTGGGCGGCGGCGGCTACCGGGCTCCCTGCCAGACTGTGGGGGACTTCCTGGCCGGCAGGCCGTCGCAGAGCACCGGCGCGATCCAGCCTACCTACCGGCCCGGCGTCACGCCTACGGATCTGCGCCGGTGTCTGCCGGACTTTCTCGCCGACACCCTGGCTCAGGCCATTCCGCTTCTGGGGAAAAAACTGCGTGGCTACGACGATCCGCAGGCCCTGCTGACGGCAGTGGAGAGCCGCTCCTCCAGCCCGGTGCGCATTGTGCGAGACGGCACTTATCAGAGCGGCGTTCGAGGGCTGTATCCCTGCGGCGAGGGAGCCGGCTATGCGGGTGGGATTCTGTCTGCTGCGGCGGACGGCATCCGATGCGCGGAACAGATGTGCCTAAGCACACCAGGCAGTCCAGAGGAGGAGACATGAAGAACTTCAAGCTGACCCTCAGCTACGACGGTACCCGGTATCGCGGCTGGCAGCGCCAGGGCAATACGAGCAACACCATCCAGGGGAAGCTGGAATACCTGCTGACGCAGCTGTTTGACGTGCCTGTGGAACTTGCGGGCGCGGGCCGGACTGACGCCGGCGTCCATGCGGCGGGACAGGTGGCCAACTTCCATGTGGAAACGGACATGGGGGCGGAGAGCCTCTGCCGCCGGCTGCGGCATATGTTGCCGGCGGATATTGGCCTGCTGCGGGTGGAAGAGGTTCCGTCCCGGTTCCATAGCCGCCTGTCGGCGGTGGAAAAGACCTATTGCTACCGGATCTGGAACAGTGAAGTTCCCAATGTGTTTATACAGCGGTTTGTCCACCAGGTGCCAGGAAAGCTGGATTTGGATGCTATGGCACGGGCCGCACAGCTGTTTGTAGGTACCCACGATTTTCGGGGGTTCTGCTCCAATAAACAATTTAAAAAGTCTTCGGTCCGCACGGTCCGCAGCTTTGCTGTGGAGCGGCTGGGCGACGAGGTGCGGCTGACCGTTACCGGTGACGGCTTTTTGTACAATATGGTGCGGATCCTGGCCGGCACCTTGCTGGAAGTGGGGCAGGGCAAACGCGCGCCGGAGGACATTCCGGCCATGCTGGCCCAAAGGGACCGGCTGGCGGCAGGACAGACGGCGCCGGCCAAAGGACTGTGTTTGATGGAAGTCCGCTATGAGACAACAGAGGAGAGCCCAACATGAACATTCAAATATTCGGGAAAAGCAAATGCTTCGACACCAAAAAGGCAGAGCGGTATTTCAAGGAGCGGCGGATCAAATTTCAAAGTATTGACCTGGTCAGGTATGGCATGTCCAATGGAGAGTTCAACAGTGTCCTGCGGGCTGTGGGCGGTGTGGACAGCCTCATTGACTGGGACAGCAAAAGTCCGGATATTGACTTGCTGAAATACCTGGCTGATCCGACTGCCAAAGAAGACAAAGTGTTTGACAATCCCAAGCTGATGAAAACGCCCATTGTCCGCAACGGGAAACAGGCCACAGTGGGTTACTGCCCAGAGATTTGGACAAAATGGGAGTAACTGGTGTGCACCTTGCTTTTTTCGAAAAAGATGGTATACTATACAGCTGAAATGATTTTATAGAAGGTGTTTATTCATGACAAAAGTTGACATTTTCTCTGGGTTTCTTGGCGCCGGCAAGACGACGTTGATTAAGAAGCTGATTGCCGAGGCCTACCAGGGTGAAAAGCTGGTCCTGATCGAGAACGAGTTCGGTGAGATCGGCATTGACGGCGGCTTTTTGCAGGATGCCGGTATTGAAATCACGGAGATGAATTCCGGCTGCATCTGCTGTTCTTTGGTGGGCGACTTTGGTGAAGCGCTGCAGAAGGTCCTGGATCAGTTCCAGCCTGACCGCATTCTCATTGAGCCGTCCGGCGTTGGCAAGCTCAGCGATGTGGTGGGCGCGGTGGAGCGCATCCACTCCGATCGGGCAGTGGTGGGGTGCCGTACCACTGTGGCCGATGCCAACAAGTGCAAGATGTATATGAAAAACTTTGGCGAGTTCTATAACAACCAGATTGAAAATGCCACCACCATTGTACTCAGCCGTACCGGCGGCATGAAACAGGAAAAGTTGGATGCGGCACTGGCGCTGCTGCGGGAGAAGAACCCCAACGCTACCATTATCACAACCCCGTGGGATCAGCTGGACGGCAAGCAGATCCTGGAGGCCATGGAGCAGACTGTGACGTTGACCACGACGCTGGCCGATATGGCTGCGGAGGACGCTTGCCCTGTCTGCGGCGAACATCATCACCATGACCACGATCATGCACATGAGCATGACCATGAGCATGACCATGAGCATGACCATGAGCACAGCGAGCATGACCACGCTCACGAACATCACCATCATCACCACGCCGACGAGGTTTTCAGTTCCTGGGGCGTGGAGACAGCCAAGACGTTCTCCCGGGAGGACATCGAATTCGCCCTGAAGGCCATGGAGGACGAATCCACCGATGGCATCGTATTGCGGGCCAAGGGCATTGTGGCCGGTGCAGACGGCCAGTGGATCTATTTTGACCACGTTCCCGGTGAAGCGGATATCCGGACCGGCGCGCCGGCAGTGACCGGCCGTCTGTGCGTGATCGGTTCTAACCTGCACGAGGATGCGCTGAAAACCCTGTTTGGAGTGTGAGAATATGGCGATCCCAGTCTATGTGTTTACCGGCTTTTTGGAGGCTGGCAAAACGAAATTCATTCAGGAGACGCTGGAAGACGAGCGATTTAACGCTGGGGAAAAAACGCTGCTGCTGGTGTGTGAAGAAGGGGAGGAGGAATATGATCCCGCATCTTTTTCCGCGCCCAACGTCTATATTGAGGTTGTCGAGGATCAGGCCGCGCTGACCACCGCCCAATTGGAGACCCTGGCAAAGAAACACCGGGCGGACCGGGTGGTGGCGGAGCTCAACGGGATGCAGCTGGTTTCGGATTTTTACGCCATTCTGCCGGAAAAGTGGGTGGTGTATCAGGAAGTCTGCGTGGTGGATGCCACGACGATCCTGGCTTATAATACCAACATGCGCTCGCTGGTGGTGGACAAGCTGGGCGGTGCAGAGCTGGTGATTTTTAACCGTGTGCCCCAGGAGATGGATGTGATGCCCCTGCACAAACTGGTACGCGCCATCGGCGGCAGGCGGACGGAGATTGTCTATGAACGGCCCGACGGTTCGGTGATGTTTGACGACATTGAGGATCCGCTGCCTTGGGATCTGAATGCTCCGGTGGTGGAAATTGCCGATGAGGACTATGCCTTGTTTTACCGCGATGTGGCCGATGAGGAGGACAGCGCCAAAAAGTATTCCGGCAAGGTGGTGCGCTTTAAGGCCCAGGTGGCCAATACCCGTAAAAAGGTGAAGGACACCTTTGTCCCCGGCCGGTTTGTTATGACTTGCTGTGAGGCGGACATTACGTTTATGGGCATCCCCTGTGAGTATGCGGGTGCGGCAGCGCTGAAGGTCCGTGATTGGATCACAGTGGAAGCAAAGATTACCATCCGCAGCCATGCCCTGTATAAAAACAAAATGGGCCCGGTTTTAACGGCGCTTCGTGTGGAACCCGCCCAGCCGCCAGAGGAAGAAGTGGCCAAGTTTTAAATTCGGAGAAAAAATTCTGAATAGGAAAAATACCGCCGGGAAACCCCTTTTCTTTGAGTCCCTGCCGTTGGGTTTTTTTGTTATTTGTGGGCGG
>CBCPMX010000076.1:0-5712 GCA_965120355.1 uncultured Oscillospiraceae bacterium
CGGTTCGTTCATATCATTCCAGAAGCCTTCAATTCCCGGCTCCATCAGGAACTTGTATTTTTCTCCGAACCAGGCGCGGACTGCCGGCTGGAAAAAATCCGGGAAATGGGTGTTGCCGGGCCAAACCACCGCCACAAAGGGGCTTCCGTCTTCCCGCAGGCAGAAATAGCCGCTCCGCAGCCCCTCTTCGTACATGTCGTAGCCGTCCTCAATTTTGACGCCGGCATCGATGATGGGGATCAGACGAATGTTTTGCGCCCGCATCTCCTCCACGAAGGCGGGGAAGTCGGGAAAGTGCTCTTGATTCAGGGTGAAATCTTTGTAGGACTGCATATAATCGATGTCCATATAGAGCATGTCCAGGGGAATGCCGTTTTCCCGGTACCCTGCCGCCACGGCGCGAAAATCCTCCTTGGTGGCGTAGCCCCAGCGGCTCTGCCCATAGCCAAAGGCGAATTTAGGCGGAATATAGCTGCGGCCGATGGCCTTCCGGAACTGACGGACAATGTCATAAGGGCTGTCCCCGTCGATGACGTACAAGTTCAGGTTGGCCGCGGCGCATGTGACCCGCAGCAGTTCCGGACTGGTGTCGCCTATGTCAAAGGTGATGGCTGCCGGGTAGTCAAAAAACAGCCCGAAACTCTGCGCGCCAGCCACTACCAGGAAATTGTGGGCGCCGTAGAGCGATTTTTTATCCTCGGTGTGAGAGGGGTCGTCGGTACAGAAGCTGGTGTAGGTCCAGCCCCGCTTGTTGATGCCGCGGTTGGCCTCTCCCAGACCATAGATGATTTCATTGTCTGCCATTTCATATGTAAAGCAGAAGCCATCGTCCAGGCTGACCCGGCCATAGGAAGGGGCGCCGGATGCCGCCGGCAGCGGCGTCAAAACCGCTTCCGTTTCAAAGGGTGTGCCGTAGACGTATTTTTGAATCATTGTGAACACCTCCAATGGTTCCGTGGAACCTGCTATTTCATGCCAGTCAGCGCCTGCATGACCGTGTAGGTCTGCGGATCCAGTCCTTTGGTCATGGCCAGTGCTTCGTGGATATCATAGTCTACATACTTGTCTCCGTTCATGGCGACAATACGGCAGGTTTTCCCTTCTGCCAGGAGCCGGACGGCCTCATAGCCCATATAGGTGGCGGCCAGCCGGTCCTGTGCGGTGGGTGCGCCGCCGCGCTGCACATGGCCCAGAACAGTGACACGGGTGTCCAGTGCCGTACTTTCGGTAATCTTCTGGGCGATGGCATAGGCCCCGCCATGGACTCCTTCGGCTACAATGACCATAAAGTGGGTTCGCCCTGCCAGACGGGCGCGGCGGATGGGTTCCATCAGATCCGCTTCATAGTCCAGTTTCTGTTCCGGTACCACCACAGCGGTGGCGCCGCTGGCCACACCCACATACAGAGCCAGATGTCCGGCATTGCGTCCCATGACTTCTACCACGGAGCAACGCTCATGGGACTGCATGGTGTCCCGCAGTTTGTCGATGCACTCCAGAGCTGTGTTGCAGGCTGTGTCATAGCCGATGGTGTAAGTAGAACAGGCGATGTCGTTGTCAATGGTGCCGGGGATCCCGATGACAGACAAGCCCTGCTCCGCCAGGGCCAGCAGCCCGCGAAAAGTTCCGTCGCCGCCGATGCCCACCAGGGCGTCCAGACCCAGCAGCTTACAGGTGGCGACAGCCCGCTCCTGGCCCTGCTTGGCCTTGAAATCTTCACTGCGGGCAGAATAGAGCATTGTGCCGCCCCGGCGGGACAGGCCGCTGACGCTCTCAAAATCCAGAGGCACAAAGTCGCCGTTGATGAGTCCGTGATATCCGCGGCGGATGCCGATGCATTCGATCCCCATGGACATGGCGGTACGGACAACGGAGCGGATGGCGGCATTCATGCCGGGTGCGTCGCCGCCGCTGGTAAAGACGCCGATTCGGCGTACTGGCTTTTCCATGGCGTTTCCTCCTTAAAGATAGATATGTAGAGATTTGGACGGCAGGCCGCCCAGCTTCATTCTAGCACGTTTTTTCGGGAAATCAAGCGAAAGCGGGCGCAGGCCCACGGAAAACGTCCTGTGTACAGCCAGCGCAGGCACGGCGGGAGTGGCCGGATTTCTTAATATTTTTCTAACGGTTTTCAAGCAATCGGCAAACAATCTTGCAGTACAGTAACACCAGCAATCGGGACAAATGCAAAACAAGAGGACTTGAGAAGGTCGGAAAGGAGCGTAAAATGCACGATACACACGATCACAATCAGGCATACGTCGGTTATGAGTACCAGGAAGTGACGGTGCCAAACAAACTGGACGGACTTTGGGTGGACAGTATGCAGTGCTTCGGCTGGCAGCTGGAGAAGAAAAGGCCGGCGGTAGTCAAGCCTGTTTGGGGACCGCTTTGTCTGATGCTGGCGCCGCTGGCCGTGCTTGGCGGCAAATTCCGGGAAGCCGTGGAGGATCATGCGTCCATGGATCGGGAGGTTCTGACATTAAAGCGGGAACGGAAAATTTCCAATAAGCAGGAACTCAACCGGCTGCAGAGCCAGTTTGAGCACAGTGTCCGGAGTATTGAAAGTCTGGAGCAGTCCAAGAAAACCGGCGCTGTCATTGGCGCCTGGTTGATTGGGCTGGTTGGCGCCATGTTTTTGGCTCTGGCAACCTTTGGCTATCTGGCTGGAATGATACCAGCATTTATTGCCGCTGCAGTTCCCGGCTTCCTGGGCTGGATTCTTGCGCCCATAGCCTACCGCGTGCTGAAGACAAAGAAGACAAAGAAAGTCGAGCCGCAAATCGAAGCCCAGCACGAAACCATTTATACCATCTGTGAGCAGGCGGCCGGTATGTGCTGCGCCGGTTAAATCGGATAAAGCGCAGACGCTTTTTATAAAAGGAACCGCATGACCGTGACGGGCAGCCGTTGCAGCTGCGAGCGCGCTGCCCGGGGAATTCGGAAGGACATGGCAGGAGAGGAGCTGCCGTGTCCTTTTTAATATTCTGCAAACAAAATTCAAGCATTTGAGAAATACAAGCTCGATAGGATGGCGGTATCTATAAAAAAGGAGACCTGTGATATGCGAATATGGATTGCAATGCTCAGGAGAGACTTTCCCGCAAAGCCTTTGTCTGGAGCCAGATGAAACAAATCATAGTGCTGTTGACCAAGTATTCCGACTGGATTTCTACGCTGATTTACTATGTCAGCGGGCGCGGCTATACCCATAGCTCCATTGCCCTGGAAGAAAACCCCGGAAGGTATTACAGCTTCAACTACCGTGGATTTGTCATTGAAACGGTGGACAAGCACCGGCGGCGGGGCGTCCGAAAGAGTTGCTGTATTCAGCTCCAGGTTTCGGATGAGACGTATGACCGGATCCAGGGGCGTATAGGAGAAGTGTTGGCGCACCGGCAGGAATACAGCTATACAAGGCTTGGCGTTTTTTGTTGTCTGTTTCGCCTGCCGTTTCGGTGGAAAAAGCACTATTTCTGTTCTCAATTTGTGGCGGAACTGCTGGTGGAATCCGGGGCGGTTTCTCTGCGAAAACGGCCCTGTTTGTATTTTCCCAATGAGTTCGCCGAATTGGCATATTTACCGGCTTGCCGGCGCGTACTGCTGGATATTGTCTGACGGGGTGAAAGACGGTTTGCCGAATGGCATCGGAACATTGTGTTCAACAGAAATGGGGGAACGGTATGAAAACTTTGTATTTGATCACCGGCGCGGCGGGGCATTTGGGCAGCACAATCCTCCGCATCCTGCGCCGGCGAAAGGACGGCAGTTTGATTCGCGGATTGATTCTGCCGGCAGAGCGGCCGCCCTTTCCGGACGTCCCCTGTGTCCGGGGCGATGTGCGGGAGCCTGCGAGTCTTGAGCCGTTTTTTGCCGGCGCATCGCAGTACCACACTGTACTAATTCACACCGCCGGAATTGTGGATATCACCGGCGCGCTGTCGCCGGAGCTTTACGCGGTCAATGTGTCCGGGACGAAAAATGTGCTGGAGTCCTGTTGGAAGTACAGGATCCAGCGGATGGTGTATGTCAGCTCTGTCCATGCCATTCCGGAGCGAAAAGGGGTGATTCAGGAAATTGCCTAATTCACACCCAATGCCGTTCGGGGCGGTTACGCCAAGACAAAAGCAGAGGCAACACAGGCGGTGCTGGATGCTGTACAAAAAGGATTGGACGCGGTAGTGGTGCATCCCTCCGGCATCCTCGGGCCGTATGACCTGGGCCGGAACCATCTGGTCCAGATGATCCAGGACTATATGGACGGCGAATTGCCGGCCTGTGTCCAGGGCGGATATGATTTGGTGGATGTCCGAGACGTGGCGGCCGGCTGCCTTGCAGCGGCCGGTCGGGGGCGCAGAGGGGAGTGCTATCTGCTGTCCAACCGGCGCTATGAACTCAGCGCGCTGTTCGAACTGCTGCAAGAGTTGTATGGCGGCCGGAAACTGCCGGTACTGCCCCAGTGGACGGCGCGTCTGGCGCTTCCGTTTCTGGCCGGTGCGGAAAAGATCCGGGGGCAGCGCCCGCTGTACACAAAGTATGCCTTGGATACGCTGGAGAGCCCCTGTATATTTTCCAATGAAAAAGCCCAGAAGGAACTGGGATTTCATCCACGACCGCTGAAACCCATGGTTCGGGATACGGCGATATGGCTGAAAGCCCAGCATCCGCAGTGGGCGGCTGCCAGCACGATTTAACAGCGGAAAGGAGTACATGCATGAAGGGAACACTGGGTTATCAAATCAAATGGAAGTGCAGAGAGGCCAAACGGAGCACGCTTGTGATATTTGTAATTCTGCGAATCATCATTATTGTGTGCATGTTCCGTCAGCTCTGGTTGGGAAATTATCAGAATATGATTTTGTGCATGCTCTCCTTGTGCGTCATGGCGCTCCCGGCGCTGCTCCACACTACGCTGCGCATTACGTTGCCGGTCGTGTTGGAGATCGCCATTGCTGTTTTTGTGTTTGCGGCGGAGATCTTGGGAGAAATCGCCAATTTCTATGGTCAGTTTTCCTTTTGGGATACGATGCTGCACACCGTCAACGGCTTCCTGGCCGCAGCCGTTGGCTTCGGGGTCATTGATCTGCTGAATACCCATGCAAAAGGCATCAACCTGTCGCCGCTGTTTGTGGCGCTGGTGTCGTTTTGCTTCTCCATGACAGTGGGTGTGCTATGGGAATTTATAGAATTTGGCGGCGATCGGATTGCCCGGCTTGACACGCAAAAGGATTGGCTTGTGCAAGACATCTCTTCCGTAAAGCTGAATCCGACAGGGGAGAATGTGCCCGTCCGGGTGGACGGCATTGCCCGCACGGTGCTCTATGACGGGGAAGGCAACGAACTGCTGACCATTGAGGGCGGATATCTGGATATTGGGATCATTGACACCATGAAAGATTTGTTTGTCAATCTGATTGGTGCGGTCGTATTTTCTGTATTGGGCTTTCTCTACATCCGAAAACGGGAGAAGTACAGCTTTGCGGGCCGTTTCCTGATTTCCCGGGAACAGCGCTGCGATCTGCCGGCAGAGCCGGAGACCGGGGCGGCAAAAAGCGCGTCTGCCCAGGCAGACAGACCCCATGATACGGCTCCGGACTAGATGTGGCCGCGGCGCGTTTGCACTGCCCGCGGAAAACCGCGGACTTTCATATTTCACTAGATGGTGTCGTCAATAAACAAGGAGCCAAATAGCAATACAACGGATATGGACAG
>CBCPMX010000077.1:0-28809 GCA_965120355.1 uncultured Oscillospiraceae bacterium
TGTTTTCGGTCTGGGGCGGCTCTTTTTTTCTTTTTAACCACTTAGCCAGGCGGCTGCCGGCCCCCCCTTTCAAACTTCTTTGCTGGATTCTAAAATATCTTCTCTCTGTATTATGTTAACTTATTTTCAAAATATTATGTAAACATGCACTGCATGCACTCCTGAACTTTTACAACTTCCCTTCGGTCTTCCTCTGCAACAGGGAAGGCCGTTTTCGCTGAAATTACAAACAATCTTGCCGCTGCACAGCGCAGGCGCTGTACAGGTGTTCCGTCTCTTCACGGCTTTTATTTTGTCTGTGCTCCATAATTTTTTATGTCAATTCAACGCAATCGGACAGGTGCCACAGGCTGTACGCTTTGTTGGCTGGCATTGCAGCACATGCTCACACCGTTGTCCCTGCAAAGTGGACAAACCGGATCCCGCTTCCCCGTAAATTGAGGGAATTTCCCCGCAAAAACAGCCGTAAAAACGGCTATTTTTGTTGCGCAATGGCAAAACTTATTGTATAATAGTCTGACTTTAAATTTGACGATTTTGCCCGAAAGGATGAAAGATAGATGGCAGAAGAGATCAAGGCCGGCGACGCCGGCGACGCCAGAGCGTACAAAAATTTTATCCATGCTTTTGTAGAGGAGGACATCGGCCCCGGCGGACAGTTCGAGGGCATGACCGTCCACACCCGGTTCCCGCCGGAGCCCAACGGTTATCTGCACATCGGCCACTGCAAAGCCCTGATTATCGATTTCGGCACCGCCGAAAAATACGGCGGCCTTTGCAACCTGCGCATGGATGACACCAACCCCGCCAAGGAAGATACGGAGTATGTGGACGCCATCCAGGAGGATATTCACTGGCTGGGCTTTGACTGGGGCGACCGGTTTTACTATGGCTCTGACTATTTCCAGAAGACATATGAGCTGGCCATTGGGTTGATCAAAAAGGGCCTGGCCTATGTCTGCGATTTGAGTCCCGAGGAATTCAAGGCGAACCGCGGCGACATTGGCGTCCCCGCCACCTCCCCCTACCGCGACCGGTCCATTGAGGAAAATCTGGAGCTGTTCGAGCGGATGAAAAATGGCGAATTTCCCGAAGGATCCAGAACGCTCCGCGCCAAAATTGACCTGGCCTCCGGCAATTTCAATATGCGCGACCCGGTGATCTACCGCATTCGCTACATCGAACACCACCGGCAGGGGACTAAGTGGTGCATCTTCCCCATGTACGACTTTGCCCACCCTATTCAGGACGCGCTGGAAGGCGTGACCCACAGCCTGTGTTCTCTGGAATATGAAGATCACCGGCCCCTGTACAACTGGGTCATCGAGCACACCGACGTGCCCTGCAAACCCCGGCAGATCGAGTTCGCCCGACTGGGCATCAGCTATACCGTCATGTCCAAACGGAAACTCCGCCAGCTGGTAGAAGAGGGCTATGTCTCCGGTTGGGATGATTCCCGGATGCCCACGCTGTGCGGCTTGCGCCGCCGCGGCTATACCCCTGCGTCCATCCGCAATTTCTGCGAGCGCGTCGGCGTGGCAAAGGTTCCCTCCACCGTGGAATATGAGTTCCTGGAACACTGCCTGCGGGAAGACCTGAACGACCGCGCCGCCCGTGTCATGGCGGTCCTGCACCCGGTGAAGCTGACCATCACCAACTACCCGGAAGATCAGGTGGAGGTCTTTGAGATTGAAAACAACCCCAATCACCCTGAAGACGGCTCCAGGCCCCTCTCCTTTTCCCGTCAGCTTTATATTGAAGCCGACGACTTTCTGGAGACGCCCATTCCCAAGTACAAGCGGCTGTATCCCAATGGCCCGGAATGCCGCCTGAAGGGCGCCTATCTGATCCGCTGCACCGGCTGTGTCAAGGACGAAAACGGCAATGTGGTGGAAGTCCTGGCCGAATATGATCCCGATTCCCGCGGCGGCAATCCCGCTGACGGCCGCAAGGTTAAGGGCGCCACCATTCACTGGGTAGACAGCGCCACCGCCGTGGACGCAGAAGTGCGGCTGTACAGCAATCTGTTTTCTGATCCCGATCCCGACGGACCCGGCAAGGATTTCCTCCAGTGTCTGAACCCCGCCTCTCTGGAGGTCCTGACAGGCTGCAAACTGGAACCCACGCTGGCCGAGGCCATGCCCGGCGACGGCTTCCAGTTCATGCGCCTGGGCTACTTCTGCGCAGACAGCAAGGACTCTACCCCGGAACACCTGGTGTTCAACCGTTCCGTGGTCCTGAAGGACAGCTTCAAACCCGGCAAATAAACAATCACTGCCCGGCCGCTGCGCGGCCGGGCAGTCTGTGCGCAGAAAGGAAACGCCCATGCTGATGCAGGAAATGACGCCGGAGCTGGCCGCAAAATGGAAGGCCGTCTGGCAGGCGCACCGGGACAGGCTGACGCCAAACCGAAAAACCGGCGCGGAACTGGCAGCCTATCTGACCGCGCATTCCCCGACCCGTCCATTGGGTGACGAGGCAATTCTGAATGGCATGGCGCTGGAAGTTCTGGAGAATGCACCGCTCCGGGAAAAGCTGCCGCAGGGCGCGCAGCCGTAGATCACCGCATTTGAAATTTTAAACACCGGCAGCGGCACGGCGCTGTACGCCAACCAGGATGCCGGTTTCGCGGGCTGTCCGATCATCGTGGGGATCGACCTGCGCTCCGGCTGCTGTCACGCGGAGGGCAGCAGCGCACTCTGGGACGAATTGTGTGCATTCCAGGGGCTGGACGACCGGGATTTGGAGAACTGGGCTTCCGTCGTGCTGTATCTGGAAGCCTGCAAAAGGATAGAACCGATTCGCTGAGCGCCTGCGTTACGAAAATAAGAAAAAGCGCCCGTCCCCCCGCCGGATATATTCCATGGCGAGGGAACGGGCAAAATTGATGTTGTTCAAATAGATGACGCAGGCGCTTCTCTGTGCATTTTACAACCTGCGAATGGGAAAGCACATATAGGCCCTCCCGTCTATGGGGCAATGGAAATCATGGACTGCCCCTGCCAAAGCGAGCCGGTGCTCCTGCAAATAAGCCAGCATATCCGTAAATGTGTGCGCGCCCTCGCAGGCCGTGACGAGATATTCATATCCCGGAACGATCCATTTTGTCCACCCATCCGGCGCCTCAGCGTCGTCACTGCATTCCACACCTGCCAGATACAGCCCCTTCGTGAAGCCATCCTCCCATGGCCGGAAGGAACGGCTGAAATCGGACATGACGCCCCAGATCCCCAGCACACGTCCGGCCGCGTCCTTCTTCGCCAGCGGCTCCACTTCGGCAAAATGGGCGTTGGCCTCCTGCCACAGCGCCTGAATAAAGCCGGGGCCATCCGCCGTGGAGCCTTCCTTTCCAACGACTGCAAAGGCGCTTTTCTCACATCGTTCGATTTTCACGCACATCTTCCTTTCTGCCGGTGTCACTCCGCCGGCTGTCCCAGCTTGAAGTCGATGAACTGCCGGGCCACCCGGGGCGTCCGGCCGCCATGCTGGATCTCCCAGGTGCTGGCTTCCCTGCGCAGCTCCGCCTCGTCCGCTATGAGGCCGTCATGGGCCGCCAACTTGCAGACCATGTCCAAAAACTCCGGTTTGCCAAGCGCCATATAGGGTACCCGCAGGCCAAACCGCTCGGACAGGCTTGTCCGCTCCTGGAGCGTCTCGTTTACATGAACATCGTCTCCTTGCCGGTCGGAGAAGCTCTCCCGAATCATATGGCGGCGGTTAGACGTGGCATAGATGGCCACATTGTCCGGCCGCAGCTCCAGCCCGCCCTCCAGGGCGGTTTTCAGGGCGGAAAAGCCCTTGTCTTCCTTTTCAAAAGACAAATCGTCAATGTACAAAATGAATTTCTGAGTATGGCCGCTGACCAGCCGGCTGAGCTCCGTGATCCCACCCAGGCTGGCCTTGGAGACTTCAATAATCCGAAGGTTGAAAAATTCCGGCATATTAATGAGACTCTTGATGGTGGCCGATTTGCCGGTGCCGCTGTCGCCATAGAGCAGCACATTGTTGGCCGGCTTGCCCTGAATCAGGGCGCGGGTATTCTGGATCACCTCATCGCGCTGCCATTGGTAGCCGATCATGTCGGCATAATCGATGGGGTCGGGATGTTTCACCGCCGTCAAAATGCCATTTTCCCAGTGGAAAGCTCTCCCCCGGGCAAACATGCCCACACCGTTGTGGCGGAAACTGTCCACCAGCGCAGAAAAGTCCATTGCCGCCCCCACAGGCAGAGCCGGCAGTCCGGCAACTACCGGGGCCAAGCGCGGCTCCATCTCCCCCAGTTCCGCCAGCAGCGCAGCAGTATCCAACTGTGCCGCTTCATTCAAAATGGCCCAATCCGCTCTTGCCGCCGCCACAAACCAGTCGTCTGCCGTCCCTGCAGCGCAGGCCCGGCCAAAGGCAGAATCGGCATAGCACAGTTCCTGCCACAGATAGTCCGAAAGCGTTGCCGCCCCCGCATTGCGCAGGGCAAAGACCATACGGCCATAGTGGGCCGGCGCCTGTCTGCAGCGATTCCTGGACTTCATTGCTTTCAATAGCGCCGTCATAGCCTGCAGCACCGGCGTTTCCAAAACGGCCCGAAACACCGTCAGTGCGTACAATTTTTCCAATAACAAGTCCAAAATACCACTCCCTTTGTACAGTATTCTAACATTTCTTTCTTTCGCAAACAAGTGCTTTATTTGTGCAAAAGAATGTGCTAAAATGGGTCTCAGGCGTATCAAGTGCCTGCGGCCGCAGGCATTTTTTCAACTACAGACATTTGAAAGGAATAAAACCATGATCACTGTCAGCGATCTCTCTGTCCAATTCGGCGGCTCCGTGTTGTTTCAGCACGTAGATCTGCAATTTACCGGCGGCAACTGCTATGGCATTATTGGCGCCAACGGCGCGGGCAAATCCACCTTTTTGAAGGTGCTCTCCGGCCAGCTGGACTCCACCAGCGGCTACGTCTCCATCAAGCCCGGCGTACGCATGTCCGTCCTGCAGCAGGACCAGTTCCAATATGACGAGTACAGCATTATGGACACCGTCATCATGGGCAACCGGCGGCTGTACGACATTATGAAGGAAAAAGACGCCCTGTATATGAAGGAGGACTTCACCGACGAGGACGGCCTGCTGGCCTCTGAGCTGGAAACAGAATTTGCCGAAATGAACGGCTGGGAAGCCGAGTCCGACGCCAGCCGCCTGCTCCAGGGACTGGGCATCCCCACGGAGCTGCATTACGACCTGATGGCCAACACCGATCCCCGTCTCAAAGTCAAAGTCCTGCTGGCCCAAGCCCTGTTCGGAGAGCCGGACATCGTCATGCTCGACGAGCCCACCAACAACCTGGATATCAACTCCACCAACTGGCTGGAAGATTTCCTGTTGGACTTTTCGGGCATGGTCATCGTGGTCTCCCACGACCGTCACTTCCTCAACACTGTCTGCACCCACATCGTGGATATTGACTACGGCAAAATCAAGATGTATGTGGGCAACTACGATTTCTGGTACGAGTCCAGCCAGCTGGTGCAGCAGCTGATTAAGAACCAGAACAAGCGCAATGAAGAAAAAATAGCGGAATTGCAGGCGTTTATCGCCCGTTTCGCCGCCAACAAATCCAAGAGCAAACAGGCCACCTCCCGCCGCAAGCTGCTGGAAAAAATGACTGTGGAAGAAATGCCCGCCTCTTCCCGCCGCTATCCGTTTGTGGGCTTCACCCCGGATCGGGAAGCCGGCAAGGATCTGCTCTTTGTCACCGATATCAGCAAAACCATCGACGGTGTGAAGGTCCTGGACAAGGTCTCTTTCATCCTGCAAAAAAACAACAAAATCGCTTTTGTGGGCGACAACGAAATCGCCCAGACCACCATGTTTAAAATTCTCATGGGCGAACTGGAGCCAGATGAGGGCACCATCAAATGGGGCGTGTCCACCTCCCAGTCCTATTTCCCCAAGGACAACACCGCCTATTTCGAGAACTGCGACCTGGATTTGCTGGACTGGATGCGGCAGTATTCCGAGGACAAACGGGAAACCTATCTGCGGGGCTTCCTGGGCCGGATGCTGTTCTCCGGCGACGACGTGTACAAGAGTGTCAGCGTCCTGTCCGGCGGTGAAAAAGTCCGCTGCATGCTCTCGCGGATGATGCTCTCCGGCGCCAACGTGTTGTTGCTGGATCAGCCTACCAACCATTTGGACCTGGAGTCCATCCAGGCGGTCAATAAGGGCCTGGAGGCTTTTAAGGGCAATATTCTCTTTGCCTGCCACGACCATGAAATGATCCAGACCGTTGCCAACCGTATCATCGAGTTCCAGCCTGACGGCACCATTTTGGACCGCACCGGCACGTATGATGAATTCCTGGAGTGGAAGAACCGGCGCTGAGTCAAACCGGTTCCCCACCCCGCGTCAATTTCTATTTAGGAGGTCTTCCAAATGTCCAAAGTCATCACTGCATCCAACGCTCCGGCCGCTGTCGGCCCCTATTCTCACGCCATAGACTGCGGCGAATTCGTCTTTTTGTCCGGCCAGGTACCCCTGGTGCCGGAGACTGGCCTGCTGGCCGAAGGCGGGATTGTACCGCAGACCAAGCAGATGTTTGCCAACATCGAAGCGGTCCTGAAGGCCGCCGGTTTGGACTTCTCCAACGTGGTCAAGACCACCGTGTTCATGACCGATCTGGCCGACTTTAACACATTTAATGAGCTGTATGCCGCTTATTTCCCCGAAAATCCGCCTGCCCGTTCCTGCGTCCAGGTGGCCGCTCTTCCCAAGGGGGCAGCGGTGGAAGCCGAAGTTATTGCCAAGCGGTAACGCGGCGCGTCTGGTTAAACCCATCTGACGGCGGGCCCTGTGCCGCAAACGGAACGTTTCCGCCGCTCAATCGATATTGGTATAGCCCATAAGATACCGGTCCACTGCCTTGGCCGCCTCCCGGCCCTCCCGGATGCCCCAGACCACCAGAGACTGCCCGCGCCGCATATCGCCTGCGGCAAACACGCCGGGCACATTGGTGGCATAATCCACCGTGTCCACCACCGTGCGGGGCGTCTGGGCCACGCCGAAGGCGTCGGCCACATAGCTCTGGCAGCCCAAAAAGCCCGCAGCAATGAGCACCATGTCCACATCTACATAGTAGGTGTCCAACTCCGTCATTTTGCCGCCCTCCCAGCTGAGGTTGACGGCGGTGACGCCGCAGAGGTTGCCGTTGTCGTCCTTGTGAAACTCTTTGACGGTAGTGTTATAGATCCGGGGATCCTCGCCCTGGAGATAGATGGCCTCCTCCTGGCCGTAGTCCACCTTCAGGACGTTGGGCCACTGGGGCCAGGGGTTGTTCTCCGTCCGCTCCACCGGCGGGCAGCCCATCATTTCAAACTGGATGACATGCTCACAGCCGTGGCGAATGCAGGTGCCCACGCAGTCATTGCCGGTGTCGCCGCCACCTACCACCAGGACCTTTTTCCCCTTGGCGGAAATGTTCTTTCCGTCGGTCAGGCCGGAGTCCAGCAGGCTCTTGGTGTTGGCCCGCAGAAAATCCACAGCGAAGTAAATGCCGTTGGCATCGCGGCCCGGCGCGTTCAGATCCCGCGGATTGGACGCGCCGCAGCACAGCACCACCGCGTCATATTGCGCCATGATCTCCTGGGCATCGTAGTCCACGCCTACGTTGGCATTGGGAATGAACACAACGCCCTCTTTCTTCATGATATCCAGGCGGCGCTCAATGACCTTTTTGTCCAGCTTCATATTGGGGATGCCGTACATCAGCAGGCCGCCAATGCGGTCATACCGCTCAAAGACGGTGACGCTGTGTCCGCGGTGGTTCAGCTGGTCGGCCACTGCCAGTCCGGAAGGCCCAGAGCCGATGACCGCCACCCGCTTGCCAGTGCGCACCTCGGGGATAATCGGTCTGACATAGCCATTGGCATAGGCATGCTCTACAATGCTCAACTCATTGTTGTGGCTGGTGACCGGATCGCCGTTGAGGTTGCAAACGCAGGCCTTCTCGCAGGGAGATGGGCAGACGCGCCCCGTAAATTCCGGAAAATTGTTGGTTTTCCGCAGCCGGAGATACGCCTGTTGCCAACTGCCGTGGTACAAAAGATCATTCCACTCCGGAATCAGATTGTTCAGCGGGCAGCCAGACACCGCATTGCCAAACAGCATTCCCGCCTGGCAGAACGGCACGCCGCAGTCCATGCAGCGGGCAGCCTGTGTCCGCTGCTCCTCCTCCGGAATCAGCAGCTTGAATTCCTCAAAATTCGCAATGCGCTCCTCGGGAGGGATCTCATGGCAGTTGACACGGGCATAGTCTAAAAATCCTGTAGGTTTTCCCATTGTTGTTCCCTCCTCATTCCTGTGCGATGGCGTAGAATGCCTCGATCTGAGCCTGTTCACTGCTCAGGCCCTTTTCTTCCATCTGCACCACCATGGACAGCATCCGCTCGTAGTCATAGGGAATGACCTTCTTGAACATGGGCAGATAGTGCGAGAAATTGTGCAAAATCAAGCTGCCCTTTTGGGAGCCAGTCGCAGCCACATGCTCCTCAATCAGCTCTTTGAGTTCCTGCACATCGTATTTATTAGACACTTCCTCCAGCTTCACCAGGTTCTTGTTGGTCCGCAGATATAGATCGTTGTCCACATCCAGCACATAGGCAATGCCGCCAGACATACCAGCTGCAAAATTCTTACCAGTACCGCCGAGGATGACCACCCGGCCGCCGGTCATATATTCGCATCCGTGATCGCCCACGCCTTCCACCACAGCACTGGCGCCGGAATTGCGGACGCAGAATCGTTCGCCAGCCACGCCGCAGATAAACGCCTTGCCGGAAGTGGCGCCGTACAGGGCCACATTGCCAACGATGATGTTTTGATCTGCCGCATACGCCGCATCCTTTGGCGGATACAACGCCAGCTTACCACCGGACAGGCCCTTGCCAAAGTAGTCGTTGCTGTCGCCCTCCAGCTCCAGGGTCAGCCCCTGGGGGATAAACGCGCCAAAGGACTGTCCGCCACCGCCGGTACACTTGACCACAAAGCTGTCTTCCGGCAGGGTCTCGCCAAATTTCTTGGTGATTTCACTGCCCAGGATCGTGCCCAAGGTCCGGTCTGTACTGGAGACCTGGATTTCCACACGCTTTTTCGCGCCAGTCTGCAAATTCTGCTTGAATTTCTTCAGCAGCACCTTCTCGTCCATGGAGTCGCGGAGTTTAAAGTCGTAGACATGCTCCGGATTAAAACAGACGCCCTGCTGGCCAGCGTAGGGGTTCTCCAAAATGGCATGCAAATCCAGGGTTCTGGTACGGCCCTCCGGCAAATCCTCCCGCAGCCGCAGCAGATCCGTCCGGCCCACCAGCTCGTCAATGGTCCGTACACCCAGCTTGGCCATGTACTCCCGCAGTTCCTGGGCAATGAACTTCATAAAGTTCATCACATACTCCGGCTTCCCGCGGAACCGCTTGCGCAGCTCCGGGTTCTGGGTCGCAATGCCCACCGGGCAGGTGTCCAGATTGCACACGCGCATCATGACGCAGCCCATGGTGATCAGCGGGGCTGTAGCAAAGCCAAACTCCTCCGCCCCCAGCATGCAGGCAATCGCCACGTCACGGCCGGTCATGAGCTTGCCGTCGGTCTCCACAATCACCTTGCTGCGCAAGCCGTTCTGAATTAAGGTCTGGTGGGTTTCCGCCAGACCCAGCTCCCAGGGCAGGCCCGCATTCTGAATGGAGCTTCTGGGGGCTGCGCCGGTGCCACCGTCATAACCGGAGATCAGGATAACCTGGCTGCCAGCTTTGGCTACACCGGCGGCAACCGTGCCGACACCGGCCTCGGAGACCAGCTTCACAGAGATCCGTGCATCCCGATTGGCATTTTTCAGATCGTAAATCAACTGCGCCAGATCTTCAATGGAATAAATATCATGATGGGGCGGCGGCGAGATCAGCGTCACACCGGGGGTAGAATACCGCGTCTTGGCAATCCAGGGATAGACCTTCTTCCCAGGCAGATGCCCGCCCTCGCCAGGCTTTGCTCCCTGCGCCATTTTAATCTGGATTTCCTGGGCGTTGACCAGATATTCCGAAGTCACGCCGAACCGGCCGGAGGCCACCTGTTTAATGGCGCTGCACCGGTCGGAGTGCAGGCGCTCCACGCCTTCGCCGCCCTCACCGGTGTTGGATTTACCGCCCAGGGCGTTCATGGCCAGTGCCATACACTCATGTGCCTCTTGCGAGATGGAGCCGTAAGACATGGCGCCGGTCTTGAACCGCTTGACAATGTTCTCCACCGGCTCCACTTCCTCAATGGGAATGCCGCCGTCCTCGGGATATCGGAAGGTGAAGCAGCCGCGAAGTGTGCGGATATTGTCCTGATCGTCTACCAGGCTGGTATACTGCTTGAATTTCTCGTAGTTGCCGGTCCAGGTGGAATTTTGGAGCAGATGAATGGTCATGGGGCTGTAGAGGTGTTCCTCCTTGCCGCTGCGGTACTGGTGAGAACCGGCAGAATTGACGGACGGTTCTGTATACAGGCCCAGTGGATCAAACGCCTTGGAGTGGAGCTCTTCCACATCCTCCTCGATGTCTCTCAGGCCAATGCCGCCCACACGGGAAACCGTGTTGGTAAAATACTTGTCGATGACGTCCTTGTTGATACCAACGGCCTCAAAAATCTGGCTGCCAGTATAGGATTGAATGGTGGAAACGCCCATCTTAGACGCAATTTTTACAATGCCGTGGATGACGGCGTTGTTATAGTCATTGCAGGCGGCATAGTAGTCTTTATCCAGAAGGCCCTCTTTAATCAGCTCCTGAATGCAGTCCAGAGCCAGATATGGGTTGATCGCACTGGCGCCATATCCCAGAAGCGTGGCGAAGTGATGGACTTCCCGTGGTTCCGCCGTCTCCAGAATCAGCGCCACAGCGCTGCGCTTCTTGGTGCGGACAAGATACTTGGCCACAGCAGATACCGCCAGCAGGCTGGGGATAGCCACATGGTTCTCATCCACGCCCCGGTCGGACAGAATGATATAGTTGACGCCGTCCCGGTAGGCCCGGTCTACCTGATTCATCAAATGATCCAGCGCCTTTTCCAGGCTGGTGCTCTTGTAGTAAAGGATGGGAATCGTCTCCACCTTAAAGCCATCCTTTTTCATATGTTTGATCTTCAGCAGATCCAGATTGGTCAGGATGGGATTCTGCACCCGCAGGACGTGGCAGTTCTCCGCCTTTTCTTCCAGCAGATTGCCGTCCTTGCCCATATAGATCGTGGTGGAGGTGACAATCTCCTCGCGGATGGCATCAATGGGCGGGTTGGTGACCTGTGCAAAGAGCTGTTTGAAGTAGTTGAACAGCGGCTGGTGTTTATCCGACAGCACCGCCAAAGGCGTATCAATGCCCATATTGGCCGTCGGCTCGGCGCCGTTGAGCGCCATGGGCAGAATGGCTGTCTTGATGTTCTCATAGGTGTAACCAAAGGCTTTCATGAGCCGGTAGCGCTCCTGAGAGGTATAGGTGTGGACGCTCTTGTTGGGGATGGGCAGGTCCTTCAGCCGAACCAGTTCCTGATCCAGCCACTGACCGTAAGGCTGCTGGCTGGCGTAGCGCTCTTTCAGCTCGTCATCCTCAATGACACGGCCCTCCTTCAAGTCCACCAGGAGCATCTTGCCAGGCGTCAAGCGGGATTTCTTCACCACATGGGCCGCCTCGATGTCCAGCACGCCCACCTCCGAAGAGAGAATCAGCCGGTTATCATCGGTGATGTAGTAGCGGCTGGGCCGCAGGCCATTGCGATCCAGCACTGCGCCCATCATATCGCCATCAGAAAACAGAATGGCCGCCGGACCGTCCCATGGTTCCATCATGGTGGCGTAATACTGGTAGAAATCCTTCTTCTTCAGAGACATGTTCTGGTTGTTCTCCCAGGGCTCCGGAATGGTGATCATGACTGCTTTGGGCAGCTCCATGCCGCTCATAACCAGGAATTCCAGCGTGTTATCCAGCATAGCCGAATCGGACCCTTCCTGGTTGACCACCGGCAGGACTTTGCTCAGATCCGCCTCATGGAACGCCTCGGTGTGCATGGTCTCCTCCCGGGCCAGCATCCGGTCCGCGTTGCCGCGGATGGTGTTGATCTCGCCATTGTGGACAATCAGACGGTTGGGGTGGGCCCGCTCCCAACTGGGGTTGGTGTTGGTGGAGAAGCGGGAATGGACAATGGCAATGGCGGATTTCGTTTCCTCGTCCTGTAAATCCAGATAGAATTGCCGCAGCTGCCTGACCAGGAACATGCCTTTATAGACAATGGTGCGGCTGCTCAGAGAGGGAACATAGGTGGTCTCATTACTCTGTTCGAAGACGCGGCGGACAATGTACAGCTTCCGGTCAAAATCCAGCCCCCGGGCAATGCCCTTGGGCCGTTTGACAAAGGCCTGCATGATATAGGGCATACAGGCTCTGGCCCGATGTCCCAGAACTTCGGGGACTACCGGCACTGTGCGCCAGCCCAGGAACTCCAGCCCTTCCTTACCGACAATGATCTCAAACATCTTTTTCGCGCGGTTGCGCTGCAGCTCATCCTGGGGCATGAAAAACATGCCGACGCCATAATCGCGGGCCTCCCCCAGCTCGATGCCCAGAGACTTTGTCTCCCTGACCAGGAAGTCATGGGGAATCTGCAGCAGGATGCCAACGCCATCGCCGGTTTCGCCTTCGGCATCCTTACCGGCGCGGTGCTCCAGCCGCTCCACAATCAGCAGCGCATTGTCCACCGTCTCACGGTCGGCCACGCCGTTCATATTGACAATCGCGCCAATGCCGCAGTTGTCATGTTCAAAGCTGGGATCATATAGGGGGGATTGCTGTCGATACTGCTCTTGTTTCAAATAGATGCACCCTCTCTGATAAAAACTCAAAATATGATAAAGCATGCCCAAGGAACGGCGCTGGCCACGGCACAGCGCCGCAGCCCCACGCCCGCCCTTGGGCATGTGCAACTGTACGTATTTACTTGCGCATCAGCTTGACAATTCGCTGTACGGCTTGCCTGGTGGCCTCTGCGCCGCCGAAAGCGGTCACGCGGATATATCCCTCGCCGCTGGGGCCGAACCCGGCGCCCGGCGTTGTCACCACCCCGGCCTCTTTCAGCAACTTGTCAAAAAACTCCCAAGAACCAACGCCTTCCGGCGTCTTAAACCAGATGTACGGCGAATTCACACCGCCGTAAACCTCCAGGCCGGCCTCCAGCAGGCCCTCCCGAATCACCCGGGCGTTTTCGCGGTAGAAATCGATGGTCTCCTGAATCTGCCGTTTGCCCTCTTCGGAATAAATGGCCTCGGCTCCCCGCTGAACAATATAAGGCACGCCATTAAACTTGGTGGTCTGGCGGCGGTTCCACATGGCATTGAGGCTCATACCGCCGCGCACCAGGCTCTTGGGAACCACCGTGTAGGCGCAGCGGGTGCCGGTGAAACCAGCGGTCTTGGAATAGGAACAGAATTCGATGGCGCACTCCCGGGCGCCAGCAATCTCATAAATGCTGTGCGGTACGTCCTCCTCCACAATAAACGCTTTATAAGCCGCATCGTAGAGGATCACAGCATCGTTGGCTCTGGCGTATTCCACCCACTTTTTCAGCTGCTCCCGGGTGGCTGTGGTACCGGTGGGGTTGTTGGGATAGCACAGGTAGATCAGATCCACCGGCGTTTCCGGCAAGGCCGGCGTAAAGCCATTCTCGGCGGTGCAGGGCATATAGACGATTTTGCTCCACCGCTCTTCGCTGGCCAAATACTCGCCGGCGCGGCCCGCCATGGCGTTGGTGTCCACATAAACCGGGTAGACAGGGTCGCAGACGGCAACTACATTGTCCACACCAAAAATGTCACCAATATTGCCGCAGTCGCTCTTAGCGCCGTCGGATACAAACACCTCATCCGGGGCGATGTCGCAGCCATAGGGCAGATAGTCGTGCTCTACAATGGCCTTACGCAGAAATTCATAGCCCTGCTCCGGACCATAGCCCATAAAGGTCTCCGCCTTCCCCATCTCATCAACGGCCTTATGCATGGCCGCAATGACCGCCGGAGCCAGTGGACGGGTCACGTCCCCAATGCCCAGCTTAATCAGCGATACCTCGGGATGTTCTGCGGAATACGCCGCCACACGGCGTGCTATTTCAGAAAACAGGTAGCTGCCTGGCAGCTTCTGATAATTGGGATTGATGGATGCCACAAGCCTGCACTCCTTATCGGTCAGAATCTTGCAGTTTTGAACCTTCCAAACTCAAAACTTGCATTTTTATGTGGTGTGTTGTTCTATTATACTAGATAATTGTCTCTCCGTCAAACACAAATGTTGCCGGGCCTGTCATGAAAATATGGTTATTTTGCCGATTCCAGCGGATTTGCAAATCCCCGCCAAGAAGATGGACGGTTGCCTCAGACTTGCATTTTCCGTTCAGCACTGCCGCCACCAGCACCGCACAGGCTCCAGTGCCGCAGGCCATGGTTTCTCCGGCGCCGCGCTCCCAAACCCGCATCGTCAGTTCCCCGTCGCCATCCACCCGGACAAACTCTGTGTTGGTGCGCTCCGGGAAAATGGGATGGTGCTCAAACTGTGGACCCAGCCGCTCCAAATCCAATTCCTCCGGCGCATCCACAAACACCACAGCATGGGGATTGCCCATGGATACGCAGGTGACCGCATAGGTATCTCCGGCTGCCTTTACAGGCTGCGCAATAAACCGCTCTCCAGCTCCCAAAACAGGGATTCGGGCCGGCGTCAATTCCGGCGCGCCCATGTCCACTGTCACGCAGTCCACTTTGCCGCCCTGCAAATGCAGTTCCAACGTCTTGATCCCAGCTAAAGTCTCCACTGTCACAGTGGTCTTGTCTGTCAACCCGCGGTCATAGACATATTTTCCGACGCAGCGGATGCCGTTTCCGCACATCTGTGCGCGGCTGCCGTCGGCATTGTACATGATCATTTGAAAATCGGCCGTCTCCGAAGGGCAGATGAGAATCAATCCGTCAGACCCGACACCCTTGTGGCGGTCCGATATCAGACGGGCCGTCTGTTCCGGGTTCTCCACTGTCTCTTGAAAGCAGTTGACATACACATAGTCGTTGCCTATGCCGTGCATCTTCGTAAACTTCATGGGCTCCTCCTGAATTTGTCAAAAACGGGTGCGCTGCGATCTTCTGCAACGCACCCGTCCAGGTTTTGGCTACGCTGCCAAGGGCATTATACTAATTATACCATATGTACCGGCCAGCGTAAAGCAAAAATCGGCGATCGTCAAATGGTCCCACGTGGATGTACAGCTGCCTGTCTAGCAGCACCTGATGGGCCGTACAAACTTACGGCATGGTATCTCCGCACTCTCCAAGAATGATCTTTGCCGTCTGCACCATCTTGGAACCGGTGTCCATGCTTCGCTTCTGGATAAACCGATGGGCCTGCTCCTCCGTCATGTGCTGATGCTCCATCAGCAAAAACTTTGCTTTCCAGATCAGCTCCGTCTCTTCCTCGGAACGCTGGGGGATATCCACTTTGGGCCGTCTCGTCCGGGTCTGAAGCAGCATCTGTACCGAAGCGATCAGCTCTTTTTTCCGAACCGGCGCACTGATCTTCACAATCTCTTCGATCTCAATCTGTTCCAGCTTCGTCTGATTGGCCAGTACCAACAGGGTAAAGCCGGGCGGAATATCGTAATAAAGCTCCACTGCCGCCATGTCCCGCAGCTTATAGCCGCACAGAATGACGCCGCCATCAAATTTCCTGGCTGTACGCAGCACCTGAGAACCGCCGGTACAGGCAGCCGCCGGTGCGATCCCTTCCTTCTCCAGGATCTCGCACATCTGGTGAAGCGTTTTTTCCGACTCAAACGCCACAATCACTTTATCCATTGTCCTCACCCCTTCTTCTTTTCTCCGATACTTTCGTCCGCATCACGCGGCGAACGCTGCGTTCGCACCGGGCGAAGGGGCTGTCAATACCGAACCAGATAACGGTCCAACTCCCACTGACTGACGCTGGTGCGGTAGGCGTCCCATTCCCGCTCCTTGCCTTCGATATAGCTTGCAGTAACATGTGGGCCCAGCGCTTCCAACACCACAGAATCCTGTTTCATGCATTCCAGGGCCTCTTTCAGACTGCCGGGCAGACTCTCGATGCCCCTGGCAGCGCGGGTGGCGTCGTCCATGGCAAAGATGTTTTCGGTGATTTCTGCCGGCGCCTCCAAGCCTTTTTTGATGCCGTCCAGGCCAGCGGCCAGGCACACAGCCAGCGCCAGATAGGGGTTGCAGCTGGGATCCGGGCAGCGCAGCTCTACACGGGTAGAATTGCCGCGGGCAGAGGGGATCCGGATCAGAGCGCTTCTGTTGGAAGCGGACCAGGCCAGATAACAGGGCGCCTCGTAACCGGGCACCAGACGCTTATAGGAGTTGACCAACGGATTTGTGACGGCCACCATGCCCTTAATATGGGCGAGAATGCCGGCAATGAAGTGATACGCCGTATCAGACAGGCCATGAAGCCCGTTGGGATCTGCGAAAGCATTCTTACCATCCTTAAACAGGGACATATTGACGTGCATCCCGGAGCCGTTGATGCCAAAAATGGGCTTCGGCATAAAGGTGGCGTGGAGACCGTACCGCTGGGCATAGGTCTTGACCGTCAGCTCAAAGGTCATAATATTGTCGGCAGCCGTCAGTGCGTCGGCATATTTAAAATCAATTTCGTGCTGGCCTTCCGCCACCTCGTGATGACTGGCCTCAATCTCAAATCCCATATCCTCCAGGGCCAGGCAAATGTCGCGGCGGACCGTCTCTCCATGGTCAATGGGATTCAGGTCAAAATACCCGCCCTCGTCATTGGTGACCGTGGTGGGCTGTCCGTCTTCGTCGGTCTGGAACAGGAAGAACTCGCACTCTGGGCCAACATTGAAGGCATAGCCCATGTCGGCGGCTTCGGCCAGCACCCGCTTCAGGGTACCGCGGGGATCGCCGATGAACGGTGTGCCGTCGGGATTATAAACCGAGCAGATCAGCCGGGCAACCTTTCCCTGCTGAGGGCGCCAGGGAAACACTACAAACGTATCCAGATCAGGATACAGATACTGATCCGACTCATTGATGCGGACAAACCCCTCGATGGAACTGCCGTCAATCATAATCTGATTGTCCAGCGCCTTTTCGATCTGGGACGCCGTAATCGCCACGTTTTTCAGCATACCAAACACATCGGTGAACTGCAGCCGGATAAACTTAATGTCATCCTCCCGTACCATACGGATGATGTCCTGTTTTGTGTACTTCGCCATAATGGGATCTCCTCTCAAACACAAAAATTCATGCAGGGAAAATATAGAAAGACGTCCCGCATGCACGAGACGCCTTTGTCTGACTGGTGCCATTATAGTCTTGCACTGGCAAATTGTCAACACGTTTTTGAAGGATAAAATTTTTTTGATTCATTCTGACGAGATTTCCCCGTTTATAGTGAGTTTTTTCGTCAATATTTGCAAGCCGTCACTTCTGCGATTCAATTTTGTTTTTTTCCCGCTGCACATCCAGCGGATAGCTGTCTGTGAAACAGCCCTTGCAAAAACCACCGCGGCAGTTGGGCGCGATGTCTTCCAGATTCTCCAGGCTCAAATATTCCAGCGTATCTGCGCCAATTTTCCTGCAAATTTCGTCCACTGTATACTGGCAGGCCAGCAGCTGGTCCTTATCCGGCACGTCGGTGCCGAAGTAGCACGGCGCGATAAACGGCGGCGCGGAAATGCGCACATGGATTTCTTTCGCGCCCGCCTCCCGCAGCAGACGAATCGTGGTGCTGCTGGTGGTGCCGCGAACGATGGAGTCGTCCAAAACGACCACTCGCTTTCCCTGAACAGCATTGCGCAAAGCACTGAGTTTGACTCGCACTGCCATTTCACGGCTGCGCTGATCAGGCTTGATGAAGGTCCGGCCTACATAGCGGTTGCGGACAAACCCCTGTCCATAGGGGATCCCGGACTCCATGGCGTAGCCCATGGCGGCATCCACGCCGGAGTCCGGTACACCAAACACCAGATCTGCCTCCACCGGCTTCTGCCGGGCCAGCAGGCGGCCCGCCCGAATGCGGGCGTCATGGACACACTGTCCGTCAATGACACTGTCGGAGCGTGCAAAGTAAATATATTCAAAGATACACAGATGATGCATTCCCCGGCAGTTGTCCCGGATGGAACGGATCTGACCGTTTTCCACCACAATAACCTCCCCCGGCTCCACATCCCGGATCAGCTCCGCACCCACGCTCTCCAGCGCGCAGCTCTCGGATGCAAACAGAATCGCATCTCCCCGCCGCCCCATGCACAGCGGGCGGAACCCCCAGGGGTCACGGGCTGCCATGAGCTTTCTCGCGCTCATGACCACCAGGCTGAAAGAACCCACCAGCTTCCGCATGGCCCGTACCAGAGCCTCTTCTACAGAGCCGCACTGCAGCCGCTCCCGCGCAATAGAATACGCAATGACCTCTGTATCGGCAGTCGTCTGGAAAATGCCGCCGGACAATTCATACTCCCGGCGCAGCCGGTCCGTGTTGACCAGATTGCCGTTGTGGGCTAGGGCAAGCTGGTTTTTGACATATTTCAATGTCATGGGCTGGGCATTGAGAACCTCGCTGCCGCCAGTGGTGGAGTAGCGGACGTGTCCGATTGCCATCGTACCGCCCAATCGATCCAGCGTCTGCTGGTCAAACACGTCGCCCACCAACCCCATATTTTTGTAGCAGGTAATATCCCGGTTGGTATTGGCTGCAATGCCGCAGCTCTCCTGTCCGCGGTGTTGGAGGGCATACAGACCATAGTACACCTGACGGGCACAGTCTCCCTCCGGATCCCAGATCCCAAATACGCCGCACTCCTCGTGCAGGCCGCCGGGATAATCGCGTTCCTGTTCCATTGCGGTTCCTCCGTAAATACAAAAACGCTGATAGAAACGCAGACGGCAATTTGGGGAGCAGTTCCCGCATTCCGGCCGTCTTTGACCTTTTTCTATCAGCATATGATTTTCTTCATCATAGCACACCGCCCCACAGATTGCAAGGCCATGGTTATCCAATCTTCCCGAAGAAACCAGGGGCTATGATTATGAAAAATTCACAGCACCGCTCGCGGATCCCATGTGTTTCCAGCATTGGCCGCGGCGGCCTCGCCCGCCTCCGCAAAACAGACGTCAAAAAACAAGGGGTGTTGCAGAGCGTGCTGCAACACCCCTTCCGGCAATACGTCCGGCACGCTTTTACAGTTCTTCCGGGAACAGCGCCGCAATAGCGGCCTCGGCGGCAGCCTGTTCGGCGCGCTTCTTGCTGCGGCCTGTGCCGCGGCCCACTTCCTGGCCATTGAGCCGTACAGCCACGGAAAATGTCTTGTCATGATCGGGCCCGCTCTGGGAGAGCAGTTTGTAGGATAAATGCTGATCCTTTTCCCGCTGTACCAATTCCTGCAGCTGCGTCTTAAAGTCCTGATTCCGCGGTTTAAAGCTGTGGACATCCTGCAGCAGAAGCCGGTCCACAATCCCTTTGGCCGCCGCAAAGCCGCCGTCCAGGTACGCCGCCGCCAGCACAGATTCCACTGCGTCCGCGATAATGCTGGGGCGGTTCCGGCCGCCGGCGTGTTCTTCGCCGTTTCCCATGCGCAGATAGCCGCCCAGGTCAATCCGCTCGGCAATTTGCGCCAAGCTCTTTTCACAAACCAGCTCCGCCCGGAAGCGCGTCAGCTCTCCCTCGGGCCGTTCGGGGAAATTGCGATACAAAAACTCCGCCACCACAAAACCCAAAATGCTGTCCCCCAGAAATTCCAGGCGCTCATTGCTGGTCTGGCCCTCCTGCCGGTTTTCATTGGCATAGGAACTGTGGGTCAGCGCATTTTCCAGCAGGGACTTGTCTTCAAACGTATACCCCAGGGCTTCTTCCAATCGGCTCAGCATGATGCCTGCTCCTTTGTCAGCTTCATTTTGTCAATGTTGCGTGCAATCTCTCCCGCCACATCGGACTTCACAGCCTCCATGGCCTGCCGGACGGCATTTTTGATCGCCAACGCATCTGAGGAGCCATGGGCTTTCACCACCGGTTTACACAATCCCAGCAGCACCGTACCGCCGGTTTCCCGATAGTCCAGCAACTTTTTAAAGTCCTTGATGCCGTCGGATACCAGCAACGCGGCCAACTTGGTCTTGGCGCTCTTTTTAAACATGTCCTTCATCACGCCGGCCAGGAACATCGCCGTTCCCTCAATGCCCTTCAGCAGCACATTGCCGGAAAAGCCGTCTGCTACCACCACATCCGCGCCGCCCAGTGGGACGTTCCGCGCCTCAATGTTGCCGGTGAAGTGGATGTCGCCCATCTCATCAGCCCGTTTCAGCAGGGCGTATGCCTCTTTTTGCAGGTCTCTGCCTTTGGTGTCTTCCTCGCCGATGTTCAAAAGCGCCACCCGGGGATTCTGCCGGCCCAGAGCCTTTTCCGCATAGAAGCTGCCCATGTAGGCAAACTGGAGCAAAAATTCCGGCGTACATTCGGCATTGGCGCCGCAGTCAATCAGCAGTGCGCCGCCGTTCGCCGTCGGGATCATGGGACTCATCGCTGCCCGGCGAATGCCCCGCACCCGCTTGACCACCAGTGTGGCGGCAGTCAGCAGCGCACCGGTGCTGCCAGCGGACACCATGGCGTCGCCGCTGCCGTCTGCCAACAGCTGCAGGCCCGTGACCATAGAGGAATTTTTTTTCTTCTTCACCACAGTGGTGGGGTCGTCGTGCATATCCACCACTTCATCTGCGTTGGCGATCTCCATTCCCTTTGGGAGTGTGTCCATGCCGTTGTTCTTCAGGCTTTCCAGAATGGCCTCTCCGCGGCCAACCAGCAGGATCTCCGCGCCGTATTCTGCGGCAGCCTGCGCCGCACCCAGCACAATCTGGTCGGGCGCGTGATCACCGCCCATGGCGTCCACAATGATTTTCATGCTCAAACCTCTTTCCTACAGTCCCTGGGCCACCATCTGGTCGATGATGGCCAGGGCGCGTTTTGAAAGCTCCAGATTTTTCGCCGCCTTGCCCTTGACCCGGTATCCAAGGGGCGTCAAAATGCCGAAATTCACGTTCATGGGCTGGAACGGCCCCACTGCGCCACCGGAGATGTACCACCCCAATGCACCTGTGGCCGTCTCCTGCGGAAAGTCTGGCGGCTCTCTGCCCGCGGCCGCCGCAGCCATGGCCAGCCCCGCCACCAGCCCGGAGGCAGTGGATTCCACATATCCCTCCACGCCGGTCATCTGTCCGGCAAAGGCCACACGCGGGTTCCGCCGGTCTCGATACCAGCGGTCCAGCAGCTTGGGCGAGTTGAGAAAGGTGTTGCGGTGCATGACGCCGTAGCGCTCAAACACGGCATTTTCCAGGCCCGGGATCATGGAGAACACCCGTTTTTGCTCCGGCCAGCGCAAGTGGGTCTGGAACCCCACCAGATTGTAGGTAGTTCCCTGGGCATTGTCCTTGCGCAGCTGCACCACGGCAAATGGCTCCCGTCCTGTCCTCGGATCCGACAGGCCCACCGGTTTCATAGGGCCGTAACGCAGTGTGTCAAACCCCCGGCGGGCCATGACCTCCACAGGCATACAGCCCTCAAAAACCCTTCCGTCCTCAAACCCGTGAACCGGCGCTTCCTCGGCAGTCGCCAGCGCCTCCACAAAGGCTGTATATTGCTCCCGGTCCATGGCGCAGTTGATGTAGTCGGCAGTTCCCCGGTCATAGCGGGAGGCAAACCACGCCTTGTCCATGTCAATGGACTCAAAGTTCACCAGCGGCGCCGCCGCATCAAAGAAATTCAGATACTCCGCATCGCCAAAATAGTGCCGGATCTGCTCTGCCAGCGCGTCAGAGGTCAACGGCCCGGAGGCCACGATTACCAGCCCCTCGGCAGGGATCTCCGTAACCTCACCGGGAAGTACCGTAATATTGGGATGCCTTCGAATCTGTTCCGTGACCATGCCGGAAAACCCAAACCGATCCACCGCCAGCGCACCGCCCGCCTCCACGCGAGTGGCGTCGGCACAGCGGAGGATCAGACTGTCCATGCGGCGCAGCTCCTCTTTCAGCAGCCCCACCGCGTTGTGCAGGGCGTCGCCCCGCAGGGAGTTCGAGCAGACCAATTCCGCAAAATCAGCGCTGTGATGGGCAGGGGTCATTTTCTCCGGCTTCATTTCACACAGGCGGACCGAAACGCCCCGCTTGGCCAGCTGCCATGCGGCCTCACAGCCCGCAAGGCCCGCGCCAATAACGGTTACTTCAGACATCAGGCGCCTCCTCCCCTGCCGCCTTTTTTGCGGTCCCTTTTTTCGTTGCTGTCTTTTTTGCCCCCGCTGTCTTGGAGGCCGCTGTCTTGGACTTCGTCTTCTTTGCGGTTGAAGCGCTGGCCGCCGCTGTCTTTTTCGCAGGAGCGGCTTTTACGGCAGTGGTTTTTTTCGCACCGGACTTTTTATCCGCAGTCTTTTCCGCATCTTCCGCCTCCGTGGGCGCCACAGCGTCCTCAGAGACAGCGGTCACTTTGCGGCGGTAGCCGCGTTTATCCTCCGGCAGGAAGTTCTCACACGCCTCATTGATGCAGAAGGGCTTGCTGTTGCCCTTGCCGGATTTTTTAAACAGCGTCTGGCCGCAGTAAGGGCAATCCTCCGCCGTGGGGACATCCCAGGACATAAACCCGCATTCCATCCCCCGCTCGCAGGCATAGTATGGGTAGCCGCGCTTGGACTTCCGCTTGACCATGCCGCTGCCGCACTTGGGGCACCGGCCCGGCATCCGCTCCAGCAGCGGCTTGGTGTTTTTGCACTCCGGGAAGCCAGGACAGGCAATGAACCGGCCAAACCGGCCCATTTTGATGACCATTTTGCGGCCGCACAGCTCGCAGATCTCGTCGGTTTCCTCGTCAGGCACCTTGACCCGCGGCGCTTCCTCAGCGGCCAGCACATGCTCATGGAAGTCGCCATAGAAGTCCCGCAAAACCTGCTTCCACGGCAGTTTGCCTTCTTCCACCTGATCCAGCCGTTCTTCCATGCCGGCAGTAAATTCCACATCAATGATATCCGGAAACCGCTCCTTCATCAGCTGGGTCACCACTTCGCCCAGGGGCGTCGGTACCAGCCGCCGGTCCTGCTTGAGCACATAGCCCCGGTCCTGAATCGTAGATACAATAGACGCATAGGTGGACGGACGGCCCACGCCCTTTTCTTCCATGGCCCGTACCAACGTCGCCTCCGTATAGCGCGCCGGGGGCTGCGTAAAGTGTTGGTCTTTGGACGACTTGTCCATGGTGAGAGCCTCCCCCTCCTGCAAATTGGGAAGCGGCGAGAGCACTTCTTCCTGCTCATCGTCCCGGCCCTCTTCATAGACCGCTGTAAAACCGGCAAACTTTAAACTCTGGTGATTGGCCCGGAACACATGTCCGGCAGCCTCCGTGTCAATGGCCACGGTGTCATAGACTGCATTGGACATCTGGCAGGCTACGAACCGGCTCCAGATCAGTTTATACAATTTATATTGATCAGCAGTCAGGTCTCCCCGAATGTTCTCCGGATCCAGATGGACATTGCTGGGCCGGATGGCCTCGTGGGCGTCCTGCGCCGCATTTTTCGTCTTATAGACGCGAGGCGCGCCGGGATAATACGCTTCACCGTAGCGGCTGCGGATAAACTGCGCTGCCGCCGCCACTGCTTCGTCGCTGAGGCGCTGAGAGTCGGTACGCATATAGGTAATCAGACCCACGGTACCCTCGCCGGTGATATCCACGCCTTCATACAGCTGCTGCGCGATGGCCATGGTTCGCTTCGGGGTCATCCCAAGTTTACGGGACGCCTCCTGTTGGAGGGTGGACGTAATGAAGGGTGCAGTGGGAGATTTTTTCTTCTCCGACCGCTTCACAGAACGAACCGTAAAAGGTACGCCGGAAATGTCGCGGATTATTGCATCGACTTCTGCCTCTGTGTTCAGGTCCCGCTTTTTGCTGTCAGTGGCCTCAGCATGATACCGTGCAGTAAAGCTGCCGGCACCGGCCACGCGGTTCAAATGCACATCCAGTGTCCAGTATTCCTGTGGCTGGAAGGCACGGATTTCTTCCTCCCGATCCACCACCAGGCGGGTAGCCACAGACTGGACCCGGCCGGCAGACAGGCCGCGCCGCACCTTTTTCCACAGCAACGGACTGAGCTGGTAGCCTACGATCCGGTCCAGCACACGGCGGGCCTGCTGCGCATCCACCAGGTCATAGTCGATGCCCCGGGGATGCTGAATGGACTGGTTGACCACGTTCTTTGTGATCTCGTTAAAGGTCACACGCATGGTTTTGTCATCCGGGATGCCCAGCAATTCTTTCAGATGCCAGGAGATGGCCTCGCCCTCCCGGTCCGGGTCCGTTGCCAGATAGACGCTTTGGCTGTCCTTTGCGGATTTTTTTAGATCTTTAATAATCTCTTCCTTGCCCTTCAAGGGCACATAATGGGGTTCAAAATCGTGCTCCAGGTCCACGCCCATGGTACTCTTCGGCAGATCGCGCAGATGTCCCATGCATGCCTTGACCTGATAATCCGGCCCCAGATATTTTCCAATGGTTTTAGCCTTGGACGGCGACTCGACAATCACAAGGCTGGTATTGCTTTTGGCTTTTGCCATCAGGGATTCCTCCGAATCAATCTTCTCTTCCCGATACGGGGAACGGTTCGCTTTCTTTCAGCTTCACCAGCAACTGATACCGCCGGCCCGGCAGCTTCTCCACCAGGCCGTCCACCTCCAGCAGCGAAAGCGCCGCATTGACGCAGGATGCGGTCAGCCGCGTCCGTTCCACGATATCATCGGCATGGACCGGCCCATCCCGCAGCGCCAGGAGAATTTCCATCTGGTCTTTGCTTCTGGTGTTTTTCAGCTCTTGTAGGTCAATATATGCCCCATTTCCTTCGTTGTCAACGGCTTTTTTTGTCTTTTCCTCTGGCTGTGGCTTTGGAGCCTTCACCGCAGAGGCCACCCTGCGGCTGCGCTGCGGTGGTTTATCCAGATCCTCCGGCCGTACAGACAGCAGCTCCGCACTGTCGGGAAAGTACTGTATTTTCTGCGGATACAGGGCCTGATATTCCTCCATGACCTCCCAGCCATTGGAGATGGGCGTGGCTCCGTCCCGCAGAAGCTGGTTGCATCCCACGCTCATTTCGCTGTTCACATTGCCGGGCAGCGCGTAGACATCGCGTCCCTGTTCCAGGGCATGCCTGGCGGTGATCAGTGCGCCGCTTCCCTCCGGAGCTTCTACCACCACCACGCCTACCGCCAGTCCGGACATAATCCGGTTCCGGGCTGGGAAGTTGGCGCCCAACGGTTTTGTTCCCGGCGGATACTCGCTGATCAGGCAGCCTCTGGTCTCCACGTCCTGGAACAGCCGCCGGTTTTCTCTGGGATAGACCACATCCACGCCGCAGCCCAACACGCCCACCACGGGCCGCCCGGCTGTCAATGCGCCTTCAATGGCGGCGGAGTCCGCGCCTCTCGCAAAGCCGGAGATTACCAGCGCGCCGCACCGGCCCATCTGGTACCCCAGCCGCCGGCCCATGAGAATGCCATAGGGAGTGGCAGATCTGGTTCCCACTACGGCAACGGCCGGTTCCGTATCAAAATCTGGAAGCCGCCCGCGGTAGTACAGTACCACCGGCGGATCCGGAATGTTCCGCAAACGCTCCGGGTACTGGGCATCCTGCCAAGTCAAAATACTAATATTTCTTTCATAACAATCCGACAGAATTTTCTCTACTGCCTGCATATCACGGTTTTGCAGTTCCTGCTGTTCCCGCTGTGTCAAGCCTTCCACCAGCTGCAGCGCTGCGGCGTCGGCCGCATAAACTGCCTCAGGCGAGGAGAAGTGCTGCAATACCTTCATCAAAGTCCGGGGCGTGACGTATTTTCTGGTACTCAACCAAATCCAATATTTTGTCATTTTCCCTCGCCTCCTGTCGTTTCCCCCTCCAGGCGCATCTGCCATAGGACAATGGTCGCTGCTGCCGCCGCATTCAGCGACTCACAGCGTGGGGACATGGGAATGATCAGTTTTTTGTCTGCCGCTGCCAGCAGTGTCTCGCTGACGCCGCGGCCTTCACTGCCAATGGCCGTTACCCAGCTGCGCAAATGGGCAGTACGGATATCCTCCGCATCTGCCGCCAAGGCAGTCGCGGCCAGTGGAATTTGTTTTTCCCGGCATTGGCTGATGGCCATTTCCCGGGAAATCTGCACGGGCCGTGTGCGGAATACCGCACCCATGGACGCACGGACTGTCTTGTGATTATACGGGTCGGCACAGTCCTCTGTCAAAACCACCGGAATCTCCAAGGCATCGGCCGTCCGGAGGATGGTTCCCACGTTTCCAGGATCCTGCAATCCATCTAATAGCAAGCATCCCGGCTTCAACGCGCCGTCGGTTTCCTCCGGCAGGCGGCAAACAAACAAAGCCCCTTGGGGCGCCTGCATCGGCGACACCCACGCCATCAGATCCTCCGGCAGGCGCGCAACCCGCACGTCCGGCGGCAGCATCGGACAGGCCATGCCGTCCGCCAGCAGTACCGTCTCCAGTCCCGCTTCCCATCGGACAGCCTCTTCCAGCAATTTCACGCCGTCGGCAGCATACTGGCCGCTGCTGCGGCGGTAGCTCCGGCTGGTCAAAAGCCTGCGCACATGCTGGAGCAGGGGATTTTTCCGACTGGTGATCCGCTCCTCCATCACGGCGTCCTCCCCTCTCCGGCCATACCGGCCCGCGGAATCCATATACATCGTCCTCTCTCGTCTCCGGCAGCGCCCAGGATGCGTAAAGCGGAGGTGCCGCTTCCGCAGCACCCCCACGATTCTTTGCTAGTCTGCCGCCAGAAGGGCATCGATCATATCCAGCGCGTTCTGCGTGCGCACCACATCTTCTTCTTCATGAGTCTGGGAACTGTAGTCCATAATGGCCAGATACATATTATTCAGGCCCACCCGGTTCAGGACCGCATTATCCGACAAATCCATCAAATACGGGTTATCCTCCATGGATTCCAAACCATAGTTCTCCAGCGCGTCCGTAAAATACTCCAGCTCCGGGTTGGCATAGACCGACGCCACATCCCAATCCATCAGATAAATCACATATTCCGGATCCGTCATGCACAAATACATGCGTTCCTGGCTGTTGGCGCCCAGATCTCCTTCACCCATATAGACCACTTCGCAGTAGACATTGACTTTGCCGTCGCCGTTCTGATCCTCCAGCGCGCTCTCCAGTACATCCGTCAGCTCTGTCAGATTATCCTGAACCATATAAGACCTGGACGCAATGACGATCTTGGCGTCATAGCTCTCCTGCCCGACGGCATCCACCGTAATATAGATCACCAGAGCGGCAATGGTCACAATCGCCAGCACCACCCATTTATAATGAAACCAGAAGGAATTGACAAACCAATGCTGGAAACCGCCGGCCTCCTGGATTTTTGCTCTTAATTTTCCCATGGCGCGCTCCTCAATTCAGGGCTCTCCCGCCGGACAAGCAAGCCGGCATCTCGACGAACCTGTGCAGTCATGTAGCATCATCCTTCTTTCCATTGTAAAACCATCCGTTTCCCAGCAGCTTATTGCGACACACGCCGCCGGTACCGGCCGGCCATCCCTGCCGGCAGTCTATCTCGCCACACACAGGGCAATTTGTTATATTATACACATGTCCCATCCTTCTGTCAAACCAGAACGCGAAAAAACCGGCGCATCGGCCTGCGATCCACCGGATTTTACAAATTGTTCATTTCCTGCGGCGGCAGCACCGCCCCACACGCAGGCTCTCGCCGTTCTTTTTTCGCGTGGATACGCTCTTTCGCATTGCCGCTGTTTGAAATTCGCTTGATAACGCGATATACTGCCCGCGGGTTGGGAACAGATACAAAATCCAAAGCGCATGAAGTTTTGCGCATGTGGGCCGTGCCGGCCCACGCGCTTTTGCGTTCATGGCCGTGCCGCTGAAAACGGCCCTTGTCCTACTTTTATAATATAGCCTGGTTAAATCGTTCCATCATCGGCTTCATATTTGGTAATCTCATTTATTGCGCACAATATGGTAGTTACTGGCTTTATTGCCCGGCAAACTCGTATAGATCATATAGTATATAGTAGAAGACCGCCGGCAAAAATCGGCAGTCTTTTTCAGTTGGGCGGACGTAATTACAGGACTTCAGCCTCTCAAGTTCAGACCGCCAAACCCAATTCAGCGGAGCGGGTTCGGTTTGGAAAGGAGGCGCAAGGGAGGGCGGATGACGTTTTTTCCTCAGACATAAAAAGACGTCGGAGCAAAGCGAACTTTGCTCCGACGTGGTACGAAGCCTCATAAGGGTTTGGAGGAAATTGGCGAAAAATCGCGTTTTTCAGCCAGTCAACGACGTTGCTTTTGCGCAAAAAGCGCCGATTTTCTCCCAATTTATTTCGGTTGATTGTAAAATCAAGTTGAACACCTACCTAACAAGAAAGTCCATAGCGACTTTCTTCCCGTGGTAGAATGGAACATCACAAACACCATTACCAAGGGAGGGTGGAGTTGTCAAAAAAAGTTTAGTCGCCAATTGCAAGGCAAGTTTCGCACTGGAACATTTGCTCAGGCCACGGTCTGCGCCGCAGCGCGCAGGTAACGCTCCCTATAGACCACCGGTGGAAGGCCGCCGGTGACGGAGGAGATGCAGCGCAAGTTATAGTAGTGAATATACCGGAACACCACGCTCTTCACTTCCTCGCGGCTCATT
>CBCPMX010000078.1:0-49358 GCA_965120355.1 uncultured Oscillospiraceae bacterium
CGTCTGAGAACAGCGTCGTGGCTGTAGAGGATGGGATGGAAATCAATACGGTGGAGGAACTGCTGGCACGAACATCGGAAAATTCCGCAGCGGATGATCTGGAATAGCATAGATTCAAAATGTGAGAAGATTCATCAGGCCACCGGGCAGAGAGGCTCCGGTGGCCTTCGTCAAAATCACCCAATCTACAGCTGCCGCTGTTTTTGAATCCGGCGATTCGACAATTCTTGGCTTTTTCCTTGACAGTTTTGCAGGACTGTGCTAGAATACCTGCAAATTGAATCACTGGTTCTCTATGATAGAGGCGCGGTTATGATCAGTAGCGGACATAGGCTGGGCCAATGGCCGTCCGTGAAAGGCATCGCCGCCGAAGGGGCTGGAGCCGGGCCTGGGCTCCCGTTTCCTGGGCCGTTGCAGAATATGTAACGGACTGTCACAATATGTGGAGCGCTATCATGGTTCCCTCGGGGTCCGCCCGCCGCCATTGCCATGATTGCTTGATTGCCAAGTGATTCATGGTATTTTTTATTTTTCCCGAAAGGATGAACTGCCATGAAAAGACTGCTTGCACTGCTGTTGACCGCCTGCCTGCTGCTGGGCCTGGCTGCCTGCGGCAGCACTGACACGGCGGAGACTTCCGCCGTTAGTTCGGAGACGGCCGCGGCCTCTGAGAGCCCTGCCGAAAGTGAAGCCGCTGTGGCTTCCGGCGTGGAGGATGGTGTGCTGACCATTGCTATGGAGTGCGCCTACGCCCCCTACAACTGGACCCAGTATGACGACTCCAACGGCGCAGTGGAGATCAGCGGCGCCAGCGGCGAATACGCCAATGGCTATGACGTGATGATTGCCAAGAAGATCTGTGAGGCCAACGGTTGGGAACTGGAAATTGTCCGCACTGACTGGGACTCCCTGGTCCCCGGTGTGCAGACCGGCCTGTATGATGCGGTCATTGCCGGTCAGTCCATGACTGCCGACCGCATGGAGCAGGTGGATTTTGCCGGCCCCTACTACTATGCGTCCATTGTCTGTGTGACCAAAGCCGACAGCCCGTATGCCTCTGCGACGGGGCTCAGCGACCTGTCCGGCGGCACATGCACCGCCCAGATCGCAACCATCTGGTATGACTCCATGCTGCCCCAGATTGAAGGCGCCCAGATCCAGACTGCCGCCGAGACCGCCCCTGCCATGCTTATGGCCCTGGAGACCGATACGGTGGACTTCATCTGTACCGATATGCCCACCGCCATGGGCGCTGTGGCCGCTTATGACGACATGGTGATTCTGGATTTCTCCGATACAGACGACGGCTTTGAGGTGGATGAAGGCGAGATCAATATCGGTGTTTCCATCATGAAGGGGAACACGGAATTGAAGGAAGCGATTGATAACGTGCTTTCTGCCATGACTGTAGAGGACTTCAATACGCTTATGGATGAAGCCATTTCGATCCAGCCGCTGAGCGAGTAAGCGGTTCCGCAGAGAAAGGAGAGAACGCTTGTGGCAAAGCTGGCTCAGCTGGCATCGGATATCGGCAAGCTGCTTAACCGGTTCGGCGGCGCGTATCTCAATGGCATCCGCAATACGCTGGTGCTGGCGCTGGTGGCGACTTTCATTGGCTGCCTGATTGGATTCCTGTGCGGCATCCTCCAGACCATTCCCCACGCAAAAACGGATCGTTCGGTCAAACGGTTTTTCCTGATGCTGATCCGCGGTGTTGTCCGGGTGTATGTGGAGGTTTTCCGTGGTACGCCCATGGTTTTGCAAGCGGTATTCCTGTACTATGGCCTGCCGTATTTTACAGACAACGCCGTGCGTTTTGAAAGTGTGTGGATGGCAGCCATTGTGGTGGTGTCCATCAATACTGGCGCCTATATGGCCGAGACGGTTCGCGGCGGCATTGTCTCCATTGATCCCGGTCAGACCGAGGGCGCGAAGGCCATCGGCATGAACCATGTGCAGACCATGCTGTATGTGATTTTGCCCCAGGCCCTGCGAAATATCCTTCCCCAGATCGGGAACAATTTCATTATCAATATTAAGGACACCTCCGTCATGTTTATCATCAGTTTTACGGATTTCTTCGCTGTCCACCGGGCGGCGGTGGGGGCCACCTATCTGTACTTCCCCTCCGCCACTGTGGAAATGGTGGGCTATCTGTGCATGACGTTAATCGCTTCGTTCCTTCTGCGCTGGATGGAAAAGCGGATGGACGGCGCGGACAGTTATGAACTGGTCCAGGCGGATCAGCTGACCATGACTGCCGGTACTTACAGTCACCCCGATAAGGGCACGCCCTTTGACGAGCGCAGCAAAGAATATGATGCCGCTGCCGACAGAAGGGGGGAACGCTGAAATGGCAGAAACAATTCTGGAGATCCGCCATCTGTCGAAAGCGTTTGGGGCCAATGTGGTTCTGCGGGACATTGATTTTACCGTAAAGCCCGGCGACGTGACCAGCATCATCGGGGCCTCCGGATCCGGAAAGTCCACGCTCCTGCGGTGCATCAATCTGCTGGAACACCCCACCAGCGGCCAGATCCTGTTCCACGGCGGCGATGTGATCCGCGGCAAAGTCAATGCCGCTGCCTACCGGGCCAAGGTAGGCATGGTGTTCCAGTCCTTTAACCTGTTCAATAACATGACGGTTTTGGAAAATTGTATAATCGGCCAAACCAAGGTCCTGAAGCGGGACAAGCAAACCGCCCGGGAAAACGCCATAAAGTACCTGGAAAAGGTGGGCATGGCGCCCTATATCAACGCCCGGCCCCGGCAAATTTCCGGCGGACAGAAACAGCGGGTAGCCATTGCCCGGGCCCTGGCCATGGAGCCGGAGGTGCTGCTGTTTGACGAGCCCACTTCCGCCCTGGACCCGGAGATGGTGGGCGAAGTCTTGGCTGTCATGCGGGATTTGGCCCAGGAGGGCATGACCATGTTGGTGGTGACCCATGAGATGGCCTTCGCCCGGGACGTCAGCAACCATGTGGTCTACATGGCCGAAGGCGTCATTGCCGAGGAGGGCGAGCCAAAGCAGATTTTTGAAAATCCACAAAATCAGCGAACACGGGAGTTTTTGTCCCGCTTTTTGGAACGGTGAGCGTAAACAACCCCCACGCCGGGCAATCGCCCGGCGTGGGGGTTGTCTTTCAAGGATGTTCAGCCGCTCGGGCGAAGAGCAGCTTGCACTGCTGGCGCCAACGCCGCCGCGCATACCCCCTTGACAAATGGGGCATCCTATGATATGGTATGTACATACCCCACCCCTAGGGGGGTGTTGAGGAGGCGCTTGCAATGAAGCAAAAGTTCAATGTGACCGGCATGACCTGTTCCGCCTGCTCTAGCCGTGTAGAAAAGGTGACCAACAAGCTGGACGGTGTGCGGGAGGCCCAGGTCAACCTGTTGGCCGGGTCTATGGTGGTGGATTTTGACGAAACTGCCGTCACTGCTGGCGACATTATTCAGGCCGTCGTAGACGCTGGCTACGGTGCGGCGCTGCCGGAAACCGCCGCCGTCAAAAAGACGCCGCAAAAAAATGACGCCCAGGAAGAGGCACTGAAGGAAATGAAAAAACGGATCCTGGTTTCGTTCTGTTTTTTGATTCCCCTGATGTATCTGACCATGGGACATATGGTGGGTCTGCCCACCCCGCATTTTTTTCACGGCGACGAGAACGCTGTGGTATTTGCGCTGACGCAGTTTTTGCTGACGCTGCCCATTGTCTATATCAACCGTGTGTATTATCAGAAGGGCTTTAAGACCCTGTGGCACCGCGCGCCCAATATGGATTCTCTGATCGCCGTCGGCTCCGGCGCGGCCCTGGTTTACGGGCTGTTCGCCATCTACCGCATGGCCTACGGCATGGGCCACGGTGACTGGGCGCTGGTGGCCCAATACGCCGACGACCTGTATTTTGAATCGGCGGCTATGATCCTGACCCTTATCACGCTGGGGAAGTTCCTGGAGACCCGTTCCAAAGGAAAGACCGGCGAGGCCATCGCCAAGCTGATGGATTTGGCGCCCAAGACCGCCGCCGTGATTCGGGACGGCGTGGAGCAGGAAATCCCCGTGGAGGACGTGACCGTGGGCGACGTGGTGGTGGTCCGGGCCGGCGGCTCGATCCCCGTGGACGGCGTGGTGCTGGAGGGCAGTGCGGCTGTGGATCAGAGCGCGCTGACCGGCGAATCAGTGCCTGTGGAAAAAACTGCTGGAGACCGGGTGGTTGCCGCCACCATCAATAAGACCGGGTTTTTAAAGTTTCGCGCCGACAAGGTGGGCGAAGACACCACCCTGGCGCAGATCATCCGCCTGGTGGAAGAGGCCGGCAGTTCCAAGGCGCCCATTGCCCGGCTGGCGGACAAAATCGCCGGTGTATTCGTGCCGGTGGTTATGGGCATTGCGGTGCTGGCCGCCATTGTCTGGCTGCTGCTGGGACAGAGTTTTGAGTTCGCCCTGTCTACGGCCATTGCCGTACTGGTCATCTCGTGCCCCTGTGCCCTGGGCCTGGCTACGCCGGTGGCCATCATGGTGGGTACCGGCCGGGGCGCGGAACAGGGGATCCTGATCAAATCCGCAGAGGCCCTGGAGACGCTCCATAAAGTGGACGCGGCGGTGCTGGATAAGACAGGAACCCTCACCGAGGGACGCCCCGTGGTCACGGATCTGCTGCCCCAGCCCGGCGTTTCCCAGATGGAGCTGCTGACCGTGGCGCAGGCTCTGGAGCGGCCCAGCGAACATCCGCTGGCAGAGGCCATTCTGGCCAAGGCTGCCGCATTGGGGCTGGAGGCGCCTCAGGTGACGGACTTCGAGACCGTCTCCGGACGTGGTGTCCGGGCAAAGCTGGATGGCCAGGTGTGCCTGGCTGGCAACGCGGCGTTTATGCAGGAAAACGGCATTGCCGTCTCCGACAGCGACCAGCTGGCACGCCAGGGCAAGACGCCCCTGTATTTTGCCCGCGGCGGCAAGCTGTTGGGTGTCGTTGCCTGCGCCGATGTGGCAAAGCCCACCGCCCGTGCCGCTGTGGAGGCGTTTGAGAAGCTGGGCATCGACGTGTATATGCTCACCGGCGACAATCAGCTGACTGCTGAAGCCATTGCCAAGGATCTGGGCATCCGCCATGTGGTGGCCCAAGTCATGCCTGCGGACAAGGAACTGCATGTGCGCCGTCTGCAGGAAGCGGGGAAAACCGTCCTCATGGTGGGCGACGGCATCAACGACGCGCCGGCGCTGGTCCGCGCCGATGTGGGCATGGCCATTGGAGCCGGTACCGATATCGCTATGGAATCGGCGGATATCGTTCTGATGAAGAGCGATCTGCTGGACGCTGTGGGCGCGGTGCAGCTCAGCCGTGCCGTCATTCGCAACATCCGGATGAATCTGTTCTGGGCGTTTTTCTACAACATTCTTGGCATCCCCATTGCCGCCGGTGTGCTGTATCTGCCGCTGGGCATCAAACTGAGTCCCATGCTGGGCGCGGCAGCCATGAGCCTTAGCTCCGTATGTGTTGTCACCAACGCGCTGCGTCTGCGGTTTTTCAAGCCCAAACTGCCGGAGGCTGTGCCGAATGCTGCGGCACAGCCGGTACAAACTGAACAAATCTCTCCCGCTGTGGAGAACATGAAGGAGGAACCTGTTATGAAAACCGTACTCACTGTCAATGGCATGATGTGCAACCACTGTAAGGCTGCTGTGGAAAAGGCGCTGTCCGCCGTGGCTGGCGTAGAGAGCGCCGTGGTGGATCTGGAGGCAAAGACTGCCACCGTCACCGGCGACGCTGACACTGCGGCCCTGTCTGCCGCTGTCACCGACGCCGGCTATGAAGTTGTGGAGGTCCACTGATGCAGGCGGATCGTGAAGCCGTCACCCGTCTGCTGAAGACCGCCCGAGGCCAGCTGGACGGCCTGCTGAAAATGGTGGAGGATGACCGCTACTGCATCGACATCTCCAACCAGCTCATGGCCACCAGCGCCATTTTGACCAAGGTCAACCGCATGGTGCTCAAGGCACACATGGAGGGCTGCGTCCGTGCAGCCCTCCAGGGTGAGGCGGGGGATTCGGACAAAAAGATTGAGGAATTGGTCACTGTATTTGATAAGCTCAGCAAATGAGCGGAATAAAACCAGCGCCCCCTGAACGAAATGCTTGGGGGCGCTGGTTTTATTTGTGAACTTCGGACTTCCAACTTTCGGGAAGGTTTTTGTTGCCCTCTTGTAAGTCGCTTGCAATTTGCTGTAAATGGGCAAATTGATGTTCTGTTAGCCCTGTTACGTCCAGCAGCATCCGATCTGTACGGCCCAGAAGGTAGTCTGTGGACACACCGAAGCAGTCTGCCAGCCGCACCAGCAGTTCAATGGAGGGCATGATGTTTCCATTTTCCCAGTTGGACACACTTTGCTTACTGACACCGAGCTTTTTTCCGAGCTGCTCCTGTTTCATGCCCTGTGCCTGTCGTAAAAGCCGAATCTGATCTCCCAACATGGTTTGATCACCTCTGCGCACAAATATTACAAAACATTTTTATCTATATTCTTGACTTTTATAAAATACTATAGTATTGTAATATTTGACTATAAAGAGAGGGTGAACACTATGGCGAGATGTGAGTATTACCAGAGCAGTTTTGGAGACCGCTGTTTGATCAAAGCAAAGATTGATGGGATGGACTCCGACAAGGTCAGCAGTGATACATATCGAAACTATTGCAGCTATGAGGCTGGATATCAAAAGTGTCCGTTCTACGAGGCGTACAACAAGCAGACAAACAGCAGTGGCTGCTATCTCACAACAGCTTGTATGCGGTCGCAGGGCCTGCTGGATGACTGTGTGGAATTGACCACAATGCGCGTGTTTCGGGATACTTGGCTGAGTTTGCAGCCAGGAGGCAAGGAGGACATTCAGGAGTATTATCGGTTTGCCCCGGAGATTGTGCAGGCCATCAATGCGCGGGAAGATGCACAGGAAGTGTACCAGACGATTTACGAGCAAGTCGTAGCGCCTTGTGTGGAGTTGATTCGCGCACAAAGTAATAAAGCTGCGTGGGCGTTGTACAAAGCATCCGCGATTTCCTTGTATAAGCAGACGCTATGCTGGAAGGAGGGAGATCGATGGGCATAATTGCCTTTCTGATTCTGGCCGCTGTGATTGGGATTCCGATTTATCTGCGCTGGGAAAAGCGAATAGAAGCGGAAGAGCAGGCCATGCGGAAGCGCCGCGCCGCAGAGGCGGAGCGGCGGTATGCGGAGGAGCAGCGTCAAAAGAAATTGGAAAAGGCGGTGCAAGAAGCGGAAGACCGCGCCCGCAAAGAAGCGGAAGCCGGCGGCTATGGAGAATATTTTGATCTGCTGCAATATCTCCGAAAAACGCACCAGCCGGAGTATAAAATTGACTGGCTGTTAAAGTCATTGAAAATGGGGCGGAAGCTTGATAACGGGGGAGAGTATGTTTACGAATCCATGAAAGAAAATCTTCCCTATTTCTGTGAAACGGCAGGGGAGTATAGTTTCTTTCATGAGATGCCTGCGTCTATCATGGAGGGATGGGTTACTGACATTGTCAAAGTCATGACAGTTGCCTACAACGAAACATCCGGATATATGAGCCACACGGACAAATTCTTGTTCTGGATGGACGCCTTGCAGAAGATGGCAGCACAAGGGAATCGGGAGGCCCAGGCGGCACTGTGCACTGAAACCGGGTATTCCTTTCTTACAGAGGAACAGTTGGCGCAGAATAAAGCCCGCTATGAGCAGCGCCTTCGGGAAGACGCTGCTGCCGGAGATCCCTATGCCCAGCTGGCCGTGGGTCGCTGGCTATCCGGTAGATACTGGTCGCCTCAGGCGCAGAGCTTCTATGAAAAAGCAGCAGCGCAGGGCCTTACGGATGCGTGTTATTGGATGGCTGAGGCGGTTGCGTTCCCGTATGATGAGAATTCGCAGCAAAGGCCGCAGGAGGAACTGGAAGCGGCGAAACCGGTGGCCTGGGCGTATTATCTGCGCGGCGCGGAATACAACCGGGGGCTGACCGCTGCGCACTGCCAGTGGTATGTGGCATATCACTATGAAGACGGAAAGGGCGTCCCGGTTGACTATAAGCTTGCTTTGTACTGGTACCAAAAGGCGGCAGAAAATGGGCATCCATATGCAGACCGTGATGTGGAAAAAGTAAAAAGGAAACTCCTCCAAGTTTCCGGATGACAATAGCCCCTGTGCATTGCCAAACGCAATGCACAGGGGCTGTTTCTATTTCAGATCTCCATAATCACCGGCAGGATCATGGGGTTCCGCTTGGTTTTCTTGAACAGGTAGCTGGACAGGGCACTCTTGACATTGGCCTTGATGGTGGCCCAGTCGGTGATGCCGCTGTCGCAGCAGTTTTCCAGAGCGTCGTAGGCCAGGTTCCGCAGCTCTTCCATTAGGTTTTCCGACTCTTTGACATAGACAAAGCCGCGGGTGATAATATCCGGGCCGGAGATGATACTGCCATCCTCGCTGGACAGGCTCACCACCACCACGATCATGCCGTCCTGGGCCAGGTGCTTCCGGTCCCGCAGGACCACGCTGCCCACATCTCCAACGCCGGTGCCGTCCACCAGTACCTTGCCGGAAGGCACCGTGCCGGCCAGCCGGCAGCTCCGCGGGGTCAGTTCGATGACGCGGCCTACATCCGCGATGAGGATGTTCTTGGGATCCATGCCCATGGTCTGGGCCAGCTTTGCGTGGGTACGCAGATGACGCTGCTCACCATGGACCGGGATGAAGAACTTGGGCCGCACCAGAGCGTGCAGAATTTTCAGCTCTTCCTGGCAGGCGTGGCCGGAGGCGTGCAGATCCGCACTCTTGTCATAAATGACCTCGGCTCCCTTGCGGTACAGCTCGTTGATGACGTTGCCCACGGATTTCTCGTTGCCGGGGATGGCGGAGGCGGAGATCAGAATCCGGTCGCCGGGGCCGATTTCCACCTGACGGTGGCCGGTGAACGCCATGCGGTACAGGGCAGACATGTTTTCACCCTGGGAGCCGGTGGTGACAATGACGACCTTGTCCTTGGGCAGGGACTTGATGGCGCTGATATCCACCAGAGTATGGGGCGGCACATCCAGATAGCCCAGCTCCGTGGAGACCTTCAAAATGTTCTCCATACTGCGGCCCGTCACCGCCACTTTGCGTCCGTACTTGTGGGCCACGGTGAGGATGGACTGAATCCGGTGGGCGTTGGAGGCAAAGGTGGTGACGATGATGCGCTGCTCACAGCCCCGGAACAGGCTGTCAAAGCTCTCATAGACCATCCGTTCCGAAGGAGAGTAGCCGCTGCGCTCCACGTTGGTGGAGTCGCACAGCAGCGCCAGAATGCCCTCGTTGCCCAGTTCGCCCAAACGCGTCAGGTCAATCATGCCGCCCTCTGCGGGGGTGGGGTCAATTTTGAAATCGCCGGTCATGAGCACCGTGCCCACGGGGGTACGGATGGCAAAGGCCACTGCGTCGGCGATGGAATGGTTCACATGGATCAGTTCCACATGGAAACATCCGGCCTTGACCACTTCTCCTGCCTCGTGGGTGATGAGCTTTACCTTGTCCAGCAGATTGTGTTCTGCCAGCTTCAACTCTACCAGGCCCGCGGTCAGGCGGGTAGCGTGGACCGGCACATTGAGCTGCCGCAGCACATAGGGCAGCGCGCCAATGTGATCCTCGTGGCCATGCGTCAGAAAGATGCCGCGAACCTTGCTGCGGTGCTTGGTCAGATACGTCACGTCGGGGATGACCAGATCCACGCCGAACATGTCATCGTCGGGAAAGCCCAGGCCGCAGTCGATCACAATGATGTCGTTTCCGTACTCCAGCGCCGTAATGTTCTTGCCGATCTCATTCAGACCGCCCAGAGGGATAATTTTCAGTTTTTCAGCCAAATTTAACAACTCCTACTACTTTGGCCGCAAGAGGTGGCTTAAACCTCCTTGCGCACCTTTATTTTTCATACACAAAGCACAGACGTACCCTCCGGTCAAACCACAGCATCTAAAGTTAACAAGATATTCCATGCCGCTAAATGGCTGCACAAAATCACCACACGCGAGTTTTCACACACAGCCCCGTCACGCTGTCTGTCAAACATCGCCCGCAGCACAGATCTATGGCCTATCTGAAAAATTCACAGCACCGTCTTTGAAAACGCCGCCTGTTACATTGCCGCGCACCTGCAATACTTCCGGTATTGCGGCTTTGCGCGCAGGTCTGGATTTTCAGAGAATGGTCCGGCGCGTGGAATGGTTCAGAGATTTCCATTGGGGGAAAGCGGATCAGATCGACATGGCTGTGGGCGGACAGTAAGCCCAACTGTATCGGGCAAAAAGCGTGAAATGTGGAATCGATCCAGCATTCCGCCACAGTGCAGGGCTCGATGAGAGCCAATTATTTCCGTGCGCAGCGTTCGCCAAGTATTCAGAATGCCCCCTGAAATCTCCGGGTCAGAATCTATTGCAGTACATCCGTACATCTGTCAACAAAAATCGTGCCTGGAAATCGCGTCGGAACGGTGCGCAGGTTCCGCAGAACCGCTGCGCATACTGGGAAAAGCCGTTCCCTCCGGCACATTTACAATTCAGTATAACATAAACTTTGCAAAAAGTATACCCTTTATTTTTCATGGCCCTTCGCCGCAATCTGACAGGCTGGCGGCGGGCGCACAATTTCATGCAACAATTTTCGTTCTTATGTTGTCTTTAGGTTGTTTTTTTGGTACAATGTTTTATTATCAAGGTGTATGAAAGTGGCCTGTGGCAACGTACCTTGCCTGTGGCATGGCCGCTTTTTGCGCAAAGGGGCTGACGTGTTTGAATAAAAAAATGGCCCGCCTGCTGCAGCCCAGTATGGCTCTGTATTTTGTCATCCTGCTGCTCTTCTCCGCAGGGGCGCTGCTGCTGCGGATGTATTATCTGGCCGCAGCGGAGTTTGGTATCACCGTGATCTTGTTTATTTATTTCCGCATCAGCAATCACCGGCGCCGGCGGGACATTATCCAGTATATTCAGAACACCACCTATTCCATTGACACCGCCTCCAAGGATTCGCCGCTGAGTATCCCGCTGCCTATGGCTGTCCTGAAAATGGACAACTGCGAGGTAATTTGGGCAAACGATTTGTTTTTGCAGATGACCGGCGGACGGGAGCGGCTGTTTGAACTGCACATCTCCGATGTGTTTCCCAACTTCTCCGTCACCTGGCTGACGGAGGGCAAGACCGAGGCGCCTGCGGACCTGGTGGTGGACAACCACCGCTACCGGGTCTATGGCAATCTGGTCCATTCCACGGAGGGCGACGCGCTGCTGCCGTTGTCCATCATCTATCTGGTGGATGTTACAGACTTGCTCAATGCCCGGGACGAATATTTTGCCTCCCGTCCAGTGGTCTGCACGATCCTGGTGGACAATTATGACGAGCTGACCAATAATTTGACGGACAACAATATCTCCACGCTGGATGCGGCGCTCAACGCCAAGATCACGGAATGGGCCGGCGACGTGGGCGGTATTTTACGAAAGGTGGAGCGAAATCGATATCTCTTTGTCTTTGAGAACCGGTATCTGGCGCAGTTTGTCGATGGAAAGTTTTCTCTGCTGGATACCATTCGTGAGGTGACGAATCCTGCCGGCGTCCCTGCCACGGTCACCTTGGGCATCGGCAAGGACGGCGACAGCCTCCTGGAGAACTACAACTTTGCTGCCCTGAGTGTGGAGATGTCGCTGTCCCGCGGCGGCGACCAAGCCGTCATCAAGGACAAGGTCAACTTCTCTTTCTTCGGCGGACGCGCAAAGGAGACGGAGCGCCGCACCAAGGTGAAATCCCGCGTTGTGGCCAGTTCTCTTTCGGAATTGATTGCCCAATCCAGCTATATCTTTATTATGGGTCACAAAAATGCCGACATTGATGCCGTGGGCGCTGCCGCCGGTGTCCAGTGTATTTGCCGCAAAAAAGGGAAAAAAGCCTATATCGTCATCGATCTGGAGCACAATGCCGCTGGCAGTTTGCTGCAAAAGCTGATGGCCCAGCAGGAATATGCCGACTGCTTCATTTCACCGCAGGAGGCCATGCTGCTGGCGGATCCTCAGAGCCTTTTGATTGTGGTGGACACCAATCGCCCTGATCAGGTGGAGTCCAAACCGCTTTTGGAGAGTATGCTTCGGGTGGCTGTTATCGACCACCACCGCCGTGCCGCCGACTATATCGAAAACGTGGCGCTCAATTTCCACGAGCCGTTTGCCTCCTCTGCCGCAGAGCTGGTAACCGAGCTGTTGCAGTATGCCGTGGATACTCAGGATATTCGCCTGTTCGAGGCGGAGGCGCTGCTGGCTGGCATCGTTCTTGACACCAAGAATTTCAGTGTCCGCACCGGCAGCCGCACCTTTGAAGCTGCTGCGTTTCTGCGCCGCTGCGGCGCGGATACCGTGGAAGTGAAAAAGCTGTTCCAGAACGACCTGAATCACACGGTGGCCCGCTACCGCATCATTCAGGCCGCCAGGATGTACCGGGGTGAGATTGCCATTGCGGCGCTGGACTATACTTCCGACCGGACTACTGCGGCCCAGGCTGCCGATGAGTTGTTAAATATTCAGGGAATCCAGACCTCCTTTGTACTCTATCCTGACGGCGACCGGGTGATTATTTCCGCCCGCTCCATTGGCGACGCCAATGTGCAGATGATTCTCGAGCCCTTAGGCGGCGGCGGCAACGCCGCCACTGCCGGTGCGCAGGTGCCCAGGGATCTGCGCACGGTTTTGACGGAGCTGGTGCAGTCCATTGACCGCTATTATCAGGCGTAGTCTGGCGGCAAAGGCGGCCGGAACCGCTGCCCCGCACAAATCTATCAATCCCCCGTAAAGGAGACGATATACCATGAAAGTGATTTTACAGCAAGACGTCCGTGGTCAGGGCAAGAAAGGCCAACTGCTGGATGTGTCCGATGGCTATGCCCGCAATTACCTCCTGCCCCGCAAGCTGGCAGTGGAGGCTACCGCTGACAATATCAACACCATGAAGATGAACGACAAGGCCAAGGCGGAGCAGCAGGCCCGCGATAAGGCTGCCGCCCAGGCTACTGCGGACCGGCTGAAGGAAGTCAAAGTCACCATTGCCGCCAAGGCCGGCAGCGGCGGCCGCCTGTTTGGCGCTGTGACCACCGCCGAGGTCTCTGACGCACTGAAAACGCAGCAGCACATGATCATTGACAAGAAGAAAATTGTCATTGACGAGCCCATTAAAAATGTGGGAACCTATCACCTCAAGTGCAAATTGGGTTTTGAAATCACCGGCACACTGCTGGTGGAGATTGTACCTGCCTGAGTCTGCCTGTTCAGACTCCGTTACCACATGCAGGGGAGGTGAGCGTCCATGGATGAACTTCTGGCCAGGCAAATGCCCCATTCGCTGGAGGCGGAGCAGTCTGTGCTGGGGTCCATGCTCATTGACAGCCGGTGCGTGCCTGACGTCATTGGGATTTTGAAGCCGGCGGATTTCTATCTGGAACAGAACCGGGAGATTTTTGAGACCATCTATACCATGTTCAACTTCTCCCAGGTCATCGATCCGGTGACGGTGATTGACCAGATGAAGCTGCGGGGCGTTTTCTCTGAGGAAAGCACCGTCAACTACATTATGCAGCTCATGGACATCACGCCCACTGCTGCCAACGTCAAAGAATACGCCCAGATTGTCCGGGATAAAGCGTTGCTCCGGGATCTGGCACAGACTGCCGCTGATATTACGGAGACAGTTTATGCGGGGCAGGGGTCTGCCAGCGAAGTGCTGGAGGCTGCGGAGAAAAAGATCTACGCCCTGCGCAACGACCGCAGCAGCCAGGAGTTGGAACCCATCAGCTCTATCCTCCTGGATGTCTATGACCGGCTGTCAGAACTGGCCCAGTCCGGGTCCGATATCCCCGGCCTGTCCACGGGCCTGCGGGATCTGGATAAAAAAATTGCCGGTCTGAACAAATCGGATCTTTTGCTGATTGCGGCCCGTCCCGGTATGGGCAAATCCTCTATCGCGCTGAACATCGCCCTGTCCGTGGCCAAGAATACAAAAAAAACCGTAGTTATCTTCAACCTGGAAATGTCCAAGCTGCAGCTGGCCATGCGCCTGTTATCCACAGAGAGTTTTGTGGACAATCAGAAGCTGTTGACCGGTAAGCTGACCGAAGACGAATGGACCAGGATTGGCATTGCCTCGTCGGCTCTGTCGCAGACGAACATCCGTATTGACGACAATCCGTCTATCACCGTGGCGGAGATGAATGCCAAATGCCGGCGGGTAGAGGATCTGGGACTGGTTATAATAGACTATCTGCAGCTGATGACTTCTGCCGGCGGCACGTCCTCTGCCGGCGCCAACCGGACGACCATTGTGGGCGAAATCTCCCGCGCCTTGAAAATCATGGCCAAGGAGCTGAACGTCCCCGTGATCTGCCTGAGTCAGCTTTCCCGTGCCAACGAGAGCCGGACGGATAAGCGTCCGATTCTGTCGGACCTGCGTGAATCCGGCGCCATTGAGCAGGATGCCGACTCAGTCATGTTCATTTACCGTGACGACTATTACAACGAAAATTCGGAGGAAAAGAATATTGCCGAAATCATCATCGCCAAAAACCGGCATGGCGAGACCGGCACCGTCAAAGTCCAGTGGCTGCCCCAGTACACCACCTTCTCCGACATGGAGTGGCGGCATTCCGAATGAGGTGCTGACCTGGTGCCGGGAACAGGAGCTGTTCACCCCCGGCGACCGGGTTTTATGCGCGGTGTCCGGCGGCATGGACTCCATGGCCCTGCTGGATCTGCTGGTTCTGTTGGCGCCGGAGCTGGGAATTACTGTGTCTGCCGCCCATTTTCATCATGGGCTGCGGGGGCAGGAGGCGGACCGGGACGCAGCGTTTGTGGCGGAATACTGCGCGCGATGTGGAATCCCCTTTCAGTGCGGCCATGGGCAGACTGCCCGCCGCGCCGCCGAACAGGGGGAAAGTGTGGAACAGGCCGCCCGCGCCCTGCGCTATGCCTTTCTCAGAGAGGCTGCTGCTGGCGGCCCCATTGCCACGGCGCACACCGCCGATGACCACGCGGAGACGATTTTGATCAATCTGGTGCGTGGCACTGGCCTGCGGGGGCTGTGTGGTATCCCGCCGAAACAGGACGGGGTGGTGCGGCCCATCCTCTGCCTGGACCGGACTCAGGTACGCGCATGGATGGCGGCCCGGAATCTGCCCCATGTGGAGGATTCCTCCAACCAAAGCCGGGCCTATCTGCGCAACCGGCTGCGGCAGACTGTACTGCCGGGGCTTGCCGCCGAAGCGCCGTCCTTTTCTAAAAATCTGCTGGCCCAGTCTTTGCCGCTGCGGCAGGATGCGGATCTTTTGGACCGGCAGGGATTGGCGCTGCTGCAGCGGGCCGAAAGCGCCTCCGGCCTTCAGATTCCGGTTCTGCTGGACGCGGAAACGCCGGTGACGGCCCGGGCCATCCTGTTCTGGCTCCGGCAAAACGGGGTGCGGGATCCCGGCCAGGTCCATGTGGAGGCTGTCTGCGGCCTGTGTGGGAGTCTCGACGGCTCGGCGCAGCTGGACTTGCCCGGCAGTGTCACGATCCTGCGGTCTTATGACAGGCTGATGGTGCTGCCGGACCCGGAACCCCGGCCCGAAACGCAGACGCTCCCCGTACCGGGCTGCATACACTGGGGGCCTTGGCGGATTGAAGCGGCGTTGCTTGACCAATGGGACGGCGAAAGTGTCCCGGATACTTGGTTTGTGTCTCTGCCGGACGGCCCGCTGACCGTCCGCAGCCGGCAGTGCGGCGACAAGCTGCGGCTCCCCGGCGGCAGGAAACGCCTGAACCGTCTGATGATTGACCGCAAAATTCCCGTTCATCTGCGGGATACTGTACCGGTACTGAGCTGTGCAGACGAAATTGTCGGCGTTGCCCTGTTGGGAGCCGACGCCGGCCGCGCGGCTGTTCCCGGGCAGCCTGCGCTGCGCATCCACATCACGAAAGAAAGAGAGTGAGATACTATGAATTCCAGTATGCACGACGATATCCAGGAGATTCTTCTGACCGAACAGCAGCTGCAGCTGCGTGTGCTTCAGCTGGCCCACGAAATTCGCCGGGACTATATGGACAAAGAGCCGCTGATTATCGGCGTTCTGCGCGGCTCCTTCATTTTCATGGCCGACCTGGTGCGGCAGATTGACATGCCTTTACGCCTGGACTTTATTACTGCGTCCTCCTATGGCGCCAAATCCACTTCCTCCGGCACGATTACATTGAAAAAGGAAATGGATCTGGATGTGGCGGGCCGCCATGTCATTGTGGTGGAGGATATTCTCGACACTGGAAACACCCTGCATTTCCTGGTGGATCTGATCAAACAGAAACGTCCCGCCTCCGTGGAGATCTGCACACTGCTGGATAAACCCTCCCGCCGGGAGGTGGCGGTGGATGCGAAGTACATCGGTTTTACGGTGCCAAACCACTTTGTGGTGGGGTATGGACTCGATTACGACGACAAATACCGCAGCCTGCCGTATATCGGCATCTTAAAGCCCTCTGTGTATACCGACTGAGCCCTGCGGCCCGGCCGATAAAGGATGTGACCTTTTTTGAAAAAACCCATAAAACTCGGCAATCTTGGATTCTACATTCTGGTACTGATTGTGCTTTTGGCAACCATCGTCATCATGTTCCAGCCGGAGTCCACCAGCAACCTGCAGTTTTCACAGGTCGTGGACCTGTTTGAATCGGAGCAGGTGGAGGCATTTACTTTGCAAGATGACTTGCTGGTGATGCAGCTCAAAGACGGCCGAACCATTACCTATGAGGTATACAGTTTCTCCCTGTTCTACAGCCAACTGCAAGAGCTTATTGACGAACAGTATGAAGCCGGCATTATCAGCTCCTACGACTACCCGCCCAGCTATGAGACGCCGTGGTGGATTATGTTTGTGCCGTATATTGTTGTGGCGCTGCTGTTCTTTGGACTTTGGTTCTTTATGATGAACCGCGCCGCTGGCGGCGGAGGTTCCGGCGGCGCCATGAAATTCGGAAAGGCCAACGCCCGCATTGCCTCTGAGAGCCAGAATAAGGTCACCTTCCGCGACGTGGCCGGTGCTGACGAAGAGAAGGCCGAGTTGCAGGAGATCGTTGATTTCCTGAAAAATCCGAAAAAGTTCACCGATATCGGCGCCCGTATTCCCAAAGGCGTCCTGCTGGTGGGCCCGCCGGGTACCGGCAAGACCCTCATTGCCAAAGCGGTGGCCGGCGAGGCCGGGGTCCAGTTCCTGTCCATCTCCGGCTCCGACTTTGTGGAGCTGTATGTGGGCGTTGGCGCCAGCCGCGTCCGCGATCTGTTTGACCAGGCCAAAAAGGCCGCGCCGTCCATTATTTTCATTGATGAAATCGATGCGGTGGGCCGCAGGCGGGGCAGCGGGGTTGGCGGCGGCCACGACGAGCGGGAGCAGACGCTCAATCAGCTCCTGGTAGAGATGGACGGATTCGGCAGCAATGAAGGCGTCATCGTTATGGCAGCCACTAACCGGCAGGATATTCTGGATCCAGCCCTGCTGCGTCCTGGCCGGTTTGACCGGCAGATCTATGTGGGCTATCCCGATTCCCGCGGCCGCGAGGCGATTCTGAAGGTGCATGCCAGGGGTAAGCCGCTGGCAGACGATGTGGATCTGGGCGTGGTGGCCCGCGCTACCGTGGGCTTTACCGGCGCGGATCTGAGTAATTTGCTCAATGAGGCGGCGCTGCTGGCTGCCCGCCGGAACCGTCATATGATCACGATGCCCGATCTGGAGGAGGCGATGCTGAAGGTGATCGCCGGCCCGGAGAAAAAGAGCAAAGTGGTCTCCCAGCATGAGCGCCGCCTGACGGCCATTCACGAGGCCGGTCACGCTGTGGCCATGTACTATCTGCCCACCCACGACCCGGTACACCAGATTACCATCGTTCCCCGGGGGCAGGCGGGCGGCATGACCATTTCTCTGCCTGGCGAGGATCACAGCTATGCCTCCCGCAATGAAATGTATGAGCAGATTGTCTCTTTGCTGGGCGGCCGTGTGGCAGAGGCGCTGGTGTTGGACGACATCTCCACCGGCGCGTCCAACGACATCCAGCGCGCTACGGAGCTGGCTCGTAATATGGTCTCCCGATATGGCATGAGCGACAAGATTGGCGCCATTTCCTACGATGCCGGCGGGGAAGTGTTCCTGGGACGGGACTTCGCCCAGTCCAAGACCTATTCCGAGCAGGTGGCCGCTGATCTGGATCAGGAGGTCAAGGTCATTATTGACGCCGCCTATGCCAAGTGCACAGAGATTCTGACCACCCACCGCGACCAGCTGGAGCAGGTCAGTGCGTTCCTCCTGGCCCACAACACCATGTTCCGGTCTCAGTTTGAGGCTGTCATGACAGGTGAACCCATCCCGGAGTTGGCCAATGATTCCGTGTTTGATGCTGCCAGGCAGTCTGGCAACGCGCCGGCGGAGGAAATAGACCGGCAGGAGCCGTAACGATGCGCAGGTGAGGCTGTCAAAAAAAGCGGTGAAAGCTGCTATTTTGACAAGTTGGCATGGGCCTGCGGCAAATAGCCTTTTGAGAAATTTGATCCAATATTTTAGCGGGAGAAACCACGAATTTACGTGATTTCTCCCGCTGTTTCTAACTTTTGAAAAGGGGATTCCGGCGCAAACCGCCTTTTGCAACAGACCGCGTGTTTCCCGTCAGCAAATCGCTGCCATCCGGCGTGTCCTGCCAATGTGTTTCCATGCTGGAAGTTACAGATTTTCAGCCGGGTTTGCTTCGGCGGCCTTTTCTCTGCCGGGTGATAATCAAGCGGGCCGTCGGAGGCAGGACAGTGGATGCAAAAATTACGACCGCAGCCGGTAGACCGGTTCTTGAGGGCCGTCTTCCTGCGCCAGGATCTCCGCTGCGCAGAGTTCCGCCAGAAGGGAAGGCAACCCGGTGGCTTCGGGACCCAAAAAAGCGGCCAATTCCGAGCCCGTGGCGCAGATGTGGTAGGTGAGATATTCAATGATGGCGGCTTTCTGGGCCGCTGCGAGGGCGGCGGCCTCCCGTCCATCTGCCGGTGGGGCGGAAGTGGGGCAGCCGTTGCGGAAGCACAGGGTCAGCGTGGTCCGGTCCGGTGCATATTCTTCCGTGATGGCCGGCGCAGACCAGCCTTGCTGCTGCCAGACTGCGTAGATGTGAGGGATACCGCTGCCAGCCTGTTCACTGGCGTTCACGAGATGGAATAATCGAATCAGGGCGGCGTTCCGCGGATCTGACACGCCGCCGCTTTTGGCTGTGTCAATGTCAATACGAAATGCACCGGGGTTGGAGAAGATGACCCGGTCAGGAAACCGTTGAATCACCACGCCCTGGCGTCCGTGATAGTCTGCGTTGATGAGGCAGTTTGCCAGGGCTTCCCGCAGAGCGGTGCAGACCGATTCCATATCTGTAGAGCTGCCGGTTTGCGATGGAAAGAACTGGGCGGGGTTGCGGGTAAGCCTGTAGCTGACCTGGAGGTAGAAATCATATAGATTTCCGCTCCAATCGCCGGAGGAAGACACAATGCACGCTGCCTGCTGGGATCCGTCTGCCTGCTGCGCCTGATATTCCAGAGAATAGTGCGGAAATACCTGAACAATTTCATCTGCGGAACCGAAGAGAAGCAGGCCCGCGGCTGTGGGATGCACTGTGCCGCCGGCGCTTTTTCCTGCGGCCCCTGCTTTGCATAGAAAATCAGCGTCTTCCAGAGAGGACCATTCCGGCCCGATGCGGAGTGCTTGGACATGGGTGCGGTAGCGGTGGATGGTTTCCGGCTTCAGCACGTCCAGCCCCAAGGATTCCAACACGGCCATGTCCTGCGTTTGGACAGCCGCATCCCGCAGCATGGCCTGCACTTCCTCCTGCGTACAGTGGTAATCGCCTTCACCGCTGCGGCGGTAGGTACCGGTCAGCAGGTTTCCGCCGACATAAACCGGCCGGTCGTAGCGCAGGGCGCGGGGCACTGTGATGACAATGATGCGGTTGCCATGCACGTTTTCGATCTGGACGTGCTGCTTTGTGAGAATATTGACGCTGGTTCGGGCAGGATCATTGACGATGGCCCAGAACTCCCGGACAAGCCGCGCCGGGTCAGGCAGATCGATGGGATGCAGGGAATGATCCCTGTGCTCCTCCACGCCCAGAAGAATAATGCCGCCCAGGGTGTTGGCAAAGGCGGAGTAAGTTTCCCAGATGCTGTGCGGCAGGCCGCCCAAGGCCTTTTTGGCCTCAATGCGGTTATTTTCCCGGTACTGCTCCAGGTTGGAAAAGTCAATCATGAAGTGCCTCCTTCCCCTTCGGTGCTGTGAACACGGAGTTTAGATCGATCGTATCATGCAGGGAGCCGGTGTCCCCGAAGCCTGTCCCGGCGTACAGCCTGGGGAACGATCAAAGAGCATTTTGTATGCGGCTTGGCGGTATTTTCCGCCTGGCTCTGCTTCAAAACTTAAAACGCATTCAAACGTCCATGGGTTTCAACCTCAGATGCAGCGCCATTGCCGCAAAGCGATGCAATCAATCTTGCGTTGTTCCACACCAGATTTGAAGGCACGTCTTTCCGGGAATTGAGTACCGCCATGGTTCCGGGGCCGCTTTGCGCAAGAAATTTTGGCTGGGACATTCCCAATGCAGCAATCAACTGTGCAATAAAGCTGGTATAAGCAATGACGTCCGTTGTACCTACATGAAAGATTCCGCTTTTCTCCTCTTCAATGACCCAGGCAATCCAATCGGCAATTTGCAGGGCAGAAGTGTGATTGCTCCACAAATTCGTATAAACTTCCAGCTGCCCGGCTTGGCATCCGGATTTTAGAAGTTCCATTCTCGGCGAATGGTTTCCCCAGACAAACGGAAGCCTAAGTATGACGGCCCGACGGCCCAATTGTGTCTGCAAAAATGATTCACAGTGAATTTTGAATTGTCCATATTCGCTGATGGAGTTGGGAGGGTCGCTTTCGTAATGTGCGCGATCACAGCTCCCGTCAAAAACATTTGCAGAAGAAAGAAAAATCAGGTTGCCGCCGGCGGACGATAAGTAGTTTGTCACAAATTGGTGAGCAAGCATCTGCCGGTTAAAGTCCCCCCGCAGACAGGAGATGACAATGTCAGGCCGTATCTGTGCGAGAATTGTGTAAAGTTTTTCCGGGTGCTCCAGAGAAAAGTACAGCATGGATGCAGCGCTGTCTTGTCTGTGAGAAAAGTAAGTTCCAAACACGCTGTAACCCTGGCAGCGGGAAAGGCGGCTGAGAATTGCCGTACCGGCAGTCCCGCTGGCGCCCAGGATCAGAATACGCTTGAACATGGACCAGCCTCCTTGGTGTATGATTGTCCCTGTTATTTTATCATGTGCAGAGTGGATGTACAAGTAGCTGACGCACGATGGATATCCGCCGGGAGTACATGGCGAAACGTGATGAAACTGAAAAAAATTACCCGTCATAAGAACAATGAAAGTGGCAAAGCTATTGTTGCGGTACCCCAACAAACAATTAAGGAGATGTGTTCAAATGGCTAAGAGCAATAACAACGCAGTTGTCCCCGAGGCCCGCGAGGCCCTGGACAAGTTTAAGATGGAAGCGGCGTCCGAGGTTGGCGTCAACCTGAAGCAGGGCTACAACGGTGACCTGACCTCTCGTGAGGCCGGTTCCGTCGGCGGCCAGATGGTGAAAAAGATGATCGAAGCCTACGAGCGCGGCATGAAGTAAGCTGTGCTGCCCAAAAGGGCGCACTGCGGAGCACATTCTCCGCAGTGCGCCCTTTCCCTTTCCATGGAACCTGCCGGGCAAAATGTCCGCGGCTGCGGCCGGATCTTTGGAACGGTATTTTGGCCGGAGAAGGGAACCTGCATCCGGGATTCCGCTTCTTTTGAAACCGCAATTCGGGTTCCCATCTTCTCTTGCGATGCTGATTACATTTTCCGGCGTTTTCTTTGTGCTTGCTGCGGAGATGGGCGGACTCGACAGGGTAGGGAGGACGTGCTATAATCCATATTACTGAGAAACGAACGGAGGATACGCCATGGATATTCAGGGACTGCAAAAGCTGACGCTGCTGGACTGGCCGGGCAAAGTGGCCTGTACTGTCTTTTTGGGGGGCTGCGACTTCCGGTGTCCGTTCTGTCATAACAGTGGGATTCTAACTGCGCCCATGCCGGCGGCTATGACAGATATGGAACTGTTGGCGTTTTTGCGCCGGCGGCAGGGACTGTTGGACGGCGTGTGCGTGACCGGCGGCGAACCGCTGTTACGGCGGGAACTGGCCGGTTTGTTGGAGGAAATCAAGGCTCTGGGCTATCCCATCAAACTGGATACCAACGGCAGCCATCCAGACCGGTTGATCCGGCTTTGGGAGCGGGGGCTGGTGGACTATGTGGCTATGGATATCAAAAACAGCCCGGCGAAGTATGCACAGACAGCGGGGGTGCCCGAGCTGGATCTGACGCCTATCCGGCAGAGTGTTGCGTGGCTGCTGGAGAACCGGGTGGCCTACGAATTTCGGACCACAGCGGTGCGGAAGTTCCATGACGAGGCTTCTTTCCGGGCCATTGGAGCGTGGATTCAAGGCGCGCAGCGGTATTACATCCAGAACTTCACGGATCGGGATTCGGTACTGTGTGCCGGCCTGTCTGGATTTGAAAAGGCGGAACTGGAGCACTTTGCGGAAACGGTGCGGCCCTTTGTGCCGGCGGTGGCGCTGCGGGGAATATAAATGCGTCAGCCGTATTTCCGGCAAAATCCCGGGTGAAAGCCGGCGCGGCGCTGGCCGCTTTGATTGGACCCCTCCGGCGGACAGACATCTTCGCCAGGACCGGCTATTTTGAGCTTGCGGGCGAGAACCACTAAATATTGTGTGTTAAAAAAATAACCAATACAAGATATTGACGCGACGGCGGAACCGTGGTATAGTAGAGCCACAGCGGAGGAGTGATACCGCTTAGTAATACACAGGAGGGAATCCCCATGTATGAGGTGATAAAACGGGACGGAGATGTTGTCCCGTTTGAGATTGGAAAAATCAGTGCCGCGATTACCAAGGCATTTGAGGCGCTGGAGAAGCAATACCACCCCAGTGTCATCGATATGCTGGCGCTGCGGGTGACGGCCCATTTTGAGCCGAAAATCCGCAACGCATGCATTGCGGTGGAAGATATTCAGGATAGCGTGGAGGCAGTGCTCAGTGAGGCGGGCTACGCCGATGTGGCCAAGGCGTACATTCTCTACCGCAAGCAGCGGGAAAAGGTTCGCAATGTGGGTTCCACGCTTTTGAACTACAAGGAGCTGGTGGACAACTACCTGCAGATCAACGACTGGCGGGTAAAAGAGAACTCCACCGTTACCTACTCTGTGGGCGGCCTGATTCTGTCCAACTCCGGCGCCATTACCGCCAACTACTGGCTCAGTGAGATCTATGACCAGGAGGTGGCCGAGGCTCACCGCAACGCCGAGATCCACATCCATGATCTAAGTATGCTCACCGGCTACTGCGCCGGCTGGAGCCTGAAGCAGCTGATCCAGGAGGGGCTGGGCGGTGTGCCCGGCAAGATCACCTCCTCTCCTGCCAAGCACCTGAGCACCCTGTGCAACCAGATGGTCAACTTCCTGGGCATTATGCAGAACGAGTGGGCCGGGGCTCAGGCATTTTCGTCCTTCGACACGTATCTGGCGCCCTTCGTCAAGGTGGACAACCTGAGCCAGAAGGAAGTCAAGCAGTGCATCCAGTGCTTTGTCTACGGCGTAAATACCCCCAGCCGCTGGGGCACCCAGGCTCCCTTTTCCAACATTACGCTGGACTGGACTGTGCCAAAGGACCTGGAGAATCTGCCCGCCATTGTGGGGGGCAAAGAGATGGACTTCACCTACGGCGACTGTAAAAAAGAAATGGACATGGTCAACAAGGCGTTTATCGAGATCATGATTGAAGGAGACGCCAACGGCCGGGGCTTCCAGTACCCCATCCCCACCTACTCCATCACCCGGGATTTTGACTGGTCTGAGACGGAGAACAACAAGCTGCTCTTCGAAATGACCGCCAAATACGGCACCCCCTATTTTTCCAATTATATCAACTCCGATATGGAACCTTCCGATGTGCGCTCCATGTGCTGCCGCCTGCGGCTGGACCTGCGGGAGCTGCGGAAAAAATCCGGCGGCTTCTTCGGCTCTGGCGAGTCCACCGGCAGCGTGGGAGTGGTCACCATCAACCTGCCCCGGATTGCCTATTTGGCCAGCGACGAGGCCGACTTCTACAAGCGGCTGGACCGGCTCATGGATATTTCCGCCCGGAGCCTGAAGACCAAGCGCACCGTCATCACCAAGCTGATGCAGGCGGGTTTGTACCCCTATACCAAACGATATCTGGGCACCTTTGACAACCATTTCTCCACCATCGGCCTCATTGGCATGAATGAGGTGGGCCTCAACGCCAAGTGGCTGCGGGCGGATCTGACCCACGAAAAGACCCAGAAGTTCGCCGTGGATGTGCTCAACCACATGCGCGAACGCCTGAGCGACTATCAGGAGCAGTACGGCGACCTCTATAACCTGGAGGCCACTCCCGCCGAATCCACCACCTACCGCTTTGCCAAACACGATAAGGAGCAGTTCCCCGACATCCTCACCGCCAACGAGAACGGCACCCCGTACTACACCAACTCCTCCCATCTGCCTGTGGGCTACACCGAGGATATTTTCTCCGCGCTGGACGTGCAGGACGAGCTGCAGACTCTGTATACCTCCGGCACGGTGTTCCACGCCTTCCTGGGCGAAAAGCTGCCGGATTGGCAGTCTGCCGCTGCCCTGGTGCGGAAGATTGCGGAGAACTACAAGCTGCCCTATTACACGCTGTCGCCCACCTATTCTGTGTGTAAGGACCACGGATATCTGGCAGGAGAACAGTTCGTCTGCCCCATCTGTGGTGAAAAGACCGAGGTCTACAGCCGCATCACCGGCTATTACCGTCCCGTCCAGAACTGGAACGACGGCAAGACCCAGGAGTTCAAGGACCGCAAGGTCTATGATCTGGGCCGGTCCCACCTGCGCCGCGCCGGCGTGGCCGGCAGCCAGGTGACAGTGGAGACGGCCGCCCCGGCGGACGATTTGGACACACCGCTGCTGTTCACCACTGGAACGTGTCCCAACTGCCCTGTGGCCGCGGCCGAGCTGGAGCGGTCTGGCATCCCGTTCCAGAAGATTCTTGCGGAGGAGCATCCGGAGCTGACCACCCGCTATGGGATCCGCCAGGTACCCACGCTGGTGATCTCCGGAGACGGCGCGCCGCTGACAATGGTGGGGCTTGGACCCATCCGGCAGTTTATTCAGGACTGCCGTCCGGCCAATGTGAGCTGACCTGGGGAGAAGGGGCAGATCCCCCGTGCACCTATTTCGAAGAAGCGTTTGCTGTTTAAATACGCCACAATCCCGCCGTGCTGTGCGCGGCGGGATTGCGGCGTTTAGGAGTTACAAAATTTCGAATGCTGGCCAATGGCGCAGCTGGCCCGTTTAAATTTGACTCGCGACGGCGTAGCCGGCGGTGACAGCCTTGTGGACGTCGCCGGGACGGCAGCAGTCGCCGATGTAGTGGGTGTGGGCCCCCGCGCCATAGAAGGCGGCGGCCTCGGCGGGCTGGGCGGCTACGCCGCCGGAGAGCACCACCAGCTGACAGGGGAGCGTTTGTTTCTGCCCGTCCTGATCCAGATAAGTTACGCCGTCCGGGTCAATGGAGACATATTTTTGCACGTAGCGAATCCGATGGAAATTCTCCATTTTTTCATAGGCGTCCATCTGCATCACTACAAAGTGGGCGTGGGGCGCGTCGGCGGAGAGCATACCCTGGCGGGTCATAACAGTGACATTGTGGCCGTTTTCCGCCAGATACATGCCGGTTTCCGTGCCGGTTTCACTGCCGCCGATGACTACAATGTCTTTGGGCAGATCTTTTTCCCGACCATACACGTCGATGGCCAGCATGGTGTTGGGGCCATCCGCGCCGGGAATCCGGGGACGCAGAAATGCCGGGCCAATGGCCACAATCACATCGTCGTAGCCCTCCTGGGCCAGCATGGCCGGCGTAGCTGTGGTGTGCAGCAGCACGCGCACACCGTGCTTGTCCAGCTGGCGGGCCAGGTAGTCCCGGAAATCTGCCAGAGGCCATTTGAAGCTGGGGTAGTCGGCGTGGAACAGCTGGCCGCCCAGCCGCCCCTCTTTTTCGTACACGGTCACAGTATGGCCGCGCTGCGCGCAGATCAGAGCGGCTTCCATGCCTGCGGGGCCGCCGCCCACCACGGCCACCTTCTTCTTCCGGGTCACCGGCTCGGCCATGCGGTCGGCCTTTTCTTCAATGCCGATGCGGGGGTTGACCGAGCAGAAGGAACGGAACTTGTCGGAGGCGTTGGGAACATGGCATTTGTTGCAGCGGATGCAGGGGGTGATGTCCTCCCCCCGGCCCTCATAGACCTTTTTGCCGTATTGCGAGTCGCAGATCCAGGCCCGGGACATACAGATCAGGTCTGCCTTGCCCTCGGCCAGGATTTTTTCATTGAAATCCGGGTTCTGCAGCCCGGCGGATACGCCCACCAGCAGCTTGCTGCCCTGGGCGCGCAGGCCCTCCTTCAGGGCGACGGCGGCGGCCAGATTGGGACAGGGGTTCTGACGGGACGAGGTGTAGCCCACAGGATGCTGCGGGTCTTTTTCACCGTGGCGGACATGGATAATATTGACCTTGCCCTCCAGGAGCTTGCACAGCTCCAGGGTGTCGGCCAGATTCACGCCGGGACCCTCGACGCTCAGCAGAACTTCAATGGGGAAATCCGGCCCCAGGGCCTGGCGCAGGGCGTCATGGAGCTCCACCATCAGCCGCGCCCGGTTGCGGACGCTGCCGCCATAGGCGTCGCCGCGGGTATTGTTGACGCTGGACCAGAAATCCGACGCCAAAGAATTGTGGTAGGCGTGGTGCAGCGAAAACATCTCAAAGCCGAAAGATTTCAGGGCCAGGGCGTTTTTCACCGTGGAGTCGATGTATTCGTGGATCTGGCTGGCGGTGATGTGGTCGACAGGGTGGCCCATGCAGTTCTCCTGCTCTTCCCGCAGCTGCCGCTCCGGATCGGAGCGGTCAAAGCCGTCGCCCTGGCCGCCGGGCAGTTTTCCAGGCCCTTCGCCGGGACCGCCGGTGCGGGTATAGTCCCCAAAGGGCTGGGTCATGGCAATGGAGCCATAGTACCGGATCGCATCAATCAGCTGGCACAGATAGTTGTGGGCGCTGTTGTTGACAATGTTGATTTTGCTGGTGTTGTCGTGACTCTGAAAATTCATATCCGCATCCCAAAGTCCGTGGACCGGTCCCTTGGACGGCATTTCCGGCGGCCCGCCCACTTCACCGCGCATAAAGAAATTCAGATGGACTGCGGCAGCGCCATTTTTTGCCCGGTTGGACAGATGGGTGATCAATTTTTCCGTTGGATAGTCTTCCGCACCCTGCAGCATATGTGGGAAGCCTGCCGTGGCGATCATGCGGTTTTTCAGCAGGACGTTGCCCACCTGAAGGGGCGAAAGGACATGTGGATAACGAATGGACATGTGAAACTCTCCTTTTGCACAAGGTCAGGCCGGATGGCCTGACCTTGCGGTGTGTTATTTACTGAAATAGCGTTCTCCTGCAGCGGTGTAGGCGTCCAGAACATCCTGAATTCCCATGCTCTGCACAGTGGAGACGTAGTTGTCCCACTCTGTTTCCACATCCATCTGGCCGGTGAGGAACTTGCCCACGGACTCTGCCACATAGGTAGAGATGTCCGTAAACGGGCCGGAGATATCGTACTGTTCATCTACGGTCAGGGTAAAATAGCGGATATAGGCACTGTCGGTGACCTCTTTGGTGCTGTTCCAAACGTCAATGCAGTCCTGCTGCGCCGGGTTGTAGGCTTCATAGACCGTCTCAAAATCCTTGCAGTAGACGTTGGTATTGATCGTATACATGGTCAGCGCATTGGACATACTCAGGCCATCGGGATTGTTGGTGATCAACTCACTGTACTGCGGGTCGCCGTTCTCGTCAAATTCCAGTCCTTCGCCCTCGATGCCGTACTGGCAGAGAATGCTGCCCTCCTCGCTGAAGAAGTAGTCCAGCCAGGATAGCGCCAGCTCCGGGTTTTCACAGTTTGTAGTAATAAAGATATTGACCATAATCTCAGCGGCGTCGCCAAAATAGGTTGTCTGTCCCGCCTCCTGCAAAGGTTCTGCCAGACCCACCAGTTGGAAATCCGGGTCGTTGACCTGGCCGGCTGCGTTGTAGGTATCCAGGAACTCACAGTCATTGTAGAACAGACCGTAATTGCCGCTGGCAATCATAGAGGTGTCCACCATGTCGCTGTTGAGCAGATCGGGATAGATCAGGCCCTCTTCATACCACTGGGCCATCATGGTGATGTATTCTTTAAACGGTTCTTCAATGTAGCCGTAGACCAGTTCGCCGCTGTCATTGTAATACAGGCTGTTGGGGTTGCTTTCCTCTGCCGCTCCAATTCGGCCTCCCAGGGCGCTCATGAAAGGATTGGATGTCAGGGAGCTGTCGGCCCGCATGGCCAGGGGATGCTCGCACAGGCCCAGAGTTTGAAATGCCTTGAGCACATTGTAATAGTCATCAAAGGTTACCGGTGTGTCCAGTCCCGTCTCTTCCAGCCAGTCTGCCCGGATCAGGCCGCCGGTTTTGGAAAAGTTGTTGTAGGAATAGCCCGCAAGACCGCCGACGCGGCCATCGTCGGTTACGGTGGCCCGATACAGCGCGTCATCCACATCCATCAAATAGCTGTAGCTGGGCGCATAGTCCGCCATCAGGTCCGTGAGATCCACAGCAATTTCGTTGTCCAGCATATATTCCGCTGTGCCGGCTTCGGAATAGTTGAGAATGTCCGGATAGTTGCCGGAGACCACCAGCAGGTTGTATTGTTCCGCCTGGGTCGGCGGAGAAACTTCAACCCATTCAATGTGAACGCCGGTGCGCTGCTCCAGCTCGATCACGGCTGTGCATTCGGCCCAGCCGGAGATGGCTGCATCCATGGGCAGACCGCCAATCCAATAGGTGAAGGTGACGTCTTCTTCCGTCAGCGGCAAAGAAACCATGGGCCGGCCGGCAATTCTCTCGGCGATGGAGAGACTCTCGTCAGATTCTTCGGTGTCTGATTCAGTGCTTTCCGGCGTTTCAGAGGCCGGCTCGCTGGATGGTTCATCAGAAGCTACGGCGCTGACCTCATTGGAAGATTCGGCTTCGGCGGCCGGCTGCGTGGCTTCTGACGCTTCAGATTCTGTGACAGTGGTCTCAGCGTCCGTCGTGTTGCTGCCGCAGCCGGCAAGCAAGCCCAGCAGCATGACGACCGCCAGCAAAAAGCACAGTATGCGGTGGTTCATGAAGGTTCCTCCTTGTTGATTGATAGTTGTATCATAGCACTTCTTCTTTTCAGAGAAAATCATCAAAATCATCCGCGCTTTTTCTTCAATTTCGGCCAATGCCCATTGACCAGTTTTCGTTTCTCGCGTTACAATATCTATGACCGGCGCAGAAGGGAGGCCATTCATGCAACAGGAACTGGCGAATTACTATAAGAACAAGGACACGCAGCATCCGCCCCGGCCGGATATGCCGCGGGATCACCCGCTCATTGGACTGCTGCACCCCGGCGACGCGCCGGAGCAGCACCTGGAACAACTGCGCAGGGCGGGGATCACGTTTTCCGGGCAGTTTTTTGCCCTGGCGCATTTGCAGCTGATTGTGGGGGATGCCTTTGCGTTTGTCTCCAGCCAGGATGGCTGCGCGTACTCTGAGGATCAACTGGTGGTGGCGTTTACGTCCATGGCGCAGCCAATTCTGAAAAAAGGGGCGTATCTGTTTGAAATTCAGCGGGAGATCATTCTATTGGTCAGCGGCGAAACTGCCGGTGAAACGGCTGCGGCGTTGGAGGCACAGTTGAAAGCAATCCGGCAGATGGCGGACGGGCTGTCGGGGATTCGTCTTTTTGTGGTTTACAGCGATCCCGGACATGGACTGACTTCCATTGCGGAAAAGCATGATCTGTGCCGCCAATTGCGGCAATGGCGGGTGTTCCATCTGGATATCACCCCGATTCTGGGGCCGGAGGTGCTGGACCGTCCCCTGTCCTGCAACGCGCAGGGCCTTCCGGACCGGCGGGATATTGCATTGGAACAGGCTGCGCTTCAGCAGTTTAAGGCCGGGCGGTTCCGCCAGGCGCGGGATATGCTGCGGCAGCTGTTTGAAAGCGACTATCTGGCTCTGGCGGAACCGCTGCTGCTCCTCAAGCACAAGTGTGTGCAGTATCTCAGCGCCTGGGCGGCGGCTTGCTGTGAGATCTGCGGTACGGATATTTCAGAACGCCTTCAGCAGTTTCAGCCGGAACGCCGCCTGTTGGCGGCCCGCACCTATCCGGAGGTACGCGCCCAAATGGAGCACTGCTTCGGCTATCTGAACGATCTGACGCTGGAGCTTCGCAGCCGGAATCAAAGCGATTGGATTCTGGAGGTTCAAAACTATGTGCGCGCAAATTTTTCCGACCCGAATCTGAATGTGAACACCATTGCCGATCACTTCGGGAAAAATGCGGCCTATGTCTCCCGCAGTTTTCTGCGGCAGACTGGGGCCAGTCTGCTGGAATATATCCATCGGTATCGCATCCAGGAAGCCAAAATCCGTATTGGTCGCGGAGACCCGCTGGTTGCCGTGGCCAGCGCCGTGGGCTATGGCAGCGTTTTGACCATGAGCCGCGCGTTTAAAAAATATGAAGGGACAACCCCTGGGAAGCTGCGCTGAGCGGCTTTTCGGCGCTGACCCTTCCGGTTTGCCCCCGGCCTGGCGTCTGCCAGACCGGGGGCTTTGCCGTTCGGGACAGATGCGGGGGAGCTGCGCCCCAGGCGCGCAGTGAAAAAATTTTGCGAAAGGGATTGACAAATAGGCAAATTAGTTGTATGGTTAATTACACAAGTAATGAACCGACGAAGGGAGGGGCACTGTGAAAGAACAACTGACGCAGAGTAAGTCCATCTATCTGCAAATTGCAGAAATGATTGAGACGGACATCCTCCGAGGCATTCTCCTAGGGGGAGAGCAGGTGCCAAGCACCAATGAGCTGGCAAAGCTCTATACCATCAATCCGGCGACTGCATCGAAAGGAGTGAATTTGCTGGTGGACGATGGAATCCTGTACAAACGCCGCGGCATCGGCATGTTTGTGGCCGAGGGCGCGCGGGACGCCATTCTGCGCAAACGGCGCGCGGCTTTTGCCGACGCCCATATTGCGCCGCTTCTGGCGGAAGCCAGAAGCCTTGGCATCACGAAAGAAGAATTACTGGACATGATCAAGGAGAGAGAACTATGAATCTGACCTGTGAAAATATTGTGAAAACCTACAGCGGCCGTGATGTACTGCAAGACGTATCCCTGACCCTGGAACAGGGCAAGATTTACGGCCTCATCGGCCGCAACGGTGCAGGCAAGACAACCCTGCTGTCTATTCTGACGGCGCAGAACCCTGCCTCCTCCGGGACTGTCGCTTTGGACGGCCAGCGGGTTTGGGAAAACCGCAGGGCCCTGGAGCACCTGTGCTTTTCCAGAGAGCTGAATGCTTCGGCGGAGAGCGGCATGGCCACCCTTCGGACGAAGAAGTATCTGCGCATTGCTTCCGTCTTCTATCCCCAGTGGGACAAGGCCATGGAGCGGCGGCTGCTGGAGCTGTTTCAGCTGCCGGTGAAGAAGAAATTGGGCAAGCTGTCCAAGGGCATGCTGTCCATGGTGACCATTGTGGTGGCCATGTGCTCCAAAGCGCCATTTACGTTTTTGGACGAGCCGGTGGCGGGGCTGGACGTGGTGGCCCGGGATCGGTTCTACAAAATCCTGCTGGAAGAATACGCCGAAACAGGCCGTACCTTTGTCATCTCCACGCACATCATTGAAGAGGCCGCCGACGTGCTGGAGGAGGTCATTATTCTCCGGGATGGTAAGCTCCTGCTGAAGACCGACGTCCAGACGCTGGTGGACAGCGCCTGCTACGTCAGCGGTAGGGCGGAGGACGTGGACGCCGCTACCGCCGGCCTGGAGCGCCACCATGTGGAGAACATGGGCAGAAGCAAGGGCGTCACCGTGTTTTTAAAGAAGGGGCAGCAGCTTCAGGAGGGGTATGACGTGACGGTGCAGCCCCTGAGTCTGCAAAAAATTTTTGTGGCACTGTGCGGGGAGGAGGAAAAGTGAGATGAAACAGAACGTGCGCTACTGGGGCCACTATCTGCTGGAAACCCTAGAGACGGCGGGCATTGTGCTGGTGTTCCTGTATGTGCTGATGGCGTTTAACTTTTCCGGCAGCGCCCAGGAGCTGCTCTCGCCGCTGGCGGCGCTGGCCATGGGGATGGCGTTGCTGCTGCGCAATCTCAGTGCCCATGTGCTGTATATTCCGCTGCAAATCGCCATGGGCGACACCCGGCGCAACGCATTTTTGGGATTCCAGCTCTTCCGGGCGGCAGCTTTGGCCGCGGTGGCCGTGGTGGCTGGCCTGGCCATGGCCCTGGGCGGCATGGGGCTGGGATCTCTGCCGGCGCTGCTGCTGATTCTGACGACGGTGTGCGCCGGTGGGAGCCTGCTGGGCGCGGTGTGGAGCCGGCTGAAGGTCATGGGTATCATTCTGATTGTGCTGATATGCGGCTGCGCCGGGGGCGTGGTGGGCTTTTTGGGGGCCAGCGGCGATGCGGCCTGGCTGCTGAGCACGCTGACAGTCATGCTGGAGCACATGAACCTGACACTGGCCGTCATCGCGGCGGCGCTGGCGGCCCTGGACCTGGGGGTTCACTGGCTGTGTCTGCGCCGCCAGACCGTCAAATACTGAGGAGGAGAGAGCCATGACCCAAGGAAAAATGTATTTGAAATACTATGCCAGGGACCTGCCCTGGATGGGGTTCTGGATCGGCGTATTCTGGCTGTTTGGGGTGGCGTTCTCGGCGCTGATTACCTTCTTATTCCGAGATGACCAGTCCTTCGGCTGCATGGGCGGATTTATGGCGCTGCTGGGGCTTTTGGTGGCGGTGCTGGCCGCCGGCAACACCAACAGCCATATCCGCTTCCGCCTGGCGGTGGCCATGGGCAGCACCCGGCAGGGCTATCTCGTATGGAATACGGTGCTGACGCTGGCCGAAGGGCTGGTGGGGGCTGTGGTGGTGGTGGCCCTGGCACGGCTGGAGGTGTGGGCTTTTACAGCCCTGCTGCCGGGATGGACCAACGACTTTGACTTTGGACAGTTCCTGACGCCCCGCGTGCTGCTGCCTTTGGCGGTGGGCATGGCGGCGGTCCAGCTGCTGATTACGGCCCTGACCAACCGGTTCGGCATGAGGGCCTTTGCGGTGGTGTGGCTGGCGGTGTGGCTGGGGTCCATGGCCCTGTCCAGCGCCGTCAACCAGTACCAGGACGGCGAAGGCACCCTCCTGGCCGGTATCGGAGCGGTGCTACTGCGCATAGGCCGCGCAGTGGGACCCACAGGTGGGATCTGGGCCGGTGTGGCCGCCCTGGTGATTTGCGCGATTGTGGGCGTTTTGATGCTGCGCAAGGCGGAAATCCACCTTTGAGCGCTGACGGTTATAAGCGGGCGGCCCACAGCCGCCCGCTTGAGACTGCCCGGAAAGCTGCTGCAAAGGGAAAGCCAGGTTTCTGAATCTCGAAACTCGGGCAGACAGTCGCTTCTTGGACATTGCGCAGCCATGGGCTGCGGATTTATGCCGGGCGAATTTATTTCGGCCAGGCAGACTGAATACAGAAGACGCCGCCGCAGGGGAAAATCCTGCGGCGGCGTTTGGCGTCTGTGCTGTGCGCGGAAAGGGATTCAACCGGCGTCCGGACCGGCCCATAGGTGTCGGGATAAATCCACAGTTCCATCCGGTGAAAAGGTGACGCCCTCCATTTCCAGAAGCAGCCGGTGAGAACTGCGGCCGCTGGGGGAAAAGGCGTCCGACAGACCGCCGTGGCGGTTTACAACCCGGTGGCAGGGAACGCCGGCCGGCGCACAATGCAAGGCATAGCCCACCACACGCGACATGCGGGGATTGCCCAGCAACCGCGCGATTTGGCCGTAAGTGGCCACCTGGCCGGCGGGAATCTGCCGGACGAGAGGGTAGATCTGAGAAAAGGTATCGGACATGGGTTCACTCCTTTGCCGCGCCGGCGGAGAGTTGGAGATGATAGGCCTTGGGCGTGATGCCCTCATAGCGGCTGAAGGCGCTGTCGAAAGCCCGGCGGCTGGTGTAGCCCACCCGGGCGAAGCAGTCGTTGGGCGCCGCGCCCTCGGCCAGCAGTTCTTTCGCCTTTGCAATGCGCGTTTTGTGGATGCACTCCAGAACACCGCAGTCATATTCCTGCTTGAACTGGCGGGAAAGGTAGGAGACATTCAGGTGGAACCGGTCGCTGATGCTGGAGACGCTGAGCAGCGCGTCGGTATAGTGCTCTTGAATATAGTTGTAGATCCGCTCCATGGAGGGCGCCGTCTGACCGGCAGAGCTGCCGCTCAGACGGGCCAAGCCGGAAAAATATGCATTCAGTCGCTGGCGCAGCGTTTCCAGATCTGCGCTGTCCTGAACGACATCCCGAATGCTGATTTCACCGCCGTCAGGCAAGGGGAGGCGGACATTCAGCGGCAGTTCCAACATATCGGTGCAGAACCGCAGCTGATTGGCCACCACCTCTTTGGCTTCTGCAAAGCTGTCATAATAGTCGCGGATGCGCAGTTCCACCATGTGGAACAGGTGACTGGCGGCAGCCTCATATTTAAAACAGATAAAGCAGTTATAAAACTGGCGCTGTGTATTAATAAAGGTATTGTCCGTTTTCTGGGCCAGCGCGTCGGCGCTGCTGACCACATTGCCGCTCCATTTTGCGCGCATGGCCTGCTCCAACAGGGACTTCGCGTAGAGATAGTTGCTGTGTAGGCCGAAGCCACCCATGTCGTACCGGCCTACGGCAATTAAAACGTCGATGGCGTGGTTCTCCAGCAGGGAGGCGGCGCAGGCTTCGCAGTGCTGGGTCAACAGCCGGTGCAGCCGCCGCTGGTTCTCATCCGGCTGCTGCGCTTCCGGCGTTAAAGTAGTCCGCGGTTCGCTGTAAAAACAGATCAGCAGCCCGTCCAATTCCACGAAGCACAGCTGGGCATACAGACCCAGCAGCCCCATCAATTCTTCCTGTACCATGGTATAGGCGTCGGACAGGGCCGTCGGCCCCTCCCCATAGGGATGGCGGCGCAGTTTTATGAGCAGGAGCATAAATGCATCTGACGGAAACGACAGGTTGTAAACCTGATAGTAGTCATCCAGCAGTTCAAATCGAGGCGCATTACCGCGAACCAGCTGTGTCAGAGCGAAGTCCTGCAGATTCTGCTGTGCAAGCCGTAAGTTTGCCAGCTCCTTGTGCAGGTTTGTATCTGTCCTGCGCGATTTTTGATAGAGGCGCAACAGCACTGCCAGCATTGCCGCCAGGCAGAAGCAGAAAATCACATAAGGCCACAAATGCCGGCACCCCCTTTTGATAGAGGAAAGTGTGAGGTACGGCGGAAAAGTCGCAAAACTCTGGTTTCGCGCCGTGCCTGCATCACTATTTTACCGGTGAGCGGAAGAAAAAGCAAGGGCAATCACCGTTTTTTTATTCTCGTCGCAGTTTTTGATAATCCTTACATATCTCCGATTTTTGACCTGAGCTGATTTTTTGTCAAAAGAAATGTAAATTTCCCGACCGAAAGGTCCAGAACCGGCTCTTAATCAGGCGAGGGTCTATCCAGTATAATAAAGGAGGCATCCGCGCCGGCGGCGCAGACACCGAGAGATCGAAACCAATTTTTCAGAAGGAGGATCCCAAATGAAATTGAAACTGCTTGCGATGCTGCTTGCCATGGCCATGCTGCTGACGCTATTGGTCGCCTGCGGCGGCACAACCACGACGGAAGAAACCAGTGAAGCCATCGCGTCTGAAGAAGTCTCTGCATCTGCAGAGCCGGATGAGACTGCATCCGAAGAGACGCAGACGGCGCCTTCGGAGAGTGTGCCTACGGAGGAACTCGAACCGGAGGCAGAGCCGGAGCTTGTGGACGGTCCCGTGGCCGGCGACGCGGACTTTGACTGGTCCGTTTTTGCGCCTCTGACCGAGACGCCTACCACGCTGACGATGTTCTATACACAGCCGCCCGCGTTGGCGGCCGTTATGGATACGCCCAATGATATGAGCTATGTGTATCAGAAGTTTGAGGAAATCACCAATGTTCATATTGATTTCCTTATGGTCAACATGACGGATGCTTCCACCAACTTTACACTGATGATCACATCCGGCGAGTATTGTGACATCACCAACGACGCGCTGACTTACTATGACTCTGCAGATCAGGCCTATGAGGACGGCATTGCCGTGGATCTGCTGGAATATGCCGATTGCGTACCCAATTTCCTGGCGCTCATGGAGGAGTACCCCCAGATTCGCAGCGACCTGCTGACCCTGGATGAGCATATCCTAAACATGCCGCGCATTGACATACCCATCGGCACGGTGGCGGACAGCGGCTTCCTGATCCGACAGGACTGGCTGGAGGAACTGGGGCTTTCGGTCCCCCAGAGTTACGATGAGATGCACGACGTGTTGGCCGCCTTCAAAACAGCCTATGACATCTCCGATCCCTATATTATGCCCTATCAGGTGCTCTCTCCCTGGGGTCTTATGGCCGGCGGCTATGGCATTACCGCCACGGCGGATGCCAACAACTTCTATGTGGATCTGACCACCGATACGGTGGAATTGTCTACTATTTCTGACGCATACTATAACTTCCTGTGTATGTTCCGTGACTGGTATAGTGAGGGCCTCATTTCTCAGGACTTCATCTCCTATCAGGCCAATCTGCCGGAGCAGAGCCTGATCTCTACGGAGCAGGCCGGGATCTGGTTCTCTGATTTGCCGTACATCCAGACGTATCAGGATCTGCTTGCCTCTGTCAATCCCAATGCGCAATTGGCGTTAATGAATGACCCGGGCATGGATGCAGAAAAGACCGGCTATATCGCCACGTCCAGTACCGTGGCCGGGACAGGCGGCTTCTCCGTCTCCGAAAACTGCAGCGATATTGAACTGGCGTTGCGGTGGTGCGACATGTGGTATGATCCGGATCTGACGCAGTTTATCAACTATGGCTATGAGGGCGTGACGTTTGAGTACGACGAGGATGGCGAACCTATTCTGGGCGGCATTATTGTCAACAACGATTTGAACTTGCCATCCCTGAGAATGTCCAACGGTGTGTTTCTGTGCACCAGCGGCGGATTTATTTACGATACCCATAAATTTGATCTGGAGTACAGCGATCTTCAGCTGGATGCCTACGAGTATTGGATCAACGAGGCGGAAGATCCCTCTACGGTCACTACTTCCGACATTCCTGCCGGAGCAAAGATGACCTATGACGAGGCAAACACTGTCTCTGTGGTCATGAGCGACATCACCACTTATGTGGCGGAGATGGCGCTGAAGTTTGTCACCGGTGTGGAGCCTCTCAATGAGGAAACCTACGCCGCCTATGTGCAGGACATCGTCAATATGAATCTGCAGGGTGCGCTGGACGCGCAGCAGGCCGCCTATGACCGCTATCTGGAGCGGCAGGAGGGCTGATCCTGGCAGCTGCACGGTGTTTTCTATGCCAGTGTTGTGCGGCCGGTTTCACCGGCCGTACAACCAATTTTATAAAAATTGGAGGACGCTCATGACAACTCTACAACTTGAACAGCTTGTCGACCGCTGGGAAGACCGGCGCGACATCAAAAATCTGGTGGGCAAGTATGTCCACTATCTGCTGCTGAAAAAAGAGGGGCAAATCGTGGATGATTTGTGGGCCAATCGAGATGACATCTGCTACGGTGTCAACGAGGGCTGGTATAGCGGCGCGGACGCGGTGCGCGGCTATTTCGGCTTCATCCCCGGCCGCACCGCCAAGGTGGCAGCCCTCCTGAGGGCGAAATTTCCAGAAAAACTGGAGGGGAAATCTGACGAGGAGATTTTTGGCATCGGCCTGATGGAGATTAAGTCCATCAGCAACTACATCATTGAGGTGGCCAAGGACGGGCAGACCGCCAAAGCATTTGCCTGCGTCTTCGGATACAATACTACCTGTGATGAGCATGGCCCCGTTTCCAACTGGATTATTGGCACGATGCTTCTGGATCTGGTGCTGGAAGAGGACGAATGGAAAATCTGGCATATGCAGTATTTAGAGGATATTGCCAAACCCGCAGGCAACGCATGGGACAAGGAAGAAGCGTACCCCTATCCGGAGCTGCCGGAATTTGCGGCGCTCAAGGGCATGGAGCCTCCGGCACCCAATGTACCTGTGGTGCTACGGGAGCGTTACAGTTCCAAACGCGCCTTTGTAAAGCTGCCTCCGACACCGCGGCCCTATACCACCTTTGCTGAGACCTTCAGCTATGGAATGTGAGGAGGAATCCATATGGCAAAGACGAAAAGACCGGTCTATTCCGATGAGGAGCGCATTGTCCGCGTTTGGGACATTGAAACCATTAAGGATCTGATGAGCCTGCGGGCAATTATGGACGCCAACGGCGAACATGCCGAAGAGTTGGCGCAGCTGTGGGTCAGTGATCCGCAGTATCAGGCCACCGCCTCCTTTGGCCGCAACTGGGGCTACTACGTGGGGATGGATCAAATCCGCAGGTACTATGTGGATTTGTTCGCGACGCAGAATGTCTGCAATACCGGCTATTTCAGCCTGCAGCCCATTTCCACGCCCCATGTAGTCCTGGCCGATGACGGCAAGACTGCGCAGGGCACCTGGTATTCCATTGGCGTAGACTGCCGTGGCCAGGAGGACGGCGGCGCGGAGTGCAACTGGAAAGCAGAAAAAATTTGTGCCGATTTTGTCAAGCAGGAAGACGGATGGAAGATCTGGCATCTGTTCCTCTCCTGGGACTACAGTGTAGAGGCGGGCCGCAGTGCTTCAGAATACAACAGCATCTATATCCGCGGTACCGGCGCCGACGAAATAGAGTTCGGAACCCCCACCATTCCCATGCTGGCGCATGATCCCAGCTATACCTGGTGTGACAACTATCCGCCGCTCAATGCGGCTTATGCCACCTTCACTGACCAGATCAGCTATGGCCCTGAAGGTCACCCCAACTATACCGGCTAAGGAGGAATTGTTATGAAAAAGAAACATCTGAGCCTGACCCAGCGCATTCACAATGCCGAGGGCGCCCAGGCCGCGGAATTCCTCCATGCCCGTCACGCCTATCTGCATGCAAAATCCTGGGGAGACGAGGAATGGGGGCAAATCTGGTCCACCAGCGACGACACCTCCTGGGCGCATTCCTTTGGCCGGATGCGCGGCTATGACAGCGTCTATTACAACAATGTCACGACCTACAACTGCGCCGGCTTCAACGGCTATCAGAGCCTGTTAAATCTGTTGCCGGAGATTGGACACTTTGACGCCCGTTCCATCCGGGAGCTGGCCATGCACACCCTGGCGACCGATATCATTGAAGTGGCCGACGATGGGCAGACTGCCCGCGCTTCCTTTCTGACGCCGGGCTTGCTGTTTAAACGCCTGAGTCCCAACCTGAAATGCAGCTGCATGAGCCTGTGGGAGCGGTATGGCTCCGACTTCGTGTTCGAGGACGGCGAATGGAAGTATCTCCATGAGCAGGTTTGTCCGGACATGGGAGGTCCGTTCGATGCGGGCAATGCGGCCCATAGCAGCTATGAGACATTGGCCGGCGGCGGGCATCAGGGGCCCCCGCCGGGAGGCCGAGCCACGGATCCCACCCTGGATCCGCCGGAGTCCGGCACCGGTTTATGGCTTCAGGACGGCGGCCCGCTGCACTCCAACTATTCGCCCGTGCAGACGATCCAGAATACCGTGCCGTATCCTGTGCCTTATCAAACCATGGACGACGACAATACCTATACCAAGAAAGCACAGCTGAAAGTCAGCCTGAACATTGAGCGCTTCGGCAAAATCGTCGGCGCTGTGGATATTCCCATGAACGGCCCCGGCGGCGGTCCTGGTGATCCTGGCGGCGCACCCGGCGGTGGCCCTGGCGGTCCTGGTGGTCCCGGCGGCGCACCCGGCGGAGGCCCTGGCGGTCCCGGCGGCGCACCCGGCGGCGGCCCTGGTGGTTCTGGCGGAAAAGATCACTGGAATGCCACTTATCTGAAGCATGCGGTGATCTATGCACGGGATAAGATAAAGAAAGGGGCGCTGCATGTCATCACCGGTGTGGGCAACGAAGCAGTCATCGGCGCCATGGCCTGCGTGGCCTATCCGGAGCGGGCCGTATATTCGATTCCCGCCATCGGCAAAGACTTCCCGGTCTACTATCTGCCCATGGGCGACAGCAATCCCAACGGCGACATCCAATTCCACGTCCGGGAAGAGGGGGATCGCGTCTATATCGAGTACCAGGCGGACGATCCCAGTAAGCCTGCCACCAACGGCCCTCACAACTATGACATTGAAAAGCTGCCTTATGAAACGATCCCGCAAGTTCCGGCGGATAAGCACGTCTACATCACTGGCAACGGCCAGTTCCCCCTGAAAGCGTCGCTGGCCTACAGCTTCTGTGGCCGCTGTAAATCTATCAACATGAAGCCCCAGGGAGACGAGTTGTTTACCTGTATCGCCAGTTTCTGCGGCGAACGGGCTGTAGGAGATCAAACTGCATAACGCCGGGTCCGAATTGTTACAATTGAATCGGGACACGGCAAATAAAACCCGGAGGCAGGAATTCGGTTCTGCCTCCGGGTTCTTGTTTTCTGCGGTTATTCAAAGGGACCGCGGCGCTCTGTCATCTGTTCTGCTGCGGCGGCCTGCTGGGTCTGGGCTTCGGATTTCAGCTGATTAATGCCCAGCCGCTTGCGGTTGGGGAAGTCATTATAGGGAAATGCCTGCCCAAACTGTTGTGCCAGCCGCTGCCCCAGGGCGCGGTAGTATTGGACGGCATGGTTGTACAGCAGTTCTGCGTTTGCAGAAAAGATGCGGTCCCGCCGTTTGGCTACAGAAATCAGCCGCACCAGCTCCACGTCGGTGACCCGCAGCGCCGTAACATGGGTGAGCTCCGGGTCGTTCAACTGGCTGGCGGGAATCAAAGAGACGCCCAAATTGTCCCGCAGGGCGGCGTAAATCAATTGGCTCTCATTGCTGCATAGAAGTACATGGGGATCAAAGCCCACTAAGCCGCAGTTGATGCGGACAATCTTGATATCAAAACTGGACTCGTTGACGAGGAACTTTTCGTCCTTCAACTCCTCCAGGGCCACATACTGGCGGCTTGCAAGCGGGTGATCCTGGTTGACTACAGCGAAAATCTCTTCATCCATCAGTTTGATCTGGTCGATCTCTTTGTTTTCAATGGTAATCGGTGTGACGGCGAAATCCAGCTCGCCCATCAGCAGCTTTGTCTCCAGAATATCTTGGGAAAACAGGAACTGGTTGATTTGAATATTTTCCGCGTTATGGCTGGCCACAAAGTCGTGGACCAGGCCGTGAAGCAGCGCGCTGACAGGAGAGGCGACGCTGACCCGGTCGCCGGAATTGCGTTTGAGCTCTTCCAGTCTCCGTTCTCCCTGCTGCAGGACGGCAAAGGCGTTGGAGACATATTCGTAGTAAATTTTGCCCATGGGCGACAGGTTCAGCCGTCCGCGCCGCCGCTCGAACAGGCTGACGCCCAAGCTCTTTTCCAGCTTGGCAATGGATTTGGACAGGGCTGGCTGAGAGATGTACAGGCTTTCAGCGGCTTTGGTGATGTTTTCCAGCTCTGCGACAACTTTAAAATAGTACAGTGAGGTCAGTTCCACGGCCCGCACATCCTTTCTATGTATTATGAATTCAAGCTATGGGAAATTCCCTGAAGTTATACCATATATGGTAGCGGATTCACGAAAGTTTGTCAAGAGATCGCGGGTGGCTCTGCTGGCAGAAACCACGCGGCACTGGCCGGAAAAGCCTCAAAAACTGTGTTGAAATCTTAGTTTTTGATAGTTGTGTTCCCGTGACGGGTGTGATAGGCTTTTATATAGAAGTGAACATCGGGAATTCCGGTGTACTTGATTCCAAGAAGAAAGGAATGCAAAACTATGGCTTACAAGCATCCCCCGCTGTCTGTGCTGCAGATGGCGGACATGGTCGAGGACGCCCGCGCCATTGAGAATCTCATGGGCGCGTATACCTTCCTCAACTGCTACAAGCGATTCACTACGATCTTTGAGGACAACTGGACGAAAAACGAACCGACCCTGACCCTCAACAGCAGCCGTTATGTGGGCGCCGAAGCCGTCAAGGCCTATGTGATGGACTATGGCAACGCCCAGACCCGCTGGGCCAACGAGATCATGCGCAAGCTGTATCCTGAAGAGCTGGCTGGGAAGTCCGAAGAGGAGATCTGGGGTGTCGGTTCCAATACGGTCCTGACATTCACCACCCCGCTGATTGAAGTGGCGCTGGACGGCAAGACCGCCAAGGGCCTGTGGTATGTGATGGGCGAGACTACCGAGGTCTACGCTTCCGGCCCCAAAGCTGCATGGAATTTTGGGCGCTGCGGTGTGGACTTTGTGAAAGAGGACGGTCAGTGGAAGATCTGGCACATGCGGATGTGCACGGATTTCGAGACGCCTGTGGGCGGCAACTGGGCCAGAGATCCCATGTATGCGTACGAAGGCGTGGAGATTCCCGCCCCCACCGAGACCGGCGACTATTACCGCAGCTGGAGTAAGGACTATGTCTCCTTGGTCGAACCTCCGATGCCCGAGCCCTATGACACCTTCGCCAACACATTCAGCTACTGAGGAGGGAACGAGATGGCAAAAGTATTTACTGCAGAAGAAAAAATCGCCCGCGCCTATGACGTGCTGCAGATCAAGAATGTCATGGCCCGCCATGCGTATCTGCATGCTGCCAGCCGGCACGATATCGAAATGGAAACGCTGTGGGCCCATAAGGCGCCCAATGTCTCCTGGGGCAACATGGCCGGCTTTCAGGTGGGCCGCGACGTGGTGTGGGACTATTATGTCCGCCCCCATGTGGGAACCACGCCGGAGCCCGGCTGCATGTTCATGCACACATTGACCACCCCCATCATTGAGATTGCCGAGGACGGCGAAACCGCCCAGGCCATGTGGTATACGCCCGGCTATGGCACTGGCGGCCCCGGCGGCGGGGAGCCCGTGGGCAACTGGATGTACGAGCGGTATGCCATTGACTTTATCAAGGAAGATGGCGAGTGGAAAATCTGGCACTTTTTTGTCGGTACGGACTTCGCCTTTGAAGCTGGCACTGCCTATGAAGAAAAGGGCCCCGGCGGTCCTCCTGCCGGAGAAAAGAAGCCGGAGCGCGGTGTGCTGCGCATTCCCGGCATCTACACCTCCAAATACGGCTGGAACCCCTATCCCCATGTACCCGCGCCCTATGAGACCTGGACACCCGAGATTGGCTACGGTCCTGAGGCGTTTATGAAGGAGGGTGAATAAGATGACGGAACTGGAACTGAGAGCCCACAAAATTGATGCGGTTCATCAGATCGAAAATCTCATGAGTCTGCATACCTACTACCATGCCGCCTGCCAAAACCGGGAAGAGCTGGATAACTGCTGGTCCCATGAGCGGGAGAGCGAGGTCATTTGGAGCCAGAACTTTGGCCGCTGGCAGGGCCTGAATAAGAAGCTGTACCCCATGTATGCCGGCGACAACAAGTACACCGACGCCGAATGGCTCAAGGGCAAAATTATTAAGGCCCGCCCTGAGCTGGAAGAGGTCATAAAAGATGTGGACGGTCGCGGCCTGTCCGAGATGCCTGTCCACTGCCTGGCATCGCCTGTGATTGTCATTTCCGATGACGGCATGAGCGCCAAGGGTGTGTGGTATACCCCCGGCTTTGCACTGCGTCATGACTACATTCACGACACCGCCAATGTGGCCTGGATGTGGGAGCGCTACGGAGGCGACTTTGTCTTTGAGAACGGTGAGTGGCGGTTCCTGCGCCTGCTGATCTGCATGGATATGTCCACTGGCGGCGACAATGGCGACTGGACCAAGCCTCGTCCGCCCATGGGTCCGCCTCCCGAAGAAGAATTCGACGAGGATGATCCCGATGGAAAGCGCGGAAAGTCCCCCGCCATGGGCGGCGGCGTCAGCGTGGAGAAGGACGAGCCGGGCCGGTTCACGGACTACAAACCCACCCGTCTGCCGGAGCGAGGCATTATGCCGCCGCTGCCGGAACCCTTCGAGAGCCTGGATAAGACCTGGAGCTATTAAGTGCAGCTGCGTGCTCTTTTAGTAAAAGCGCGGAAGAAGAATACCAGCTGCGTATAAAATTTGCTGCCGCAGGCATTGCCTGCGGCAGCATTTTGCTGACCAAACAGTTGATGTACAAATATTTAACAGACCGGCATAATCCACGGCCTTTCATGCGACGCAGTTGCCACCTGCAGGCAGGGCGTTTTCACATGCAAAATGCAACTGGGGCTGGCAGGGGCCGCGGCAATGGCGCTTGTTCGGAATTGAACTGCCCAAAAGTAAACAGTGGGGAACCTTGATGTGTGGACTGTATGAACCTGTGAGAGCCTGCTTTGCGCCGGCCAGGTATGCCGCTTATGCCTCCACTGTCAGGAAATTGGACAGCAGCGTAATATCAGCCAGATCTTCTGTTTCAGATGCATCCATGTGCTGCCAGCCATTGCTCTCGACGTCCTGGTAGATGCCGCTCCAACCGACGCCAAAGTGGTATTTGTCCGATTGGCTGCCTAAGGCGACGCGCATGGCGTGTCCCTGTTTGTCATAAAAGCTGCCGCGCGCTTGCCCTGCTTCGTCCAGAAGCGGAAGCAGGTGTATCGGGTAGGTTCCAGGAGATGCTTCTGGCCGGATTTTCAGCAGGAGACCGCACAATGTTCCACAGGGAACTGCACATACATTGCCCGTAGTGCTGATTTGAATTTGAACGCCACGACTGCAGGGCGCTGCATCAAACGTGTAGCCCGTCAGAATGCTGTTTTCGGACTCTATACAGATATATTCTACCACAGCCGGATCGAATTCCACAGTAAATCCAAGCTTCGACATGCCATAGGATTTCTGAATGGAGATCGGGATTGTCAGAATGGCCCCGGCCTTGCCGGCAATGGTTTCCCGCAGCAAGCCGTAGTCATCGGTGCGAATGGTACCGCTGCGGTCTTTACAATTGTGGTTGGGCATCATAGAGGGCGGATTTTGTTCACCTTCCTGCAGTTTGACGCCCAGATAAGACAGCAGCGCCGCCTGTTGCCAGGTATAGCCCAGGCCAATCTGGGCGTCAAACCAACAGACATCGGTACTGCTGTGCGCGTCTTCACTGGCATCATAGTTGTAGTTCCGATAGAGATCCTGAAAGGTGTGGCTTTCCATCAAAGCGTTCATACTGCCCTGCATAAACTTGCGCAAAGCCAATGTCGTTCTGCCGGGATACTGGAGGTAGTAGCGGTAAAGCTCCATCAAATCCTGACATTCCCCCAGGTTGCTGCTGTTTCCAAAGCACAGAAGGCCGCTGTTTGCGCCGAGGAGTACATTGATGTCATACATATAAGAGGTTACGCCATACCCGTCGGTAATGAGCATGCCGTCAAAGCCCCATTCTTTGCGCAGCAGCTCCACGGTCAGATGCGCATTGCCGCAGGCGTTGACGGTGCCCACACGTCCCAGAGAAGTCATGATGGCTTTGCCTCCGCCGATTTTCAGGGCGTGCTCAAAGGCGGCGAAATAATTCTCCCGCAAGGTCTGTTCGTTGGCAAAGACAACAAGACCCTCGCGGCTGATTTCCTGGTCGTTGCAGGCGAAATGCTTCATGCAGCAGTTCATATGGCCTCGCTGCAACCCCTTCAGGAAATGACCGCAGATCCAGCCAGCCAAATGAGCATCCTGGGAAAAATAGTTGTTATTTTTCCCGGAGAGACAGGAGCGATGCAGATTGTTTCCTGGTGCGTAAAACCAAGAGGTGCCGTTTTCACCGGAGGCGGCGGCCTCCTGTGCCAAGGCCAGACCAAACGCTTCACAAAGCGGCTTGTTCCAGGTACAGGCCAGTGTGGTGTCGCAATAGCTGGTGGTCCGCGCCATTGGCAGCTTGTTGTTGGCGCCGATTTGTCCCGGCGTATCTGCGGAATACGTGACTGGAATCCCATACTCCTTCAACGCTGGGATGTCAAATCCACAATGGTAGAACCGGCAAAGCATCTCGTTGACACTGAACTGATCCAGGAAATGGTCCCAAACCAGCGCGTCGTCCCAGGTGTCTGCGGCAATGCCAGTGGTAGCTTGCAGCCGCTGGAGGTTATGATACTCCGGACTGTCTGGATCCCGTAAAAACCGGTAGACGTCCTGCAGCGAAAAATTCTGCTGTTTTCCGAATTTGTCACGGTACACTGCGTTGGTTGTGGGCACCGGAACGTCATCGGCATAGAGATGGACGTAGGTGCCATCCATTTCATAATAGCTTGACAGGCCACGTGTTTTCAGATCGAGGATCTGAGCTGTTTCCCGGGTAATGGGATCCAGCAGCTTGATTTCCGGAAAAGTGCCAGGGGCAACCGTGGGTATGCCGTCTATGTCGGTGCGATGGAGATAGATGATGTTTTCCGCCTCTGTGCCCCGTGCGTCATAGCGGTAACCATCGCGTGGATTGCCAGTGAAGAGATTCCGGTATGGAGTTCCGGTGATCTCATCTGCTTTGAAATACAGATCCTCTGGCAGTTCCCAGCAAAGCGCAGCGGCGGGCTTTGTATGCGCAGCATTTGCGTGGGCGCTGACACAGAAGTGATAGATTCCCCGCTCCAACACATAGCATTCGGCGGTGTCGGAGTAACAGGCGATGTCTCTGGCGTTCCAACAGAGAGACACTGTGGCCTGTGCTCCAGGCGAAAGCGGCGCAGTCTTTTCAAATGCTGCCAGTGCAACCAGCGGTTTTTCCAAATGATACGGGCCGTTCTCATTGTATGGTGCCTGCACGTAGAGCTGTATGACGTCCTTGCCGGCCATTGGGCCAAGGTTGGTGACACGTACATCCACGGAGAATTGGAGTTCTCCATATTCGTTTTCCTGGGTTTGCAGCGTGCCGGTTTCCCAGCGAAAGTTTGTGTAACTTAGCCCATAGCCAAATGGGAACGCGGTTTTTTCCGGGCAAAAGGTTTCAAAATATTTATAGCCCAGATAAACGCCTTCTTTGTAGGCGACATAATTATGACCGTAGATATACCGATCCTCTGTTGTGGACGCCCGTGAAAAGGCTAACCCGCCATGGCATCGGGAGACTGGATCGTCATCATAGTCGCGGGCAATGCCGTCCATGAGCCGGCCAGAAGGACTTTCCTGCCCAAGAAGCAGTTCCAGCAGCGCTTCTGCGCCCAAGTCGCCGGACTTATCTGTCGTATAGAACGCGCCGCTGATTTTATCTGCTTGGATTGGATAGACATGGGGTGCGGGCGCGCCGGATGCATTCAGATACCGAAGCTCCACACGGCTTGCAAAATCGGGGAGAATTTCATTGCCCACATTGTTGGAATAGACGCCGCCGCCGTAGGTGTACTGATAGAATTTGTACGTGACGTCCTGCACCAGGAAATCTCCGTCGATGACGCTATTGGTGGCAAGGATCACAAGGACATGGTCAAACTGTGCCGTGCAATAGGCCAGCATCCCGGCTTCGCCTTCCGTCAGTCGTTCGTCACCCTTTTCATGATCGGCGCCCTCTCCGCCGCGCCGGAACAGCACGACGGCGGCAACGTTTGAAAAGGCGGCCGCATTGTCCAGAAGCTGCTGCGGCACGGGAGCGACGCGCATAACGCCGTCCGGCTCATAGACCGGGTGGCCAATGAACGGTTCGTGCTCCAAAAAGCTGTTCATACCGAACATGCCAGTGGCCGTCCGATTTTGAGGAACATATTCTCCGGTGGATTCGTCGTAACCGGAGCCGGTATAGCCCGCGTCTTTCGTCTGATATGCGGCGTAATAGTCCAGAAGTTCCTGGTTGAGGGTAATGCCGTGGCGCTGATACAGCGCCGGGTCAAAAAACAGTCCGGCATGACGGCCAAAGACATTGAGCCGCTTTACACCGCGGAGGGGAAGGGTGCCGTCGTTTTTTAATAGGACATAGCCTTCCAAAGCGGTTTGCTTCTGCAGCTGCTGCGCAAGCCTGTGGCGCTGCTGATAAACGGGATCCTCTGAATCATAGAAAGGAGACGGCATCTGCGGTGGCTCGGGTGTCTGCGTGGCGCTCTGCGGCCTGTTGTGGGGATCCTCCAAAACCATGGGTGGCGGCGGCGCCGCCTTCTTTTTCCGTTGTTTCATAAACTCACCTCGTCTTGTGCGATGCATGTACGTGTTCGAGCGAAATTGGCCGGTTTTCTCTGTCCGATTGTAAACAGGCAAAGACGGCTTCCATGGAGCCGAGGATACGGTCTGCGTCCAGGACGCTGGCGCGCTCAGTGAATATGGCGTCCACAAATTCGTCAATGACGCCGGATGATGTTTGCCCGGCAGTGTCGTTCGTTTGGATTCCGCCCAGGTCCCTGTTTTCCACGACGCCGCCAGGATGGATCCATTGCAGAGTATGGGCTGAATCTGCATACAGCTTCAGGATCCCATTTTCGCAATAGAGAATGGTGGCGTTGTCCTCCTGACCATAGTGGGTCCAGCTGGCGGAAAGGGTCCCCATGCTGCCGTTCTGAAAGGTCAGTAGCAGCAGTGCGTTGTCTTCGACTTCAATCGGCGCGCCGTTGGGCAGTTTTTTATCCCGTACGGCGCACTGTGCAAACACAGTTTCCACCTCTGCGTCGAGCAGGAATCGCAGCAAATCCAGTTTGTGAACGCCCAGATCGGCCAAAGCGCCAAAGGCGGCGGCGTTACTGCGAAAGAACCAGGTGTTTGCCCCGCCGGCGACGCTCCAGGTTTCTGGCCCCTTGTGGCCAAATGTGGTCTGAAAGGTCAATACACGGCCCAGTGTGCCACTGGCGAGCAGTGCGCGGGCCGTTTGATGCGCTGGAGCGAGCCGCTGGTTTTGTCCGATCAGGAGCCGCTTCCCTGTTGCTTTGGATGTGTTAATCATTTGCAGGCAGTCTTCCGTGGTAACCGCCATTGGTTTTTCACAAAGGACATGCTTTCCCGCTTGCAATGCGCGGATCGAGTACTGTGCATGGTGTGCATTGGCCACACAGATGGAAACTGCATCGATGGTTGGGTCTTGGAGCAGCGCCTCCA
>CBCPMX010000079.1:0-2939 GCA_965120355.1 uncultured Oscillospiraceae bacterium
TGCCCACGGCTGCAATTCCATCTCCGCGACAGACACGGCCATGAAGCTGGCGGACTATGTGGTGACGGAGGCAGGCTTCGGTGCGGATTTGGGCGCAGAGAAGTTCCTGGACATTAAGTGCCGTGCCGCCGGTATGACGCCGGACGCAGTGGTCATTGTAGCTACAGTCAAGGCCCTGAAATACAACGGCGGCGTGCCCAAGACAGAACTGGGCAAAGAGAATCTGGAAGCGCTGGAGAGGGGCCTGCCCAATCTGCTCAAGCATGTGGAGAACATTACGCAGGTCTTTGGCTTGCCTGCTGTGGTGGCGATTAACCGTTTTGACAACGACACTGACGCGGAGCTGGAGCTGATCCGCCGCAAGTGTGGAGAGTACGGCGTCCATGTGGCCCTCAGCGAGGTCTGGGCAAAAGGCGGGGAAGGCGGCGTCGCGTTGGCGCAGGAGGTGCTGCAGCTGTGTGAAGCGGAGAAGTATTTCCAGTTTGCCTATGATTTGAATCTCCCGATTCGAGACAAAATTCAGGCAGTCGTACAAAAGATCTATGGGGGCGATGGCGTCACATTCTCGGCGGCCGCCGCCAAGGAGATTGACAAGCTGGAGAGCCTGGGGTATGGCGGCCTGCCCATTTGTATGGCCAAGACGCAGTATTCTCTGTCCGATGATCAGACGAAGCTGGGCCGCCCGGAACACTTTACGGTCTCTGTCAGCAAGGTAAAAATTTCTGCCGGAGCAGGCTTTATTGTGGTACTCACTGGAGATATTATGACCATGCCGGGACTGCCCAAGGTGCCTGCCGCAGAAAAAATTGATATTGATGAAAACGGTGTGATTACAGGTCTGTTTTAACTGGCCGCAGTCTGGCGGCCGGGGTGCAATCGCAGCGGGGAGCGTATTTTCGCTGCAAATTTGAAAGGAGCGCGCTATCATGTCCATCCTTGACAAGTTCGGCCCTAAGGCCAACGAAGTCAGCAAAAAAGCAGGCGAGGTAGCCCAGGCTGCCGCAAAAAAGTCCAAGCAGTTGGCCGCCACTGCACGCGTCAATCTGTCCATTGCCGCGGAAAATGACAAAATCAAAAAAGCCCAGATCGAATTGGGCAAGCTGTACTACAAGGATTTTGTCGCCGGCGTATCGCCGGAGGCAGCAGAGTATCTGCCCTGGTGTGACAAAATTACCGCCTCGCTGAAAACCATTGACGCCCTCAATGAAAGCCTTGTGGCCATGGAAGAGGGCGAACCCCCGGTGGAGGTCGAAATTCTGGACCAGCAGCCGGAGGCCCCCGCCTCCAGTACAGCAGAGGAATTTTCCGACTATGCTGAAGTGGAAGAGTTTAAGGAAGTGGTAGTCCCCGCGCAGGAAGAGACTGCTGTAGACGCAGCGGCGCCCGAAGAACCGCCGGTCGCCACGCTGTATGTGGACGAAACAAACGCCGAAGAATGAAAGCAGCCTGGAACGCCAGCCAAAAAACGGCTGGCGTTCCGTATGATTGCGATTGCTAAGCAGATAAAGGAGATACCGCTATGCTCGGAACCATTGTCAACACCGCCACCATTCTGGCCGGCAGCCTTATCGGAAGTTTTCTGCGCAGGGGCCTGAACGAAAAGTGCCAGAACGCTCTGTTTACAGCCATGGGACTTGCGGCCACAGGCTTGGGTATCAACGCTGTGGTACAGAATATGCCCAACAGCAGTTATCCCGTACTGTTCATTGTCAGTCTGGCTCTGGGCAGTCTCATTGGAACGCTGTTGGACATTGACGGCCGTTTCCACCGGCTCACAGGGAAATTTTCCGGCGGACGGCTGGCGGAAGGCTTGTCGACAGGGATTTTGCTGTTTTGTATCGGAACATTGTCGATTTTAGGTCCGATTCAGAGCGCTCTCAATGGCGACAATACCTACCTGTATACCAATGCCACCCTGGATCTTGTGACCTCTATGGTGCTGGCGTCGACTTACGGGATCGGCATGACGCTGGCTGCTGGCGTGCTATTCTGCTGGCAGGGCGCGATTTTCCTGTGCGCCAAACTTCTGGGCGATTTTGTAACGGCGGATATGATGACAGAGCTGTCTATTGTGGGGGGATTCCTCATTGCCAGTTCTGGAATTTCCATTTTAAAAATCAAAGACTGCAAGACGCTGAACATGCTGCCGTCCCTGGTGGTACCTGTGGTTTTCTGCGCGATTATGGCACTGTTTTGAAAGATAACGAATAGCCTGGAAACGCTCTGATGAACGATTCCAGGCTGTTTGTATCGTGAGAGATTTAAAAAGGAAAAGCAGATACATGGGAAAGCGCTGGAATCCTGCATGTATGCCGTTCGTTTTTGACGCAGCAGCATCCGTTTTCGCAGGAAAAGACAGCGCAATTTTTCAAACTGCTGCTTGCCTCAATCCATTCCAAACTGCGCAAGATACTGCACAATCAGGTCGGCACAGCCGGCGGCATCCTCCAAGTCCAGCTGAGGTACATCCACATCCAGGGGTTCGTCGGTGATGACGGCCAACAGTTCCTCCGGACGGCTCAAAAGAGGCTGTCCCAGGACGGCGCGGTGAAGTTCGATCTTTTTGGTAGGACTCCGCTTATAACCCTCTGTCAGAACCAGATCTACCTCTGGCAGCCGCTCTATCAGCTCCATCAGTTCCAGCTGGCGGGAGGTGCGTTCCACCAGGGCAAACTGCGTTTGATTGGAAATGGCGGACACATCAGCGCCCGCCTGCGTGAAGCGCCAGGTATCTTTGCCTGGTTTGTCCATTTCAAAGTGGTGGGCATCATGTTTTAAGACTGCCAAGCGAAGGTGCCGGCGCTTCAGCTCTGGGATCAGCTTTTCCAGGAATGTGGTTTTGCCGGTGCCGGATAACCCTACAAACGTGATAATTGGAACGGATAAATTCATGGTTATGACCATTCCTTTCCGCTGCGCTTCAAGGCACCAAAGGGAAT
>CBCPMX010000080.1:0-26604 GCA_965120355.1 uncultured Oscillospiraceae bacterium
CAATCGTGTACGGCCGGATTTTCTCCCACGCCCCATCGCTTATATCGTGTCGTTCCTGTTCTCTCGCCATTTTTTGCCCTCCTCTACTACGAGAACTATTATATCATACTTTTATTGACGACACCACCTAGGAAAGGGGTTGAATTTTCCACTACACCTCATTATACTGTGTGTAAAAAGTCTACCCCGCGAGTGGGCGTCAGGGAGGTGTGAATCTTGGTATTTGAACAAATCAAAGCCATGCTGGCCGAGCATCTGGGCTGTGAGGAAGATCGGATCACTGAGAGCACAGTGATCCTGGAGGATCTGGAAGCGGATTCTCTGGATCTCGTGGAGTTCATGATGAGTCTGGAAGAAGAATATTCCATCGAAGTCGGTGACGACGATTTGGAACGTCTTGTGACCGTCGGTGACGTGGTCAAGTACATTGAGGAGCGCATCTGATCTAATCAAACACGGCCGTCTCAAATGGGCTTGCGCCCATGGGAGGCGGCCTTTTTTTGCGTGTGCCTTCCCGGCAGATTTTCCGGCCCCGCCCCTTGTCCCATTCCAAATTCTATGCTATAATAAGAATTCAGTGAAGTATGCACTTTTTTCTATTTCGATTCTGGAGGCATGATTATGAAGCGTTCCACTGGTCACCCCTTCGCCCTGGTCTTCCTGCTCCTGGCCTCGGTATTGGGGCTGTTTCTGCGCTGGCTGCAATTGACCCGGGTCTTTGACAGCGACGGCCTGCCCACCACCGGCCATCCCCTGACGCTGGGGCTTTCCATCTACTGTGTGGTCGTGGTGGTGGCGATTGCGGTGTTCTGCCTGCGGCTACCGAAACGGAAAACGGCCCAGGCTGTCTATCGCCGCTCCCGCGTATCCACAGCTACAGCCGCGGCTGCGGGCGTCCTTCTGCTGGTGGCGTGCCTTTTGCGAATTGTACAGAGCCTGCTGGGTCTGCACGGAACGTCCCAGCAGTTCCTGTCCGCACTGTCTATTCTGGTAGACGTGTTCGGCTTTGTGTCGGCGCTTTGTATTCTCGCCGCAGCCGCAAAGCGCTACACCGGACGAAAGTCCAATGCGGCGCTGTATATCGTGCCCTTTTTGTATATCATGTGCCGGTTGGTCCTGGACTTTAAGAGTTGGAGCTCCGACCCCATTATTCTGGACTATTGCTTCCAACTCTTCGCGCTGATCTGCACAATGAGCGGCGCCTATCGCATCGGCGGCTTCTGCTTTGACGAGGGCCGGCGCCGTCTCACCGCCTTCTGGAGCATGGCCGGCGTATTCTTTTCCATCGTAGCCATGCCGGGCAGCGAGGTGGGAGAGCTGTATTTCTACTGCGCCACAGCCCTGTGGATGTTCAGCATTACTTGGATGGCCCTGCGCGCCGTCCGGGATCCTGCACCGCCTCAGCAGCAGGCAGAAGGGCAGGCAAACAAGCCGGCGGAGGGAGCCTGATATGTGGTATCTGCTTGTGACCGCCGGTTTGGCTGCCGTGGACCAATTGGTGAAATACTGGGTTCGGACCAATTTGGCCGTGGGGGAAAGCGTTCCTTTTATCCCCCACATCTGCCAGCTGACCTATGTGCAGAACCGGGGCGCTGCCTTCAGTTCCATGCAGGGCATGCGCTGGTTTTTTGTCGCCATTACGGTGGCATTTCTGGCCGTGGCGTTCTGGGCGCTGCTGACTGGCAAGGTCAAAAAGCCCTTTGGCCGGTGGTCCCTGGTCGTTGTCCTGGGCGGCGCGCTGGGCAACCTCATTGACCGGGCGCTGTTCGGCTATGTGGTGGATATGTTTGACGTGCTGTTTATGAATTTTGCCGTATTTAACGTGGCAGACATTTTTGTGGTCTGCGGCGGCATTGCGTTCTGCATCTATCTGGCGTTCTTCTCCGATTTTTTCAGTGACGGGAAAACGCGAGGGGAAAAGTCATGACGGTGACCATCGAGCAGGCCGGCCTGCGGGTGGACGCAGCCCTTTCCCAGGCCCTGCCGGAACTGAGCCGCAGCGCAGTGCAGCGGCTGCTGGAGGAAGGCGCTGTAACCTTGGGCGGCGCGCCCGTCAAGAAAAACTACAAAACCCAGGCGGGCGATGTGTTTTCCGTGACGCTGCCGGAAGCGCAACCCGTGCATATTGTTCCCCAGGACATCCCTCTGGACGTGGTCTATGAGGATCAGGACGTCATTGTGATCAACAAACCCAAAGGCATGGTGGTCCACCCTGCCGCCGGCCACTGGGACGGCACTCTGGTCAACGCGCTGCTATATCACTGCGGCAGCAGTCTCTCCGGCATCAACGGGCAGCTGCGTCCCGGCATTGTCCACCGGATTGACAAAGACACGTCCGGGCTGCTGATCGCAGCCAAAAACGACATGGCCCATCAGGGCCTGGCGGCGCAGCTGAAGGATCACAGTCTCTCCCGCACCTATTGGTGCGTTGTCTGCGGCAATATCCGTGAAGATGCGGGCGCCATTTCCGCCCCCATTGGCCGCCACCCGGCAGACCGCAAAAAAATGGCTGTCACAGAGAAAAACAGCCGGGAGGCTGTCACCCATTTTCGCGTTCTGCGCCGCTATCGGGGCTATACGCTGGTGGAGTGCCGCCTGGAGACAGGCCGCACCCACCAGATTCGCGTCCATATGGCGTATCAAAACCATCCCATTCTTGGCGATCTGGTCTACGGACACAAAAAGCCGGAGCTGGGGCAAAACACGCAGTGTCTCCATGCCATGGCCCTGCGGTTTGTCCACCCCCGTACCGGGGAACCTGTGGAAGTCACTTGTCCGCTGCCTGATTACTTTCAACAGGTGCTGCACAAGCTGGAAAGCCTGTAACGCAAGCCATCTCTGCGCACTGCCAATATACCCGCAGAATTTCGTATTTTAATAAGCTGGAGGTTTTATGATGTCTGACGTCATCGCCGCCATCGCCACTGCCCTGTCCCCTTCCGCCATCGGCATTGTCCGCCTGTCCGGCGACGGGGCAGCGGAGGTGGCCGGGCGGGTGTTTACACCGCTTTCAGGCCGCCCTCTGTCTGAGGCCCCAAACCGAAAACTCATTGGCGGCGCCCTACGGGACCGCCACGGCCGCGTCATTGACCATGCGCTGGCCGTCTACACCCGCACCCCAGCCACCTATACCGGTGAAGACACGGTGGAGCTGCAGTGCCACGGCTCGCCTGTGGTGCTTTCCGCCGCCCTGGAAGCTCTGTTTGCTGCCGGTGCGCGGCAGGCCGGTCCCGGGGAATTTACAAAACGCGCCTTTCTCAACGGCCGCATGGATCTGAGCCAGGCGGAGGCAGTGGTGGACCTGATTGAAGCCGAAACTGCCGATGCCGCCGCCAACGCAGCAGGTCAGCTGGGCGGCGCAGTATCCGGCAAGGTCGAGCCCATCTATACATCGCTGGTGGGCATTCTCTCCCATTTCCATGCCGTGCTGGACTATCCGGATGAGGACATCGACGAATTTTCTCTCCCCACGTATGTCAGCGCCATGGAAGCGGCAATTGCCGGTCTGGAAGCCCTCCTGCAGACCTTTGACCGGGGACAGGTGCTGAAAAACGGCGTCAAATGCGCCATACTTGGCCGTCCCAACGCGGGGAAATCCAGCCTGCTCAACGCCTTGACCGGTTATGAGCGGGTCATTGTCACGCCGGTTCCCGGTACCACCCGCGACACAGTCGAAGCCCCCATTCGGCTCGGCGGCCTGACCCTTCGGCTTCTGGACACCGCCGGAATTCGCGACACCGGCGACCCCATTGAGCAACTGGGTGTGGAACGTGCACTGGCTGCGGCAAAGGAGGCCGATCTGGCCATTTTCGTCTGTGATGGGGCGCAGCCGCTGGAAGATGCCGACCGCCGCGCCATGGACGCAGCCAAAAGCGCCCCCCGCGCTCTGGCCATTGTCAACAAATCCGATCTGCCCCAGGTCGTGCAGCCGGAGGATCTGCCCTTTGAAACCGTGTTGTCCCTCAGCGCCAAAACCGGCCAGGGCATTGACGGTTTGGAACAGGCCGTGGAAACGCTGTTCGGCGGCAAAACGCCCTGCGACGGTTCCATCCTCACCAACGCCCGTCAGGCCGGCGCTGTGCGCCGCGCCGCGGCCGCCCTGCGCACGGCGCTGGACGCTCTGACTTTGGGGCTGACCCCCGACGCCGTGCTGGTGGATGTGGAAGACGCGCTGGAAGCTCTGGGCGAGATCACCGGCAAATCCATGCGCGAAGAAGTGACCAACGATATTTTTTCCCGCTTTTGTGTGGGGAAGTAACCCGCTGACAGGAGGATTTCCATGCAAACACCGCACACGCTCGCCTTGCATAAGCCTGCGCTTTCTCAGCTGACTTTCCGTCAAGCGCTCCTGGCGGACGCGGAAACCATGGCATACAACCACGCCTACGGCGGGACCATCGCCTTCCCGCCAGAGCACTGGGCCGGCTGGTACAGCCGCTGGGTGGCGGACGCATCCGGCGAAAAGTTTTATCGCTATCTGCTGGACACAGAACGCAGCCAATTTGTAGGAGAAGCGGCCTACCGCTACGACGCGGAGCGGAACCTGTACATCTGCGACATCCTTGTCCTCGCTGCCGAACGGGGGAACGGCTATGGCCGCCAGGGCCTGCTGTTGCTGTGTGACGCAGCCAAGGAAGCCGGCGTACCGGCCCTATACGACGATATCGCCATTGACAACCCATCTGTAGGCCTCTTCCTGTCCTGCGGCTTCACCGAAGTTTACAGAGCTGAGACATACATCATGGTTACAAAGGTCTTGGGGGAAGCGGCAACTGTCTAAATCACCCTGGCGCTCAACCGCACCGCAAATCCCCTGTGCTTACCGCAGCTGCGAGCCCGTCCTCTGCGGCTTTTCGTTGTGGACATTCTCCGGCCTGCATCTACCTTTACGAAAAGAACGGATCCCAATGGGCGCACAGGGTTGGCCCGGAAGCCGTTGACCGTGATTTGCGCCTGCACAAGTTTTGAAAAATCTGTGCTGCCATCTCCAAGTCCAACTCCCTAAACTCTATCGAAAACGAAAGAGGACTGGTTTTATGCAAGCCTATTTGGATAACTCCGCCACCACGCGCCCCTGCCCGGAGGCCGTGGCGGCGATTACATGCTGTCTGACAGAGAATTGGGGCAACCCCTCCTCCATGCACCGGTTGGGAGACCGTGCCGCCCACACTCTGGAGGACGCCCGTAAATCCGTCGCCGCCGCCCTGGGGGCGGCGGCGGACCGGGTGTTTTTCACCTCTGGCGGCACGGAGGCCGACAACTGGGCCATTTTTTCCGCCGTTCGCACCAGAGGCAAGCGGGGAAAGCATATCATCACCTCCGCCGTGGAGCACCACGCGGTGCTCGAACCCATGGCCCGTCTGGAAGCTGACGGATATGAGGTCACCTATCTGAAACCGGATTCCAGCGGCCGCATAACCCTGGACGCGCTGCGCCAGGCTCTGCGAAAAGACACCATCCTGGTGTCCATTATGACCGTCAACAATGAGACCGGCGCCGTCATGCCCATTGACAAGCTGGCGAAGCTGACCCACCGCATGGCGCCAAACGCCCTGTTTCACACCGACGCGGTGCAGGCCTTTCTGAAAATTCCCCTCCAGGCAAAAACTCTGGAAGCCGATCTGATTTCCATTTCCGGCCACAAGATTCACGCAGCCAAGGGCGTCGGCGCGCTGTACATCCGCCCGGGTCTGCATCTGCCGCCATATCTGCTGGGCGGCGGGCAGGAGCGAAAACTGCGCTCCGGTACCGAAGCCCTGCCGCTCATCGCCGGCTTTGGCGCAGCCTGTGCCGCTGGAGCCGCCACTTTTCGGGAAGATACCGCCCGTATGGCCGCCCTGCGGGACAATCTGCGGACTGCTCTGGCTGCTTTGCCATTTGTGACCCTGATTGCGCCAGGGGACGCTCCTCACATTGTCAATCTGGCAGTTCCCACCGTCCGTTCTCAGGAACTGATCAACCGCCTTCAGGATCGGGAGATCTATGTGTCCGCCGGTTCTGCCTGCGCCAAGGGCCACCGCAGCCATGTACTGCAGGCTCTGGACCTGCCGCCGGAAGTCATTGACGGCTCCATCCGCGTGAGCCTGAGTAAATTCACCACACAGGAGGAAATCGCGTTGTTTCTGGCCGTGCTGACAGAGGCATTTGGCTGAGCGCGTCCCAAGTATGAAGCTGTTATCTCAATCCAATCCGCAATTTTACAAAACCATGCTGCATCTGGCTGTACCGATCCTGCTGCAAAACCTGGTAACCCAGTGTGTCAGCCTCAGCGACACCTTCATGGTGGGCATGATAGGTGAACAGGAACTGGCCGCCGTGTCATTGGCCAACACACCGTTTTTTGTGGTGCTGTTGATGATTTTCGGCATGCAGTCCGGCGGCAGCGTCCTGGCCTCCCAGTATTGGGGGAAAGGGGACAAAGCCGCCATCAGCCGTATTCTGGGCATCACAATCTATGTGGCCTTTGCGGCCGGTCTGGCCATTGCTCTGGCGGCGGCCATTGCGCCCGAAGCCATCATGTCCCTGATCACCAACAACGAAGAACTGGCGGCCATTGCCGTCCGCTATATGCGCATCGTTGGCTGGAGCTATCTGTTCAACGCTGTCAGCTCCATGTTTGTAGGGATCCATCGCAGTGTGGGAAACGCCAAATTTGGCCTGATCCTCTATTCCATTTCCATGGTTCTGAATACTTTTCTGAACTGGGTGCTGATCTTTGGTAAGCTGGGTGCACCGGCCATGGGCGTGGAGGGCGCAGCGCTGGCAACGCTGATCGCCCGAATTCTGGAGCTTGGGATTGCGGTGCTCTATGCCGCCCGCAGTTCGGTCTTTCACCCAAATCTGCATCTGATGCTCCGCCCCGGCGCGGCTATGGCCAGAGATTTTATCCGCTATGCCACGCCGGTGGTACTCAATGAAACCCTTTGGGGCTTGGGCACCTCCCTGTACCAGATCATTATGGGCCATATGGACGGCTCCACCCCCATTCTGGCTGCCTACACCATTGCCGGCAATGTGGAAAAGGTCTGCACCACCGCCACCTTTGCCATTGCCTCTGCCGCCACCATCATGGTGGGCAACCAGATGGGCGCCGGGGATCAGGAAGGCGCATTCCACACCGGCCGCACCCTGAATCTGTTGTCTGTGGGACTCTCCGCAGCCACTTCACTGGTGCTGGCCTGCCTGATTCAAACGGTCATTGCACCCTGGATCTACCCTCTGTTCGACCTGTCTGCCCAGGCCCAGTCCATTTGCACCACCATGCTGGTCATTCTCTGCTTTGCCCTGCCCTTTAAGGCCTTTAACACGACCAACGTAGTGGGGGTCATCCGCGGGGGCGGCGACGTGCGAACCGCCATGTATATCGACGTCGGATTCCTCTATGGCCTGTCCGTGCCCGCCGCAGCCCTGTCGGGCCTGGTATTCCAGTGGGGTATTGCAGCTGTCTATGGCTGCACACTTTTAGAAGAGGTCTGTAAGTCTTTCGTAGGTCTTTGGCGATTCCGTTCCAAGCGCTGGATGACGGACCTGACGCGAACCTGAGGCCATGTGCGCTCCAACACATTCCATACAATTAGCATATATGCCAGCCGCGCAGCGGGGACTTCCGCTGCGCGGCTGGCATTGGTTTTACAGAAAGCGGCAGACCTTTTTTCCCGCTGCATTTCAGCTGTCTGGGCACATTGAATGCGCCCGGCATATATCTACCACCCCATTGCTGCGCAATGGCTGCGCCGGCTTTTCACAACGCGAAAAGCCGGCTGCCTGTCCGGACTCCGCAGGGCAGCTGTCACATCAGCATGGTTTTTGGGGAAATCCCACCGGCAGTCAAAGCTCAGTCAAAGGTCAAAATCTCCACTTCTGTCCAGGTCAATCCCTCAATATCGGCCCAGCACACGCCATTGTCTTCCAACTCCATCCATATCACATAGTGGAACGCATAGTCAATCAGCAAATGGCACGGCAAAATGTCCTCGATGATCATTTGTATGCGGTCAAATCCGTCCGGTATACCCATGATCCCGGGGAAAGACACCCGCACCACGCCTGCTGTGTCCACCTCCTCCACCAGCGCCTCCACACCGCAGCCCCGCAGACATTTTCGCAGCGCAGGCAGCGTAAAGCTGTCGCCGCCCACCATCATCAGCCCCGCAATTGCCGCCCGCCGGTCCTCCACCGATGCGGCAGCGGGCCGGTACCGAAAGAGCTGCTCCACCAGATCCAGCCCTTCGTCTTGGGCAGTCATAACCACGCCTTCCCGTAAATTTCGCGTTTGCACCGCTTCTGCCTCGTCCATGGACGCGCCCAACGCCCGCAACTGTGCCCCAGAGAAGGTGCCGGTTTCCAACGCATAGACGCCCAGCGGCCGCAGCAGTTCTGCCAAATATGCGCCATATCCCATCTCAGCTTCCCTCCGTCAGTGTCAGCGTGCCCAACCGCGGCAGGTCGTAGGCTGTCATGGGCAAGTCTGCCGCCGGGGTAGTGATCTGATAATTCTCTACCAGTCCTGTATCATAGATCAGGCATCCCAGCTGCGCCAAATAGACAGATTTGCCCAGCTGTGCGCCGGTGAAATGATTCCGAATGGCCTGCTCCACCGTCGCAGAAACCTCGTCATAGCTCACGTTCTGCTTGGGCCACAGCGTTGCTTCCAGATTCACGGTCTGCTCTGTAGGCGCCAGCACCGTCACATCCACGGCGATCTCCCGCACCGCCTCCAGATCCGCCTGCACCCGCTCTACCAGGTCCGCATCCGGCTCGCCGGATTCCGTCGCCACCACCACACCCACGGTGCCGACGCCGTTGATTCGCGGGATGACCTGCACCGCACCCACGCCGTCCATGGCCAGCACCCGGCTTTCATAAAACGCCGCATTGGCCCCGTTGGGCAGGCGGATAAAGCTGTCTAAAATTCTTGCCCGGAAGCTCTCATCCTCTTCTTCGCCCGCACCGCCGGAAAACGCAATGGGATTGGTCACTGCGGCAATCCCCACCGGCGCCTGGGTCATAAACGTGACGGTCCCCGCCGCCACATTGCCGCCGGTACCCGGTTCCTGTGCCTCCGCCATTCCGTCTGCCCACGTCTCTCCCGCCGGAATGGTCACATCTTCTGTCAGGACAAACCGCACCAGTCCCGCCGTGGTACAGACCACACCGGACTTCACGGTCACATCCTCCTCCCGCGCTGCCGTCATGGAAAACCGCAGCTTGCCGATGGCACAGGTGCCCGGTTTCCGCTCCAAGCCCCGCAGAGCTCCGTGATACTCCAGATACGTGCCCTCCGCCGTCTGGGGAAAGCACTGCCGCCGGCACCAGTCGGCGTAGACGTACAGGCTCTCCAGCTGTGCCGCCGCAGCGTACAGCCGCACCGCCAGATCGCTTTCTCCAGCCATGGTGAAGCCGGTCTCCGATTCAAACTGTTCCAGCATTTCGCCATAGATTTCCGCCATGGTTTTCACACCATCACCTCCACAGTGGCCGCCGTTTCCCCGGCGGTCAGATAAACCGCCACCACCAACGCGTCACCGGCCGCCGTCACATCCACGTCCGTCACCGTCACCTCCATGCCCGTCAGGGCCTCCACGGCATACTGCCGTGCCACCGCCGTCCACGCAGACGGCTTTTCCCGTCCCAGCAGGTACAGGCGGCTTCCCAACTCCGGCAGGAACGGAAAGCTGCCCCGGCGGCAGCTGAGTTTAAACAGCGCCCTGGCCAACAGTTCCTCCGCCCCCTCCAGCCGTACAAACCCGCCGGCTCCGTCCGGCACATAATCCCCGTTCACCAGCTTAGCTTCCATTGAGCAGCACCTCCAGACTGACCCCGTTGATATACACCGCGCCGTTGAGATCGATTCGGCCTCCCTCCAGCGTCACGCCGCCGGTGGTCTCTACCTTTGCCGCCGCGCCCTTGAAGGTCAGTTGTCCATTGTTTTGAAAGTGGCCGTAGGCTGCGCCGGTGCCAACGCTGACCTCTCCCGCCGCCAGTGCCACGGGGCTGGTCACCGGCGATGCCACTACGCAGGGTGCGCCGCCGCCCTCCACATCTTTGAGCACCAGCACTTCCTGCCCCGCCGATGGCATCCAGCCATAGCCGCCGGGGCCAAACACCTTTGCATTCCGCCATTCGCTGTCCGTCACCACTGCCGGCGCTTCGCTCTCCACGGAAATCGTCCCCACATCCGTGGCGCTGCCCCGTTGGGCCGCGCCCCGTTTGGATAACCACATCTGTTCTCCCTCCCGTCTGCACTTCCGCCGGGCAGCTGCCCGGCGGCTTTGTCCTTATTCCTCCATGCGGATGGTCAGCGTACACGTCAGCCCCTCTGTACTGAAAGTGGTCTGAGCTTCCGTCACAGTGCCGCTGCCGGATACCCCCAGCCGCGGCAAATGCACTGCCGCAGCCGCCCCCGGCCAGGCCAGAAACGCCCCCGGCAGCGTAACCTCCAACAGCCGCCATTCCGCCATGGAGTCCGTAATCCGCTGCGCCGCCGTCCGAAAGGCCGCCCGCAGGCTCCCCGATGCAGCCACGGTCATGACCTGCCGGCACTGGCCACCCAGGCGTTGAAACGCAGCGTTGTCCGTCTGTGTCACCGCGCCGTTGCTGCGGTTGACGGTGTCCACCTGACTGTACACGCCATACCGGCACACCCGCCAAACCGCCCGCAGCACCGGCATTTCCCCGGAAACCGCAATCCCCGGCATATCTGCCGCCGTCCGCAGTACCAAGGTCCCGTCCGGCAGAAACCGTAGCCGGATCTCTGCCGCATGGCGGCAGAACCCACACAGCGCCGCCCAGCAGGTGCCGCCGCTGTCCACAGCGAACCCGGTCAGCGCCCCCATGGCGTCGGCATCCACTTTCGTAATTCCATAGGGTGTCACATAGGCCGCCAGAATGTCCTCCAGCTGCGCCGTGCAATATTCCGCCGCCACCGTCTGGTTGTCCAGTAACAGCGCCGCAAGCCCCCGCCCCGTCACCAGCACTGTCAGCCCCGTTTCCGTCAGGCTGACCTGGTATTCGTCCACCACGCCGGTAAACACCGTCTGCCCGCCGTACTGTCCGGAAAAGCGGCAGGCTTTTTGCAGTACCGCCTCATATGCTCCATCCCAGGGGAACTCCATGGAAAAGCTGTCACACGACGAGCCATCAGTATGCAGCGTCTGCCACGACAGCAAGACCGGCAGATTCCAAACCTGTCCGTCGCAAGTCACCAGCGTTCCTGTCATTGTACCCGCACCTTTTGTCCCACGGTAATCAGATTGGGGTTGCTGACCCAGGTATTCAGCGTCAGTAACTCTGCCAGCGTCATGCCGTTTGCGATGGCAATGGCCCAAAGCGTATCTCCGGCCTTCACTGTGTAATACGCCGCGCCCTGTCCCACCGTGCTTCCCCCCACAGCTCCGGAAACCGTGGAACCTGCTGCCGCGCCGTCCGCCGTAGTCTTGGCCTGTGTCAGCGCCGCATAGCCCTCATACCCTTCTGTGAATGCAAAGGTATAGGACACATAATCCCGGCGCGGCTCCTGCGCCAGACTCAGCGCCGTAAAATACGCCGTGGACGTCTGCCAAACCGGATGAATCAGCGTTCCCGGCCCCGTGTCGTAGAACACCGTCGCCAGCGCCTTAAACGTGTCATAGGCCGTCTGCCCATAAAACTCTCCCGCACCCCGCATGACCCGGCATGACCGGCCCAGATCCTGCATCGTGTATACGCCCATAGGTACCTTCAGCAGCGCTGTCTGCCGCTCATAGGTGATCTCATAAGTTCTGGGATTGTGGGGCCAGGTAAAGTCCTTATACCGCATTGGTGTCAGCATTGACTCACACTCCTTTTTCCGCTCAATGATTCAGCTCAATACCGGCGGGCGTCCCGCTCAAAGAAGCGGGAGATCTCTGCCATGGACGTATGGCCGCCACGAGTCTGCTGCCCGAGCCGCCCCAACGCCGTCTGACCACCCCAGTCATCTGCGGACATTGCTGGCAGGCCGGCCTGTCCGGCTTGCTGTCCGCCGGTGCGCAAACCGCCGCCCTGCCGGCGGGCGTCCCGCTCAAAGCGTCCATTGTCATCCAGCACTTCCGCCGCCCAGCGCTCCAGATCCGACGGCGGCGCGGACAGTTCCTCGCTGCCATATCGCTCCGCCCCTTTCCAACCGGACAATGTCTCCCCGGCCTGCATCTCCGGGCGGCGCGCCGTGTCCGACGGGCCAAGCGCCGGCAACTGATCCGCCGCGTCCTGCATAGTCGCCGCAGCTCCCCGCTCCGCTGCGGCAGATCGCGTCAATGCCTCCACCAGGGACACAGCTGCGTCCTGTCCTGTGGTCTCACTCTGCCTGCTCCCATGTTGGGACACCGCTCGGGCCACCTCCTCTGCCGGTTCCGCCCATAGTCCCTCCTGGGCCAGGTCTGCCAGCAGCGCTGCCGCACCGGAGCTGCTCACCGGCATCTGCTCCACAAGTCCGCCCAAAGCTGCCGCCAGGGCATCCATTCCAACGTGCTGCCTCTCCAGCTCCTCGGCGGATTGTTCCCGCGCCGCCTCCGCCGCCATCTCCCTTGTCAATTGCCCGGTGATCGCAGCTTCTGCCAGCAGGTTCTCCCGCAGCGGCTCTGCGGCGTCCTCTCCCACCAGCGCCGCAGCTACCACGGCATTGCGCAGAAAGATCCATTCAAGTTCCGCCATGGTTTTTCAGCTCCTCAAACCGCGCCATATCAAATGCGGAATTTAGGGTCTCCAATTCTTTCCCATTCTCGGCGCCGCACACAGGGCACCGCGCCGTTTCCGCCGCCGCGCGACATGCGGGACATAATTGCTCCAGCCGCTCCTCTTTATCCAACAGCAGATGCAATGCGCAGTATAAATACTCTCCCTCCGTCATCTCCCGTACCCGCGGCTCCGTGGGCAACGCCAGAAAGCTCCGTTGGACCCGCCATTTCAGCCGCTCCATGGGGCTGTCTGCCAGGGCCTGCTTCAAGGCTTCCCAACTGCTGCCGAATCCGGGGTTTTCCCTGCTGCACAGCGCCGCATAGCGCGCTGCCAGCACCTCAATTTCCTCGGCGCTGAGCCGCTGCAATACCGCCGCACCGCTGCGGAACACCGGCCGCCCCCGCCGGACTGCCGCCCGCGCCACCACGCAGGCATTGAGCCGCAATCCCTGATCTGTCTCATCGCCATCCAGTTCCGCTGCTTCCCGGCGGGCCTGGAGCAGCTGCGCCGCAGGCAGGACGCGGAGCGTCAACCGCCCCACGTCCACCTGCCGTTTCCCACCCAGAAAGGCCAGTAACCGGCGCTCCATGTCAGTTCTCCGTTTCCACACGGCGGGTCGCCGCCAGGGTCACCTTTTCCAAAACCATACCGCCCACCTCCGCGCTTTCTTCCAAGTCTTTCCATTGGCAGCCGGTGTAAATAATTTTCCGATCCGGTTTACAGATCACCAACGAGAAATCTTCCATCTCATAGAAGTTTAAGCCATCCCGCAGCGCCTCATCTGTGGCATACAGGCGGCTCAGTTCCAGAGTATACTGGGTCTGACCCCGGATAGTCGCCACCGGCTCCTCCTGTCCAAAGGCCTCAATGGTCTTGCTGTTGCTGGAAGCTACGGTCTTGTAGCTTTGCACCACAGCCACCCGTGTCCCATCCAACTCCAGATAGATATCAGCACTGGTGGGAATTTTCCGCACTTCGCTCATACAGTCGCCTCCTTAAATCGAAATATGGGCCGTCAGATAGATCCGGCTCAGCCCGTGAACCACAGCAAAGCCAAACTCCACCAGGCACACCGTCGGGTCTGTCGTGTCCGCCGTCACTGTCACGCTGTCATAGCTGTCGATGATCTCCCGGGTCACCCGGTCCTCCAACTCGACGATGACCTGGGAGCGGATGGCGCTGCGGGTAGTGGCGTTGTTCTTGGTCCGCAGGAATTTGGTCCGCAGGGAATTGCGGATGGCCGGAATGACATTGTCGGCAATCAAAATGGTATTGACCTCGCGCCAAGTGGTGTCTTCCGCACCGCCCGTGGTGGTGCGGGTAGTGATCCCGCGGACCACACACACTTGGCCGGACATCTCTTCGAGCACCGTGACGCCGCCGCAGATCAGTGCGTCCATGGCCGTATCCTCATAGCGGGCCGTCACGCCGTCCAGCCCTGCCAGCGCCACGCCGTTGAAGGGCACTGCCGGATCGGCCTGGGCCGCCATGACGCCGGCAAGGGCCGCCGCTCCCAGAATCCCACCGCCGCTGGTGATGGAGCCGGCGGCATAGCAGCCGGGACCCACCAACACAACCCGCTCACTGTTGAGTGCTTCGGCCCGCTCCAGCAGCTCCTCTTCTTCCGGCGCATCGTCCATGCCGACAATTGCAATGCACTCTCCGCGCTCCGACGAACTCTTCAATACCGCCGCTTTCAGTGCAGTGTGGACAGCAGACGATCCACTGCCGCAGATGATGTAGCTGGCCTGCTTTTCCCCCAACAGCGCCCCAAAAGCCGCCGTGTAGTTTTCCTGTGTATCCGCAGCCACGGGATAGGCCAATACAGTCCCCGCGCCGTTGAGATACAGCAGCTTCAGCAGCTGCCCCATTTGACTGTCTTCTCCGAAAGTTGCCGCACCGGATGCATAGCTGGTCACTGTATACAGTCCCGCCGCAGCCTCCGAAACCGCCGCCACTGCCACCACTGATGCACGGCCTGCCGTGGCCGCGGCGCTGGAAGTGTCGTAATCGGAATAGACCCCCGGTCTCTCATGGTACACAACGCTCATAACAACACACCTTTCAAAATAAAGTCCGTAAATTCCTCGCCGTCCTCCGACGCCACCGCGTACACATACGCGGACACCTCCACCGTACAGGGGCAGTAGAAGCAGTCACAGGCAGCATCATAGGTACACTGACCGATCGTATACGTCCCCAGGCTCAGGCCGTCAATGCCGCCCAGCAGCACCGCACCCACCGCCTCCGCCGCCGCGCGGCAGGCTGCGCCGCCTTGGGCGGCGGGGCTGTACACGTCCAGATAAAGCTGGGCCGCCAGCTTCCGGCCATACAGCTCCCGGCAGCTCCCGCCGGCCAGCGTCTCCACACCGAGGTAGTCATAAAATCCACATTGGCCAGCAGCGGCGCTTTTTAGTCCCACCGCCGTCACCGGCCCCGTCAGTCGCGGCATAGCCGCAGCGGGGAGCGCTGCGGCAGCGGCAATCCCCGCCTCTTTCAGCGCCGTTAGAACCGTAGAAATCAGCAGTTCCATGGATCCTCCTCCCCGCCTGGCGCTGCCAGGCTCCAGCGGTACAGCGCCTCATCGCCGATACAGATCTCCTCGCTCCGACGCACGTCGAACCACTTATCACGCCATCTAATGCGGTCCCCCCGCTGCATTTGCACCTCCGCCGGTCCAATATACAGGAAGTACCCCGGCGGCAGTTCCCCCAGCCCCGTGAAGGCTCCCTGCATAGTTTGCAGGCTCTTCTGCGTCAACGGGCGAAAAAAAGCCCGCACCGAAACCGTTTCTCCGCTGGACCGCACCATCAACGTGTCGCCATAATAGCGCAGAATATACCGCAGCGCCCGCTTCATCCCCGCACCCCCAGAAATGAAAACCCATCTTGCACATAGGGGGCCAACAGTGTTTCTGCCTGCTGGCGCAACTGTTGTGTTGCTCCATTGCCATCCTTGTGCACGGTCACATCCCCTGCCGTAAAGGAGGAGATGCCGCCAGCCATTTCTCCGTCGGACAGCGCTGCCCACACGTGCCAGGCCGCCGCGCACACAAAGCTGTCTCCGCAATCCTCCGGCGTCAGCCCCGGCAGGAGGCGGGCGCTGAGCGCCGCCTCCGTAGCTCTGCAAAGACTTCGTACTGTCTCCTCCCGATCCGCTTGGCTCCCCGCCAGGGCCTGCACCATGGCAAAAATCTTCTCCTCCATGGCCATCAAAGGGTCAGGACCTTCACCGCGTCAGCGCAGATCTTGCCAAAGCCGGAGATACTGGTAATGGCCGCCCGCTCCAGCTGCCGGTCAATCAGCTTGTCATACTCCACGCTGACCTCGCCGGCTTGGATCAGCTCCAGCGCATAGCGGCGGTCCAGGCCGATGAGCATGCCCTCCGGGACGGCGTCGGTGCGCCACAAATCTGCCCCCAAAGGGCTTTTCAAAGAGCCCGTGCCCTGGAAATTCAGACCCGTCATGGGATCCTGCAGCTCTTTGATCTTCAGCATCTGTACCATTACGTCACCGCCGCAGAGCATGGCGTTGAGGCTGTAGGGGTGAAACTTGGCCCAGAATTCCACCAGCGCGTCATAGGTCAGCGGAACCGCTGCAGTGGATGCGGTGCTTTCGGTTCCATCTGTCTCGTTCTCAGATTGCAGCTCCATGACCTGTGCGGCATTGTCATTCCCGTCGCCATCCACCAACACGGAGATGGCGTCCTGCAAATGCATGGCCGCAATGTGGCTGCCGATCTGCCGCAGCATGACCGAAAACAGGTCCAGCTTCTGGAACCGCACTGCCTCATAAGAGGCCACCAGCATCCGGCCCCGCTTGCGCAGCTCGATGAGATGCTCTTTGGTCTTAACGGTCGTCGCCGGGATGGCCGTGCCTTCCTCCACATCCATCAGCATCTTGTCGTCCTCTTCCGGCACGGAGTAAATACTCCGGTAGTCCATGGCGTCGATCACTGTGGTGGTGGCGGTAATGGACGGCAGAATGTTGTTTTCCTCCATGCCCTGGCGCACTGACCGGGCGATGAACTCCGGGAACAGCACCGCCGAGTCCATGGTGCGGAAAAACTTTTCCACGCAGTCCGAACCGCTGCCCTTGACATGGATGTCAAAGCGCTTGAGCTGCCGCTGGAAGGCGTCCAGCCCCTCCAGCGCTGTCCCTTTATAGTGTTCGCTGGGGTCCAGCTTCTCCAGCACCTGGGTAAACGTTTTGCCGCTTTCGCGATACATGCCTTTTTCCAGTCTCAAATTGTCATAAGCCATCTTTCAAATTACCTCCCTGTTTTCACAATACAAAACCCACAGTTTTGGCTGCGGTATCCACGCAGATGACCAAATATGTCACTGTACCGCTTGCTGTCACGCCGCCTTCGCCATCTGCGGCCAGCGCGCAATAGCCTACCGTGGGCGCAGTATCGCCGGAATACTGCGTCTCCACATAGCCGCGGACCTGCACCGCGGCCAGTCCCTTGTCCACATGGCTGACAACGCCGCAGAAACGGTCGCTGGCCGAACAAGCCCCCACGGTTCCATTGGCTGTCACAATGCAGACCTGCCCTTCTTTCAGCCCGCCGGTCTCCAGGAACGTCACCAGCTCCTGGCCAACCCCATCAAAACAAACTTTCATAAAAAACCTCCTCAACATATTCATCCACTGTTTTCACAGCATGATGTCTCAGATCGCTGCCTTTGGGCGCAGCTAGATCAGGAACGCACTCTCCTGAAACGGTTCCTGCTTCTTCCCTACCAGCTGCGGATTCCCCGGATACATCTGGGCCATTCGCTTCTCAAGATGGAACCGCAGATTCTCCAACTCCCGGTGATCCATGCGCTTACAGACGGATTCCAACACCGCTTCGTCCAACCCAAGGTCTACTGCCAAGCCCAGCCGCACGACCTCGTGCCGCAAATTGTTGACATAGACCCGTCCCAGCTCCGCATCCTCCTGGAGCTGTTTGAGCGCTTCGCGATGCCGCTGGTTTCCGTATTTCTCCACCAACTCCAACAGATTCATACCCACAGTGCCCACAGTCTGTTTACACTGTTTCGTCACTGCCGATGCCTTCTGGGCCGGCACAGCTACAAACGAGAATTCATAGGCATCCAACGGCCTGCGCAGCACCGCTACACACAGCTCCCCGCCGTACGTCTCGCCCTTGCGGTGCTCACAGGTTCCGTAGGGCTTGCCGCAGATCGAGCAGACCCGTTCTCCCATGGCGCAGCCCACAGAGACCTCTTTGCGGATACCGCCCTCAATGTCGGCAATCGTGGCCTCATTTTGCGGCAGCCGCAGCATGTAGGCCCACGCCCGGATCCAGTGCACATCGCCCTCTTGTACAACTTCTGTGTCAAACACCCGCGCCATCTGCTGCCGCGCCGACCATTCATGGTCACAGATTCCGGTCTTGCCTACAAACAGCGCGGCCAGCTCCGGCAGCGCCGCTGTATCAAACCGTTCAAAATCCCGATCCGGCTGATCGTCGCACAGCCGCACGGAAAAGACATAGACCTGCTCCGCCACCAGCGGCGACTTCGCCTGCAGGTTGATTTTTTCCATCTGACTTTCCAGCGGAATCCCCGCCTCCAGCACTGTCGCCGCTTTCCGAATTTTCATAAAAAGGACCTCCTCTTAACTTTTTACATTCTCATCTCGCTGCAGCGCCTCTGCCTGCGCCCGATAAAGCTCTGCTTGGGCCTCTTCCACCAGATCCTGCAAGCTAATTTCTTCCCAGACAATCTTTGCCGCGCCGCCGAACCCGTTCAGCCGCAGCCACAGCTCACAGATTTTCTCCAGTGCTGGCGTCACCGTCCGCCGCAGGCTCCACAGCTCAGAGGTCAGCAGCTCCACCTGCTGGGCGCTCATCCGTTCCGTAGTGGACCAGTTCAAGCCCAGCAAAAACGGCGGCAATCCTGTGGCGGATACCAATTGCTCCAGCAGCTGCCGCACCGGCACCTCCGAATCGAGAATTTTCCCGTCCGCACCGATCACTTTGATATCCACGTCGCCCACAGCCACGAAATCCCGCACCATGCCGTTTTTGCTGTCCTGCATGGCCTGTGACCACTGCTCGGCCATCTGCTGGCCCCGCTCCGCTGCACCCAAATGGTCCAGCACGTCGCCAGTAGGTTTGCACACCACCGAATACCGCACGTTTCCAGCCCGTTCCCAGTTAACGCCAACCGTCTGATAGATTTTCAGCAAGATCTCCGTCAGAAATGGCATGCTGCGAAAAACGCTGACGCCGTAAGGATTGGCTGGTTCCGCGTTGCGCGTGGTAAACAGCAGCAGATCCTGATAGGGGAAGGGCCGCAGCCGGCCGCTTTCATCCTGGCCGCACAGTTCCACCTCCAGCGCCGATTTGCCCTCCCGGATCTGTACCTGCGCGACATCAGCCCAACACACGGCCCGGAGCTGTCCGCCTGCCACCACCATCTCCCCAACTGCCCTGCCGCAAACCAGAAGGCTGTCCAGATAGCCGTCCAAAAATGCGTCGATCCCCCGCTGTCCCCGTCCGCAGTTGACCGTCCGCAGAAACTGTTGCAACCCTTTCTCTGCCTGTTTGTTTGCACAGGTCACGTCAAAGCCGCCAACCAGCCTGCACAGCTTACCGATGGCCGCATCCAGAATGGGCAGCGCCTCGCGCATGGCCCGATAGACTTGGATCTCGCCGCCGCCCATTGGCACATAGGCGCTAATTGCGCCAAATGGATGCCCCTGTCCCATCCGCAGCTGTGCCTGCTGGCCCGCCGCCGCTTTTCGCTTCCGAAAAATCCCCATCTTTCCACCTCTGTTTTCACTCAATGTTGTTCCGATGTCTCTCTGCCTCCTTTGCTCAGCGCCGTCTTCTTACGGACATGGCAGCAATGGGCATGTCCGCCCTCCCCAGTACCGTAGCGGCAAAATACCGCATGTCGTCCATCGCATGGTCGTGTTCCTTCTTCACAGCTTCCTGTCCGTCAGTTTGGGTGTTCCAGACGTATTCTTCCATCTCCCGCAGGCAATCGCCGCAGGTCCAGCAGAGCTTCAGCTTCCCCGATTTCAGCAGATCCGCCGTCAGCCGGATGCCCGACAGCACATCGTTGACGGCCTTGCGCACTGTCCACCCGTCCCGCCGCAGCACCTCGTGGAAGCTGGCCGCCGACGGGTCCACAATCACAGCCCGCACAGGCCGGCCTCCGGCCAGTTCCCGCAGCGCGGCGGCGTATTCCTGATCGGTCATCTGCCGCCCCTCCCGCCGGGAGTCAAAATAAAATTCCTGCACCCGGTACCACACGCCGCCATACAGCCCCCACAGTCCAAAGGAAGCCGGATTCACCGTTCCGTAGTCGCACGAGATGTACCACTGGTCAAAGGGTCCTGGGGGAACCGCCACCGCCATGTCCCGGCTGAAGAAGTCATAGACGCGTCCCTTGGCGGCCACCCACTGTCCCAGTACATACCGCTGATAAAACACGCCGGAGTACAGCCGTTCATACCGCTGCCGCACCTCGTCTGTCAGAGATAAATTGTCCGCCATGGTAAAGTGCAGATGCAGCGCATTCCGCTCCTCCGCTTTTAAAATCCACTCCTGATAGAACCAGTGCTGCGGCCCCTCCGGATTGCAGTTGAACCACAGCCTGCTCCCAGCCACAGAGCAGCGGGCACAGGCCTGCTCCACAAAGCTCCTGGGCATCAGCGCCGCTTCATCCAGCAGCAACCCGGCCAGCGTAATGCCCTGAATCATGGCAGCTGCCCGCTCATCCAGCCCGCCGAAGATATAAAACCGGTTCTCATGCCCTCGGAACTGCACCTCCAGCAGATTTTCCGACCGCCGCTCCCGATGGGTGATGCCCAGCTCCTTCAGCTTTGGCAGGATCTCCGTCAGCAGATTCCGCCGCAACGCCTGGATGGTCTTACCGCACAGCGCGAACTTCCGTCCGTCAAAGGCTGTCATAGCCCAGATAAAAAACCCCAGTCCCATGCACAGGGTTTTCCCGGAGCGCACTGCGCCGTCACAGATGATGGCGTCCCTGTGCCGGTACGCGCTTCCGGCTGTCCACCAGGACAGCACCAGCTTCTGCTTGTCCGAAAACCGGCTGTAGCCCATTTCCCGCCTCCTTTGCATGCTGCTTTGTACGAGCCTGACAGCGTATCGCAGCGTTTCCGCCAGCCATGGGGAGGTCCCCGTATCCACATCACAACCTCAGTCCTGCGTCTGTCCCAGACCCGCGATGGCTTGCAGAAAATCCGTGGCGTTGTCTTCCTCCTTTCCTGTCAGCTCCAGGAGCCGCTCCATCACCGCCATTCGGTCCACCAGCTTCACCTCCACCGCGCCCTTGTCATTGCGCTTGATCTCGGCCAGCAGACTGAGATCCAGCTCATCCAGCCGCTCCAGCTCACCCATGGCCAACCGCACGCAATCGTTGGGCCGCCCAAAAGCCAGATCCCACATGCGCCGGATCAGATCGTCTTTTTTGCAGAGATTTCCAAGTTGCTGTCGCTGCTTTTCGATTTCCTCCTGCACCGACGCCCGCTCCAAAAGCGCCTGTCCCTGGCTGGCCCGGTGGATTGCCAGGGCCGCCCGATCCGCATCCATGGTTTTGAGATACTCCCGCGCAAACCGCTTTTTTTCCGCGTCCTTCAGCGCCGCCATATCCTCACCCCCTGCAACTCTTCTCACCCTTACCGCCAAATCCCTTAAAAGTTGCACGCTTTCGTGCCGTCGCGCCAAAAATAATGATTGATTTTTCCGCCTCCCAGAGTGGGTTCGCCCAAAACACGCAAAAACCGCGCCGCGGATCCAATTCCGCAGCACGGTTTTCCGATTTTCCATCGCCGCACATGTGATTGCGCGGCAATTGCGGGGCCTCTGCAACGCCTCGCACACCCATGTTCATTTTCGTTGCTTGCCCAAATCCTGGCCGATCCGCTATAATCACAGTGAAAGGAGGGCATCCACATGCTCCACGAAGCCATCAAAGAAGCCCGAAAGGCCAAAAATCTCAGCCAGAAGGACCTGGCCGCCGCCCTACACGTGGTTCGCCAGACCGTGTCGAAGTGGGAAACCGGTCTGTCCGTTCCAGACGCCGACGTTCTGGTCCAGCTGGCCGCTCTACTGGACGTGTCCGTGGGGGATCTGCTGGGCCTCGAGATTCAGGAGCCCGCCGCCGAAGATCTGCGCCGCGCCCTTGCCGAAGCGAACGCGGAGCTGGCTGCCATAAAGCAGGAACAGGCCCTCCAGGTCCAGACCGCCAAAGTCCGCGGTTGGATTGCGCTGCCGTGCTTTGCCGTTCTGCTCATTACCCTGCATGTCCATCATGTGTGGATCTCTGCCCTGCTGATTGGCGGATGTATGTTGGCCGCGCTGTGCATCTTATACCGCAACCTGGCCCTGCTAACGCGCCCTGCCGCCACAAGCCGTCTCGGGCCTTTGAAGGCCACAACGCTGTTCGACATGGTCCTTGTTGTTCTGGTTGTTGCGTGCATTGTCTTAGACCAGATTTCTGTCCTTTCCCTCTCCGAAACAGCCGAAGTACGCTTTGCCGTCCTGCTGGTCAGTCTTGTAATTCTGGCCAGTGGTCTTCTGCTGCCGGACCTTCCCCGCAACCGCCACACAGGACTGCGCCTGCCTTGGACGGTGCAGGATGAAGACGCCTGGCGCATTGCCCACAAAACGCTCCGCTATCTCTCCCTGCCCCTGGTTCTGTTATACCTGGCCGCCGCCTAGATGCTTCCATACATTTCCATCGTCACTTTTGCAGCCATCGCCCTGTGGATTGGCGTCCCCAGTCTGCTCTCTCTGATCTGCTGGTGGAAGAAATACCACGGAAGATCGTAGCCGTCAAAAAACCGCGCCTCGGAGCCAATCTCCGAAGCGCGGAGTATTTTCAGATCCGGCAGAAAAGTTCGCATATCAATCAAACATGATTTCCCTGCCTGCTCGACGGGACTCCCATTAAACTGCCCCGAAGCTTGGCCACACTCCCGGAAAACAGCAGAACAGCGGGCAGCTGCCAAGGCCGAAGCGGCCGGCTTTATACCCGGCCTTGACTGCCGCCCCGCTGAATGGGTGGACAAGGCGCCCAATCCCTCAAGGCGCTTAGCCGCTCTCCTTCTGATTTTGGAGCGGTTCTTTTCTCAAAATTGAAACCGGCGGGAAGCCATTTTAGGGCTTTCCCGCCTTGCTTGCCCAGCAGCAAAGCCAGCCGGGGCTGTCATCTTGGCCGATGACAGCCCCGGCTGGCTTTGTTATGGAAAAACAACCGTGAATTTACACCTTATCTTTTTTACAAACTACGCAGAGCCATCCTTTTTTATTTTTGTGTATTTCTATGTCCGTAAATCCGGCATCCTCCAAAGAGTTTTTTACTTGTTCAGAATTGTATATTTTCATTCCCTGAATAATTTTTGTCCACTTTTCTTCTTTGGCGTTTTCGCCATTTGATTCGTTGCAAATCATAAAAGTTCCGCCGCTTTTCAAAACTCGATATACTTGCTTAAACGCCTCACGAATATCAGGCCAAAAATATATTGTTTCAAACGCAGTAATCAGATCAAAGGTTTCATTTCCGAAAGGAAGCTCCATTACATTGCCTTGCAAGATTTCGCAGCGCTTGTTTTCTATTTCCGCCTTATTGACCTTTTTAGACTTTATGACACTGATTTCCGAATAATCAATACCAGTCACTTTGCCGTCTGGCGTGTTTTCTAATAGCTTTTTTACATTTGCTCCACCGCCGCATCCAATATCCAGGCATCTATCATGATTTTTAATTTCTATATGCGTAAATCCCCATTCAGCCATAGAGGAATGTCCGGTATTCATCATATTAACCATAATTTTGCCGCCAATCCCTTCGGGCTTACAAGTATTTTGAAAAAAAGACATACACAATGCTCCCCTCATAGTTAGTTATAGCTAACTATATTATAGCACACTTTTCGTTTGCGGACAATGAGAAATTTACGCTTTATGGCTGTCCTCCCGTCTGCGCAGCCGCTTTTTTCACCGGCAGCCGGAATCAAGGCCGGCAGGTTCTTTGTCCATCGACGCAGGCCTCCCAATCCGTCCGGCAATCATCGCTGCTGCATCGTCATCGGAAAGCAGGCTTTGCTTCTGCCTGACGGTTCGGCCTTCAGGCCGGACAGGGAAATCCCAGTCATCAAAAACCCGCGCCCCGGAGCCAATCTCCGAAGCGCGGGCCATTTTCACAGGATTCTATTTGGGGACAGCCGTCCCCCAACCTTCTCTCTCTTTACACTCTGTCCTTTGCTGTTTACTCTTCAATCTTCTTGCCGTAGACCAGATTGGGGAAGCCGCCGTTTCCGCCGACGGAGATCATCCCTTCCACATCGCCCTCGCTGTCCACGCGGGCCCAGATTTCCCAACGGCCAGGGCCGGCAGGGAAATCCACCTTAAAGAACTCCCCATTCTGGAAGCCCCAGTTGATGGGCGCGCCGTCGGCGTCCCCTTTCAAGGTGCCGTCTGCCTGGGGAATCAGGTTCAAAGTGATGTCTCCCTCAAAGAAATTCTCACCGGGAACGCCATGATCCTTCAGCGTCACCTGGGGCTTGGGAGGCGCTGGCGGAGGACCGCCGGGGCCGCCCTCCGGGGGAGGTCCTCCGGCAGGCGGGCCTCCGGCAGGTGGTCCCCCCTGAAAATCGGGGCCATGGACCAGCGTCGGGTTGGGCAGCCACATTTTTATGTAATATTTCGCCATTGTCAGAACTCCTCTCAGCCGTTTTTGCTGGGCAGCACCACCGTCGCGCCGCCTTCTTCATAGATCTCGCCGTTGATCTCCTCAATCCACCAGCCCAGTTCCACACAGTGCTCACCTGTGTCGCTCACATACTTGTCATAGACCTGGCTGCGGATCTTCATAATATCGTGCTGCAGGCCGTGGGTGGTGCTCTTTCTGCCCTGCAGAGCCGGTACCGGCTTGATAAAGTCCACGGCATAGGGATTGTACGGGAAGTGATAGCCCTGCTCCACCGGATCGGTCATAATGCCCCAGCGGATGTTCTTCAGCCAGCCATGAGATCCCATCCAGTTGTTGATGTGGCGGGTGGCAAAATCGCGTCCCATGAAGTTGATAAAAATGGCACGCTTCGGCTCGGGCTTGGGCGCGTCTCCGCCCTCGGGGGGAGGCGGCGGGGCCATGTCCTTCCGGGGGTCGTCATAGGGCGGCACCTCAGGGATCAGCTGCTTTTCATCCGCGGGATAGTAGATACCCGTCTTTTCGTCGCGGGTCATCTGGGCGCGGACGGCGGGATCGGCCAATTCTTTCATGGTGCGGCTGCCGCCGACGGCCATGCCATAGGGAGGCGTGGGCATGCTGCTCTGCTCAATGGGGCCGTCAATGGTCACATTGGGCATGTCGCCGATCTGCACATCCTCCCAATACAGCGGCTCTTCGCCGCGGGGATTCTCGTTGGCCCATACATCAAAGATATACTGCCAGTCCTCGTCAGTATAATAGTGCTCGGGCCGCGCCCACCAGTCAGGGGACTCCCAGGGTTTGACGCTGGGATCCTTCACCTCTTCGGAGGCCCAGGACTTCAGATTTTCACGGGCGGAGAATACGCACTCGGTTACCTTCTCACCGTTCTGGTTATAGACAGAACCGGAGCACTTAATATAGAAGTTGCGATACTCGCTGCCCTCTTCCGGCGTCAGATCGAACAGCTCAATCTTATCCTTGACCATATACAGGGTGTCTCCGGCATAGATGGGCGCCAGCTGGGTCACGGAGTGGTTCAAGCCGTTGACGCACATAATGTCGCGCGCCTGTGCGGGAAAAGCTGTCAGAAAGCTGTCGTCATGGGCGCCAAAGGAAGGCATGGCGATCTTCGCCTTGTAGCCGAACTTCTGCGCATACGCATCATCGGTATAGAGTTTATTGTCCGGATCGAACTTGCGCGCATTGTAGAGCATCATATCCTCTTTGACTTCCAGCTTATTGCTGTAGCCCTGGGTGCCCTTCTCGATTTTACCGGAGATCAGCGCCTCTACATCAATGGGGCCCCGATCCTCCAGCTCCTTGATTTTGGCTTGATAGATTTCCAAGGCCGCCTGTTCCCGTTCCGTATACTTGCCGGGATAGAAAATTTGAAACTTGCCCATGTATTTGCCTCCTTTAAAATACGTATACGCCGCCCCGCGCCATGGACACGGCGCCGGACGGACCTCGCAACTGCCGGTCCCGGCAGGGGGCACTGCTGCCCTCTGCCGGGACGCGCGGCATGTCAACTCATGCTGATGTACTCAGACTCCACATGGCCCCGTTTGCCGTTGTAGGTGAGGAAGTAGTCCTCCACCAGATCGGCCACCAGGAACTTCGCCTTGAGAATGTCGCGGTCATTGGGATGACCCCACATCTGGTTGTGGAAGAAGTAGGAGCCCTGAATCTGTTTGCCGTCCTTCGTCTCATAGTACTGCGGATCGGGCATCTCGCCGGGACCCATCATGTTGGGCTTTTTGCCCTCTTCCACACCGGCGGGGCCAAACTCCTTGCCGCAGCAGGCGAAGGTGCCGACTACGGACACGTTCAGCAGGCCCAGGAACAGCTTCAAAGCTTCCAGCGTGGCCTTGCACTCGCCGGAGCCGTAGAAGCCGCCGCCGTAGGTCGTAAAGACGATGCCAAGCGGCTGATAATTATCGCCGCAGGGGCCGCCGGGATAATTGCACGCGCGCCGCCGGAATGCCGGGCCGCCGCCAGGACCGCCAGAACCCTCGCCGGGGCCGCCAGGACCACCAGGACCACCAGGACCACCGGGGCCGCCGGGTCCACCGGGGCCGCCAGGACCGCCAGGGCCACCAGGACCGCCGGGGCCACCAGGACCGCCGGGGCCGCCGGGCGCATCGCCCGGTGCGCCGCTGACGCCGTCCGGGCCGCCGCCCATGGTCTCAGGCGTCATGCTGAAACTTTTGCCC
>CBCPMX010000081.1:0-5374 GCA_965120355.1 uncultured Oscillospiraceae bacterium
GTGTTTATGATGTTCCATTCTACCACGGGAAGAAAGTCGCTATGGACTTTCTTGTTAGGTGTTCAACTTGATTTTACAATCAACCAAAATCTTTCCGCCCGGGAAAGAGGGACTTTTCTTGCGAAGGGGAGAATGGTATAATAAAAATAGAGTGATTAACAGGTTTTGATAAAGGAGAAACACAAAAATGTATTATATGGGAATTGATTTGGGCGGCACCAATTTGGTGGCAGCCATTGTGACAAAAGATGGACAGATTTTATCTAAATGTGCTGTTCCCACGCCTAAGGGCGCGGACGCCGTTGTGGACGCCATGGCACAGCTGTGCCAGAAGGCGGCAGGGGAGGCCGGCCTGACGCTGCGGGATGTGGCGTCGGTGGGGATTGGCTCTCCCGGCATTGCCAACCCGGTCAGCGGCGTTGTGGAGTACAGCTGTAATCTGGATTTCTATGATGTGCCGTTGGTGGAACTGCTGTCGAAGAGGCTGGATGGGAAAAAAGTTCTGTTGGAGAACGATGCCAACGCGGCGGCGCTGGGCGAATATGCCGCCGGCGCGGGCCGGGGCAGCCGCAGTCTGGTGGCCATTACGTTGGGAACCGGCATTGGCGGCGGCGTTGTGGAGGATGGGAAACTCCTGGTGGGCCACAACTACGCCGGCGCGGAGCTGGGACACTTTGTCATGGTCATGAACGGCGAGCCCTGCTCCTGCGGCCGAAAGGGCTGCTTTGAAGCATATGCTTCCGCTACGGCGCTGATTCGCGAGACACGGCGGGCTATGCAGGCCAATCCGGACAGTAAGCTCTGGCAGGTGGCTGGCGATCTGGAGCATGTCAACGGCCGCACCGTGTTTGACGCCCGGGAACTGGGGGATGATGCCGCGGAAGGGGTTTTCCAGCGGTACTGTGAGGCACTGGCCTGTGGCCTGGCCAGTATGATTAACATTTTTCAGCCGGAAGTGCTGTGTGTGGGCGGCGGCATCTGCGCCCAGGGGGAGGTGTTGCTGGGACCGGTGCGCCAGATCGTGGAGCGGGAGGATTATGCTCGCGCAAGCAGCAGCCGTACCCGCTTGGTAACTGCGCAGCTGGGCAACGATGCCGGCCTCATTGGCGCGGCGCTGCTGCCCTGTTATCGCTGACGGACAAAGGAGGTTCGAACGATGAAAGATCTCGGCTATTACAACGGAAAATTTGGCCCATTGGAGGAAATGCAGGTTCCCATGACGGAACGGGTTTGCTATTTCGGCGATGGCGTGTATGAGGCGGCTTACTGCAAGAATCATCGCATTTTTCTGCTGGAGGATCACATTGACCGCTTGTTCAACAGCGCCCGGCTTCTGCGAATCCCCTTGACACAGACCAAAGAGCAGGTAACTGCGCTGCTCAATTCCATGGTAGCAAAGGTGGACGGTGATGATCTGCTGGCCTATTGGCAGGTGAGCCGCGGAAACGCCCGCCGTACCCATGCATTTCCGGAGCACGCAGAACCCACGTTGTGGATCATGATTACGCCCACCAGCTTTGTGGATCAGGACAAGCCGTGGAAGCTGACCCTGGTGGAGGATACCCGCTATCTGCATTGCAACATCAAGACGCTGAACTTGATTCCCAACGTGCTGGCGGCGCAGGCGGCCAAGGAGCGCGGCTGTAAGGAGGCGGTATTCCATCGCGGCCAGACGGTGACCGAGGGATCCCATACCAACATCCATATTCTGAAAGACGGCATTCTGCGGACCCACCCCACCGGCGAGCGGATTTTGCCCGGCATCACCCGTAAGCATTTGCTGGAGATCTGCCGCCGGCTGGAAATCCATGTGGAAGAAGTCCCCTATACCGTGGAGGACCTGCTGGAGGCTGATGAAGTGCTGGTCACCAGTTCCACCACCTTCTGTGTGTCTGCCTGCGAGGTGGACGGCCGCCCTGTGGGCGGCAAGGATCCAGCCCGTCTTCGGACAATTCAGGCGGAGATGATGAAAGATTACCGCGCATATTGTCATATTGAATGAGCACTGCTGCTTCAGGGGGGGCAAACTGCTTTCATGCGCTCTGAAGACGGCAGGAAGAGTGAAGGGCAGTTCCCCCAGGGAGTGGCTTGGGTTCCGTGGCCCTGCGGGTGTTCCAGCTGTGCCAGACCTGCCCATGGGGTTGAACAGCGGCACCGGCAAGCCCTGCCGGTATGGGGAGACAGCCGTTGGCCGGGAGAACAGGGGATTGGCTCAATAATATGCACCATAATCGGTAAAAAATTATGAAAATATATGAGACACTTGTTGAAAATGAAATTCATATATGATATAGTAAAAGTAGTTACACAAAGCGGAAGCTATTATATGAATTGGGCAGTGGAACTGCCCGGCCGCCCGAAGAAAGGAGTGTCTCATATGAATGGAATTTATCTCGCTGATTTGGAAGGGAAATTGAAGATCCGACCGCAACCGCTGCTGGATGTGCTGCAAGTGGCCGTTATTGTGGGGCTGATTATCCTTACGCGGGTTCTGTTAATGTATCTGACGGCGTGGTTTCTGCTGCCTGTTGTAATGATCCTGTTGTGGCTGATTTATGGTGCGGTAAAGATCGGCCTGAATCGGGAATTGCGGCGCACAGCGCTGGTGGTGGAGAATGGTATGGTGACGCGGTTGCTGATGGAGACGGCCAAGTCGGAGACGGCGGGCGCCTACACAGACTTTCAGGACGTCTACGGATCCATGGCGGCCCTAGATTCGCCCTTGATGCGAGGCAGCACTTATGGCAATGCCTATCAGGCCAGTGCCAGCGGCAGACGGAGCGGGCCATGCAGAACGCTGCCTGGATACGCCGCTGTCTCGACGGTGTGCATTGTGACTTGGAGCGATGGTACGACTGCACATATGTTGGCAAGACAAAATGGTTCCTGAAATTTACTGGCGCACAGACGCCAGGCGGAAAACAACGAACCTTCCGGCTGCCCAATGTTTATCTGCCGGAAAAGGAGCTCCAGTCAGAGCGTTAATTTATAAAGACCCCGCCGGTCAGGGCCTGCTTGAGTATTTTCAAACAGGCTCCAGACTGGCGGGGCGTTTTTTGATATGGCGTTGCCTGCTGCGTGGAAGCGGAGATCCGGGATACTGCCAGCGCACGAAAGAAGGCAGCGCGGGCAGGGAACGGGCGTGCCTTCGCACATGGCTCCCTGCCCGGAGGTTTGGAAACTCATTGAGCATCAGAGTGGACCATGGCGGCAACCGCCGGCTGCCAGCTCAGCCCCTTGGGATAAAATATATTCAGGCATTTGGGGACCAGCGCAATGTCGGCATGGTCATCCAGAAGCAGCTCACCGTCCAGATTAATGGAGGTGGGGGTATCCACGGTGATGCGCAGATTGCGGCAGCGGTGATGGGAGATGAGCTCCGGATAGTCGGCATACTGCCCATTGGCATATTTGCGGATCACCGCGGCCACCCTGACCCTGGAGACGGCTTTTACCAGCAGCACATCCAGCAAACCATCGTCGGGCACTGCTGTAGGTACCGGATTAAACGATCCACCATACCACCGGCCGTTACACATGCAGACCATGGTGAGCTGTTGGTTGCAGACCGCTTCGCCGTCCAATTCCACGGTAAAGTGCTGATGGGTTCCCCGGAGTACATTGACCAGGGCGGAAATCAAATACGCGTTTTTTCCGGTGACCAGCGGCAGCCGTTTGTACCGGGCAATGGATGTGCCGATCCGGGCGTCAAGTCCAATGGAGCAGATGTTCACACACCACCGGCCGTTACAGCGGATGGCGTCGATGGCAGTTTGCTCTGCGTCCAGCAGATTGTCCAGGGAGAAGAACTTCTCCCGGCCCTTTCCGAAGAGCTTGATGAAGTCATTGCCGGAACCGGTGGCCAATTGGGTTACTGCCACATGGGGCAAGCCGATCGCCCCGCTGGCCGCCTCATTCAGTGTGCCGTCGCCGCCGCAGGCGTAGACCCGCAGAGGCTGGCCACTGGCGGCATACTGCTTCACAAGGGCTTGAGCGTGGCGCGGCTGTTTGGTGGTTTCAATGGCGTAGTCCCATCCCCGCTGTTCCATGGCGGAGACGATCTCCGGGCGCAGTTGGGCCTCATGGTCGTATTTTCCGGCGGCGGGATTGATCAGAAACAGGTGTTTCATGGCGCTGGCCTCACAATCACAGATACATATACAGATCGCATTTGATCATGCCGTTGTAGAGCTTGCGTTTTTTTGTGGCTTTTCGGCCAAAATTCTGCTCAAATTCCGGGTCAGAGCAGATGATATACTTTTTCCAGCCGGTGTTTGGCCCCACATGACGGCCAAAGGCGCGATATAACCTCTGAGCTTCCCGCTGCTCCAGCATCCGTTGACCGTAGGGCGGATTGGTGACGAGAATCCCCTGGGCCGCGGGGAGGGGGATCCGGGTGGCGTCCCCGTCCGAGAACTGAATCAGCTGGGAAATGCCGGCTTTCTTGGCGTTGCCAATGGCGATGCTGAGACTCTTGGGGTCGTTATCGACACCATAGATGCGGTAGTCGCCGTGAAACTCTTGCTCCATGGCCTCAGAGCGGGCCTGCTGCCAGATGGCCGGGTCAAAACAGGGCCAGTTTTGCGCCGCGAAGGTCCGATGCATGCCAGGCGCGCGGTTTCGCGCGATCAGCGCAGCCTCGATGCAAATGGTGCCGCTGCCGCAGAAGGGATCCAGAAAAACCTCCCGACCGCGATACCGGGCCAGCGTGACCATGGCGGCTGCCAGGGTTTCCCGCAGGGGCGCGTCGTTGCCGGCAGCACGGTAGCCGCGCTTGTGCAGGCCCGCGCCAGAGGTATCCAGAAAAATTTCTGCCTGGTCCTTCATAATGGAGAACTGAATCTGGTATTTCTGCCCGGTTTCCGGCAGCCATTGCAGGCCATATTTCCGGCCCAACCGCACCGACGCGGCCTTTTTGATAATGGCCTGACAGTCGGGGACGGAGTGCAGCTGAGAATTGAGACAGTGCCCCTTGACGGGAAATTGGCCGTCTCGGGGAATGTATGCCTCCAGCGGCAGGGCCTGGACGCCCTGAAACAGTTCTTCAAAGGTGCGGGCCGGAAAGGCGCCCAGCCGCAGCAGTACCCGTTCGCCCATGCGCAGGCGGATATTGGCCCGGGCGATGTCCAGCGCCGTGCCCGTAAACAGAACCCGACCGTTTTCAGCATGAACATCGGACATGTCCATGCGCCGCAGCTCGCTGGCCACAAGTCCTTCAAGCCCGAACAGACAGGGAACACTCAGTTCTAAGTTTGTCATGGTTATGACCATTCCTTTCCGCTGCGCTCCAAGGCACCAAAGGGAATGAAACACAGGCACCTCTGGCGCAGCCAGTCGTAATTTGTTAGAATGCACTTGAGGAAGCAGGCACACT
>CBCPMX010000082.1:0-7383 GCA_965120355.1 uncultured Oscillospiraceae bacterium
GATATTGAATAAATAAAGGCGTCTCCGAAAGCTTCACCGCCGGCAATTCCATTCGCCAAGCTGGTTCTTTCAGCGACACCCTGAAAAATCCACGCAGCGGTGCCCTGTGCCCTGCCTCCCCACGCCGTTGCGGGATATAGAAAAGCCGGAAGGCCGGCCGCCGCATGAATCCCAACGCGCTGCACAGCGGTGCCCCGTATCTTGCGCAAGCTCTGCACAGGAAGTCTTGCAAGAAGCGCCGCATGGCCGCCAGAGGCCCCGTTTCTCCTTGATAGGAACGGCCCAAAACGGATGGCGCATGTGTACGCTGTGGATTCAAGTTACGGACATTATAACACCAACGGCGGACAATTGCAACGGTTTTTTCACTTCCTTTGATTCTTTTATCCATATTGTCTCACGAAAGCCGGGATTTCGGATGATGAATGATTCAAAATGTAAAATTTCATTTCCAGATCTGCCGCTGCGCCAGTCCCTGTTCCGTCCCGCCGCCGGGCGTCTTCAAATTTCTGATTGTCATTAAAAAAATTGTCAGTTTCGTGTATGCGCCTATTGTAACCGCCCTGCGCCGCCCCGTCAAGGGGGAATTTCTGCTTGCCGGGCACAGCGCGAGCTTTTTCCCCAAAAAAGCAGGAAACCGAGGCCGGCTCGCCGCCCTCTTCATAAAATCACCAGTTCGCAACTTCCGAAAGAACAAGTCCCTTATTTCGCTCTGTGATAAAATTGATGCTCCAATAGGACGAAAATACCAGCAGGTTCCGGCCCTTGTAGTCCTCCAGCAGCTCGCAGTCAGAAGTCAGATTCAGATCCTTTGGATCGTCCACCGGACATTCCTCAATAAAGCGCAGGTATTGATAGGGCAGGCCCGCCATCCGCAGATCCACGCCGTATTCGCTGCGCATCCGGTATTCAAAGACGTCGAATTGCAGCGTGCCTACCACGCCCACAATGACCTCTTCCATGCCGGTATTGGGGGTTTTGAAAATCTGGATGGCGCCCTCCTGGGCGATCTGCTCAGTGCCTTTGATGAACTGCTTGCGTTTCATGGTGTCCATGGGGCTGACCCGGCTGAAATGCTCCGGGGCAAAGGTGGGAATGCCGGCGTAGCGAAACTTTTTGCCGGGGACGGTGATGGTGTCGCCGATGGAGAAGATGCCGGGGTCAAAGACGCCGATGATGTCGCCGGCATAGGCCTCGTCAATGATCTCCCGGTCCTGGGCCATGAGCTGCTGGGGCTGGCTCAGCCGCAGCTTTTTGCCCCCCTGGACGTGATAGACCTCTTTTTCCCGGTCGAACCGCCCGCTGCACACCCGTAAAAAGGCAATGCGGTCCCGGTGGGCTTTGTTCATGTTGGCCTGAATTTTAAACACAAACGCGGAAAACTCGGGGTCAAACGAATCGATGACACCGGCGTCGGACTCCCGCGGCAGGGGCGGCGGCGTCATTTTTAAAAACTCCTCCAGGAACGGCTCCACGCCGAAATTGGTCAGGGCGGAACCGAAAAACACGGGGCTCAGCTGCCCCGCCCGCACCGCATCCAGATCGAACTCCTGCCCGGCCCCCAGCAGCTCCACCTCTTCCTGGAGCTGTTGATGGCGCGCGGGACCGATGATATCGCCCACCTGGGGATCATCCAGATCGATTTCCAGTTTGGCGGCCTTCTGCTTGCGGTCGGTGCCGGAGAAGAAGAGGATCTGGCTCTTCTGCCGGTCGTAGACGCCCTGAAACTCCTTGCCGGAGCCGATGGGCCAGTTGATGGGGCAGGTAGCGATGCCCAGCTCGTGCTCGAGCTCTTCGCACAGGTCGAAGGGGTCCTTGGCCTCCCGGTCCATTTTGTTGATAAAGGTGAAAATGGGGATGCGGCGCATGGCGCAGACCTTGAAAAGCTTACGGGTCTGGGGCTCCACACCCTTGGCCCCGTCGATGACCATGACAGCGGAATCCGCCGCCATGAGGGTGCGGTAGGTGTCCTCGGAAAAGTCCTGGTGCCCGGGGGTATCCAGAATATTGACGCAGTAGCCCTCATATTGAAACTGCATGACCGAGGAAGTGACGGAAATACCGCGCTGCTTTTCGATCTCCATCCAGTCGGAGGTGGCGGCGCGGGTATTTTTTTTGCCCTTCACCGCGCCGGCCTGGGCGATGGCGCCGCCATAGAGCAGGAATTTTTCCGTCAGGGTCGTTTTGCCGGCGTCAGGGTGCGAAATAATCGCGAAGGTGCGGCGCCGGCTGATCTCTTTTTCCAAATCAGACATGTGGTTCACTCCATCTATATAGTATCGCGCATTGCAGAAGAAACTCGCGGAAACAACCGGGAAAAGCAGCTGGCTCGTCTGTTTCAAAATAAAAGCGGAGAATTCCTGATGGACCGCGCTTTATCAAACGCAAACTGCGCAGCCCAATCCGTGCTCAGGCAAGGCCAATCGGGCGTTGTTCAGCGGTTCCTGAAAAATCTGCCATTCAGGGAAACAGCGTCGGTATTACATGGGACAGCCTCCATCGTCGTATAAAATCGCGCCGGAACTGCAAGCCGCGCGGCCCGCCGCCGGACGTTTTCACAGGACTTAGTGTAACACATTTGCCGGAAGATTTCCACTGTTTTACGGGAAAGTCCGGGCAAGCTTTCCCTGATTTCCACCGCTTGGCCGGCCAACTCCGCAGCGCACTGCGTAACTTCCATTGGAATTGGCATGAAAAGCCGCCGCAGAGGGATCCCCCGCGGCGGCCTCCTTGCCTCTGAACTTGGAACTGCTAAAACTTGTCTGGTCCGCGTACCGGCTCCACGCAGGCGCTCACTGCTGGGAATTCTTGAACCGGCTGTAGGCCACCACAACCCGGCGGTTGGGCTCCGTACCAGTGGAATAGGTGGTCACATCGGGGTAATCCTGCAGCGCGGCATGGATCACATGGCGTTCATAGGCGTTCATGGGCTCCAACGTCATGTTGCGGCGGTACTTAACCACCTTCCCCGCCACCTTGGTGGCCAGGCGCTGCAGAGACTGTTCCCGCTTCAGGCGGTAGCCCTCGGCGTCCACATTGATGCGCACGCGCTTGGCATTTCCACGGTTGACGGAATAGTTGGTGATATGCTGGATCGCGTTGAGGGTTTCGCCGCGGCGGCCAATGAGGACGCCCAGATGCTGTCCCACCAGGTCCACCTGATAGGTATCGTCCTCCTGCTTGACGGCATGGGGTACAGCGTCGGACCCCATGTGCTCCAGCAGGCCCTTCAGGAAGATTTCAATCCGCTCCTCCACAGAGCCGGGCTCTGCCACAGGGTAAACCTTTGGTTCCGCAGGCTCGGCGGCCACCGGCTCCGGCCGGGGCGTTTTGGCGGCTTTGGGCTTGTCCTGCCGGGGCGCAGCAGGGCGGTGCTGGGCGGTGTCCTGTCTTTCCTGCCGTTTCGCAGGTGCAGATTTTTCCGCCGGAGCAGCCTTGGGCGCCTGCGCAGGCTTGTCTGCCTTGGGCTTTTGGGGCGGCGTGTATGTACGGGAGGCGGAGGAAAGGGCGGGCTTCACCGCCGGCTCCTCCTCATCGGGCGCTTCAAAGGTCACCTTGATTTTGGCCGGGGCCACGCCAAAAATGCCCAGGAACCCGCTTTTGGGATTCTCCAGCACCTCCACAGAGACGCTGTCCCGATCCATATTCAACTGCTTCAGCGCATTTTCCACCGCAAGTTCAATGGTCTTGCCGGTGAAGATTTCAAACTTTTCCATGTGACTGTCTCCTTATTCTTCCGTCTGCTTGGAATCCGGCGTATCCGCCGTCTCCGGTGCGTTCGGCGTCACGGCCGGCCCGGACAGTTCCGGTGCGTCGGACAGCTTCGGTTCGGACAGCGCCGGCTCAGACAGCTTCGGGGCGCCGGGCGTTTCCTGGGCCTCCGGCGGAGCGGACGGCGCGCTCTCCGCCTGCTCCATGGTATTCCGGCCATAGCGGTTGGGTTTATAGGCCCGGCCACGGGCATAGGGCCGCTCCGGATCACCGGAGAAGGCCGTACCGGGGGCCGTGTCGGCGGCGGCACGCTCAGCCTCCCGCCTGGCCCGCTCTTCGGCGGACCACTTCCCCTCAGTGGAGGTGTTCTCCTGGGCCTTCTGCTGATTTTTGAGCTTCCGCTTACTGGTGTTGGGATTCATGCCCTCCTGCGGCGCCAGCTTCCGGCGCTCTTCGCGCTGGCGTTCCTTTTCCGCCTCGATGGCCTCTTGCTCGGCGGCCAGGGCTGCTTTGACGGCATCCTCCGCGTCATAGACCTTCCGATAGTGCTTGGTCAGGAAGAATTCCTGGACAAAGCTGGTGACAGACTGCGTAATCCAGTAGATACTCAGGCCGCCGGGGACGGAATACCCAATCCAAATGGAGATCAGCGGCATCATCCACAGCATCCCCTTCATGGTGCTGTTGGCCTGCGCAGCCTCTTTGTCCACCTGTCCTTTGTCGTCGGTGGCCACAGAGCTGTTAAGTTTCTGACTCAGGAACGAAGACAGGAAGTTAAACACGCCGGAGAGAATGGGCAGCAGCCACAGCCCCACCGTCGCCCAGTCCAGCACTTCGGCGTTCCAGATGGAGAACGAGGGCTGCGCCGCCAGATTGATGCCCAGGAAGCTGAAGTTCATGTCGATCAGCTCCGGGATGACCGCCTGCAGCTGGTCATAGAACTGATGGATATAGCCTGCCATATGGACTTCGAGATAATAGGTGTTGATCCCCTCAAAGCTGACGCCCAGATTGGTCAACGTTTCCTGGATCAGGCTGACCTGGTCGGCGGACATGCCCAGAATATAGGTCAGCGGCTCTTTGATGACGTAGTACATCGGCCACAGGATCAGCAGCGGGACAAAGCTCCACAGGCAGCCGCCCATGGGGCTGATGTTCTCGTCCTTATAAAGCTGCGCCACGGCGTTTTGATATTTTACCTTGTCATCGCCGTACTTTTTCTCCAGCGCCTTGAGTTTGGGAGACATACGGGTCATCTTCATCATGCTCTTCTTGCTCTTGGCGCTCAGAGGCAGCAGGATCAGCTTGATGGCGATGGAGAAGATAATCAGCGCCGCGCCATAGTTGCCCACCAGCAGATACAGCTGGCGCAGCAGCCAGCCGGCGGGCTGCATGATCAGGATTTTAAATGGATTCATTGAAGTTCCTCCAGGGCGGGCGCATCCAGCGCGCCCGAAATGGTCTTGCGGTCACGGGACCGGGTCGTAGAGATCCCCTTTATAAAAGGGATTGCACCGCAGCAGGCGGCGCAGGGCAAGCCATCCGCCCTTCAGCGCACCGTACTTTTCCACCGCCTCCAGCGCATACTGGGAGCAGGTGGGCACAAACCGGCAGCAGGGAGGGCGGCCGGGAGAGATCCGTTTCCGGTAAAACCGGATCATCTTAAGAATCAGCGTTTTCATCATGATCCTCGCCATCCTTTCGCAGCAGATGCAGCCGGTCCGCCAAAGACAGATAGGCCCGCTCCAACTGTTGATAGCTGGCCTCCATGCCCCGGCTTCGGGCCACCACCACGATGTCATAGCCTGGCAGGAACTGCGTTTCATGCAGCCGGTAAATCTCCCGCAGGCGGCGGCGCATCCGGTTCCGGCGCACTGCATGGCCCATTTTGGCGCTGACAGTGACGCCCACCCGATTGCGCTTGAGTCCGTTTTTCCGGCAATACACCACCAGATACCGGTTGGCTTCATGCCTGCCGCGGGAATAGAGCCGGCGAAACAGATGATTTTCTTTCAGCGAGCCGGAAAACTGCACGTTTCTGCCTCCTAAACGGATGGGGCGAACAGAGAACACTCCATTCACCCCATGAATCAACGAATCTCTTCCAGGTAGGTCGCTGCATCTGACTGGCCGCCCCACGGGGCGCTCCAGACCAGGCGATCCAAACGCCAGATCAGTGGGTCAGACGGGCGCGGCCTTTGTTACGGCGGCGGGAGAGAACCTTCCGGCCGTTGGCGGTAGCCATTCTCTTTCTGAAACCATGGACCTTGGATCTGTGGCGCTTCTTGGGCTGATAGGTACGCAGCATTCTGTACACCTCCTAAAAGAATATGCTCAACAGCTGTAAAACAGCCGCAGCGTGTAAAATCAGGCGCAACCCCCCGAAAACTGGGCCGCGTTCAGGCTATTATACTGTATATTTTCCCTCTGTGTCAAGGACATTTTTCGCTTTCCGGCAGGAATTTACCGCACTTTCCGCGCCCAGCCGTCCGGCGAAAAAATTTTTTTCAAAAAAATTCGCAAAAACCTCTTTACAAACAGAAGGAGGTGTGCTACAATGCAACCGTAAATGATAATAATTATCATTTATAGTTTCAAGGGAGACGCCTATTATGGAAAAGACGAGAAAATACAGCCGCAAGCGCGAGGCGATCCTGGAATGCATCCGCTCCACCGACACCCATCCCAGCGCCGAATGGGTCTATGCGCAGCTGAAGCCGCGCATCCCCGACCTGAGTCTGGGCACTGTATATCGGAACCTGACCATGTTCAAAAACGAGGGTACGATCATTTCCGTAGGTGTGGTGGACGGGCAGGAACGGTTCGATCATCATGTGGAACCCCATATCCACTTTATCTGCGAATGCTGCGGCACGGTCCGGGATGTGGAACTCCCCGACCCTGTGGAGGCGCTGGAGCGCCAGGTGGCACAGGTCACCGGAAGCACAGTGACTGGTCATCGCCTTTCCTTCTTAGGGCGCTGTCCAAACTGTCAACCCTGAAGTATTATTTTTTGGAGGTCAAACATTATGAAAAAGTTTATTTGCCCCGTTTGCGGTTATGTCCACGAAGGCGAGCAGCCCCCTGAGAAGTGCCCCCTGTGCGGTGTCCCCGGCAGCAAGTTCATCGAGCAGACCGGCGAGATGACCCTGGCCGCTGAGCATGAATATGGCGTCTATGCCAAGACCGTCAAGAATAACGACGCTGTCAGCGCCGAGGACAAGGCGTATATTCTGGAGCAGCTGAAGGCCAACTTTGACGCCGAGTGCTCCGAAGTCGGCATGTACCTGTGCATGGCCCGCATTGCCCACCGCGAGGGCTATCCCGAGATCGGCCTGTATTGGGAGAAGGCCGCCTATGAGGAGGCCGAGCACGCCTCCAAGTTCGCCGAGCTGCTGGGCGAGGATCTGGAGCCCAACATGAAGGCCGACACCAAGGCCAACCTGGCCTGGCGTGTGGACTGCGAGTTCGGCGCTACCCAGGGCAAGGTGGATCTGGCCACCTGCGCCAAGAAGAATGGCCTGGACGCCATCCACGACACCGTCCATGAGATGGCTCGCGACGAGGCCCGCCATGGCAAGGCTCTGAAGGGCCTGCTGGACCGGTACTTCGGCTAAGAGATTGTTTCATAAGAGGGTGGGCAGAAATGCCCACCCTTTTTCCGCGGGAAAC